>NZ_CP059452.1:435463-753426 GCF_022023855.1 Azospirillum brasilense
CACACGCCCTTTGGCGGCGAGCGCCGGCTGGAGATTCTGGAGCACCGCTTCCCGCGCGAAGACGTGGCGAAGCTGTTCGGCACCGCCCCGTCCACCGACCGCAGCGGCTTCGTCGCCTACCTGCCCGGCGCGCCCGAACCCGCGGCGGCGCTCCAGGTCCATGCGGAGCTTCGCCTCGGCTCCGGCGGGTCGATCCGGCTGGTGCCGCCGCTGCGCCCGCTGTCGCCCGCCGACGCCCGCGCCGCGGTTCTGGGCAGCCTGCCGCCGCAGCACGCGACTCCGCTGGTTCTGGAAACGGTGATCGCCCCGGCCGTGGCACCGCTCCACGCCGCCCACATGGCGAGCCGCGGCGAGCCGGAGACGGTCAATTTCGGGCGCGTTCCGGAGACGCCGGCCGTCTCGGTCATCATCCCGCTCTACAAGGCGCTGGAATTCCTGCGCTTCCAGCTCTCCAGCTTCGCCACCGATCCCGGCATGGCCGGGGCGGAGCTGATCTTCGTGCTCGACAGCCCGGAGCAGCGCGACGAGCTGGTGCACATGCTGCACGGTTTCCACGCGCTCTACGGCCTGCCGATGCGGGTGCTGGTGCAGCCGGCCAATTACGGCTACTCGGCGGCCAACAACGCGGGTGTCGCCGCCTCCACCGGGCGGACGCTGCTGTTCCTCAATTCCGACGTGATCCCCGACCAGCCCGGCTGGCTGCCCGCCCTGCTCGCCGCGTTGGAGCGCGCGCCGGGGACCGGGGCGGTCGGGCCGAAGCTGCTGTTCGACGACGACAGCCTGCAGCACGCCGGCCTGTACTTCGACCGCGACGTCCGCGGGCGCTGGTACAACCATCACTTCTTCAAGGGCCTGCCGCGCGACTTCCTGCCCGCCCGGCGGGAGCGCAGCGTGCCCGGCGTGACCGGCGCCTGCCTGATGATGACCCGCGAGACCTTCGACGCCGTGGGCGGCTTCTGCGAGGACTATATCATCGGCGACTACGAGGACTCCGACCTCTGCCTGCGCATCCGCAAGGCCGGGCTGGACATCCGCTACGTCCCCTCGGTCGATCTGTACCATCTGGAGCGCCGCTCGATCAGCCGGCACCAGGGCTACACCCGCGGCGTCGCCTCCGAATACAACGGCTGGCTCCACGCCCGCCGCTGGGCCGCGATGATGGAAGAGCTGGCCGCCCGCGACTGGAGCGCGTTGCCGCCGCCGCCCGCGCTGGAGGACAGCCTGATGCGCCCCCTGTCGGCGGGCGCCCCCACGGACACCGCCCTTCCCGTTGCCGTTCCGGGCAAATCCCGCCTGTTCGGGCGCACGAACCGGAACCGGAGCTGACTTGATGAACGAGATCCTTACCGGGCGCCGCCTCGCCGTCCTGCGCCGCAACACCGACCCCCGGCTGGAATGGCTGTGCGCGCAGATCGCCCGCAACCGCTTCCTGCCCGTGCCGCCGCCGGACCGCGTGTTCATCGGCGACGGCGATTTCCGGGCCATCGGGGCGGAATTCCTGCGCCACTTCGTGCGCGTCGGCGGGCTGAAGCCGAAGCACCGCGTGCTGGAGATCGGCTGCGGCATCGGCCGCATGGCCGTGCCGCTGACCCAGTATCTCGACTCCAGCTACGACGGCGTGGACATCGTCGAGGACGGCATCCGCTGGTGCGCGGAGACGATCACCCCGGCCTATCCGGAGTTTCGCTTTCGGACGCTCGACGTGGCGAATGCGCTCTACAACCCCGGAGGGGCGGAGGACGCGGCGCAGACCCGCCTGCCCTTCCCGGACGGCGGGCACGACTTCGTGATCCTGACTTCGGTCATCACCCATCTGCGGACAGCGGAGACGGTGCGCTACGCGGCGGAGATCGCCCGCGTGCTGAAGCCGGGCGGACGCTGCTTCCTCAGCCTGTTCCTGGTGGACGCCCGCGCGCGGGACGGCATCGCCAAGAAGACCGCCCGCCCGGCCTTCTTTGAGGCAGCCGGGCCGGAGTTCATCGCCGACGAGGCCAACCCGAACGCCGCCGTCGCCTACAGCGAGTCCTTCCTGCTGGACACCTTCGCGGAACAGGGGCTGCGCCCGGCGCGCCCGGTCCTGCGCGGCCACTGGAGCGGGCAGCGCAACGCCGAGAATTTCCAGGATCTCCTGGTTCTGGAAAAGGAGGCCGCCCGATGAGCCTGCCCCGCGTCCTCGTCGTCGCCCACAATCATCCCAGCCTGCATCCCGGCGGCACGGAAATCTTCGCGCACGAGCTGTTCGGCAGCCTGAAGGCCAAGGGGGCCGAGGCCCTGTTCCTCGCCTGCACCAACGGCGTCCACCGCGACCGCAAGCCCGGCACCAACCTCCAGACTCTGGGCCGCAGCGCCGACGAGGTGGTGCTGTGGGCCGGGCATTTCGATCATTTCTTCCAGAGCCAGATCGACCTGCACGGCATCGTGCCCGACCTGTCGAACCTGCTGCGCGCCTTCCAGCCGGACATCGTGCACATCCACCACACGCTGCTGCTGGGCGTGGAGATGCTGTTCCTGATCCGCCGCGTCTGCCCGCGGGCGCGGATCGTCTACACGCTGCACGACTACTACCCGATCTGCGCCAACGACGGGCAGATGGTGACGACCAGCGGGCATGCACTGTGCCGCATGGCCTCGCCCGACGCCTGCCACCGCTGCTTCCCCGACCGGCCGGCCGACCAGTTCGTGCTGCGCGAGAAGCACATCAAGGCGATGTTCGGGCTGGTCGACCATTTCCTGGCGCCCAGCGCCTTCCTGCGCGACCGCTACATCGCCTGGGGCATCGACCCGGACAGCATCTCCGTCATGGAGAACGGGCGCCCGGCGGTCCGTCCGGCGCCGCACCGGCCGCTACCCGCGGGCGCGCCGCGCAACGCCTTCGCCTATTTCGGCAACCTGAACCCCTTCAAGGGGATCACCGTCGCGCTGGACGCCGCCGCCCGGCTGGAGAAGCAGGGGCAGGACCTGACGCTGGCCGTCCATGGCGGCGCGCCCTTCCAGACCGACGCCTTCAAGGACAAGGTCGAGCAGGGCTTCAAGGGCGCCCGCGGCACCGCCGTCCGCCACGGCCCCTACCGGCGCGAGGAGATGCCCGAGCTGATGGCCGCCGCCGACTGGGTGGTGATGCCGTCGATCTGGTGGGAGAACGCCCCGCTGGTCATCCGCGAAGCCTTCCAGCACCGCCGCCCGGTCATCTGCAGCGGCATCGGCGGCATGGCGGAATCGGTGACCGACGGGGTGGACGGGCTGCATTTCCGGGCGGGGGACGCCGCGGATCTGGCGCGCGTGATGACGCGCGCGATGACCGAGCCGGGGCTTTGGGACCGGCTCGTCTCCAACATGCCGGCGGTCCCGACAACCGGGGAGTCCGCCGAAAAACACGTCATTCTCTATGACGACATAATGAATGGTCCGGGGGGATCGCATGCGCAGGGCTCGATTGCGGGGAGCATCGCGGTATGAAGGAACCGATCACCAAGGCCGACATCACGGCAGCCATTCTTCTTGACGACGACACGCTCGTCCTTTTCGGCGCCATTGACCGGGCGCTGCCCGCGCAGGGCGCCGTGCATCTCGACGGGTCGGTGGAGGGCCGCTACGCCGGACGCTCCTGGGCCGACGCCGAGGGCGAGCGCTGGTTCCTCGGCGGCATCCGCGTGCCGGGGCTGGCCCAGATGCGCCCGTCGCGCGTCGAACTGGCGGACGAGAAGGGGGAACGCCTCGTCCTGCCGCGCCTGTCCAACGTCCGCACCAACCCGTCGCACCTCGTCTCGGCGCTGAAGGGCTTCCAGCCCGGCGCGCTGGCCCTGGCGCTGGATTTCGCGATCCAGCTCGCCGCCTCCTCGAAGGACGGGGCGGAGAGCGAGTCCGACCGCATCGGGCGCCTGCTCTCGGGCCTCGCCCAGGAGGTGTCGCAGCCGGACGGTTTCGCCGAGGTGTTCGGCCGCTTCCGCGACGGCAGCCTGATGCTCCAGGGTTGGGCGCGCAGCTTCCGCAACGGCGCCCAGAAGATCCTGATCGAGGCGGAGGAAACCGCCGCCTACCGCGCCACCGCCGGGTCCTTCGCCCGTCCGGACCTGCCGCCGGAGGCGTCGGGCGTGATGGCGGTGCTGACCGACCAGACCCCGCTTCCCACCGCCATCCGCCGCGTCCACTATCGCGCCGCCGAGGGTTGGCGCCATCTGGAGATCTTCGAGCACCGCACCATCCTGCCCGACGGCGTCGCCTCCGCCCATGTGCGCGACATGCTGGGCAACATCCAGGACGCCGAGACGCGCCAGCGGATGACGCGCATCGCCGCGTCGCGCTACGACGGAGCGGAAACGGTGTCGCGGCTCGACATCCCGGTGCGCACCGGCTTGGACATGGCGCTGCGCGTGCCGGGGGCCGGGCTGTTCGTCGCTGGCTGGCTGCTCGACCCGACGCGGCAGGTCCGCGCCGTCACGCTGAAGGGGCCGGGCGTCGCCGTCCGGCTCGACGAGGGCTGGTCGCGGCTGGCCCGCCGCGACGTGACGGAGGCGTTCCAGCATGACGGCCTGTTCGCCGGGCGCATGATCCCCGGCCAGGACCAGCACGGGTTCACCGCCTTCGCCGCCGAACCGTCGGGCCTGCCCCCGGGCGCCGAGTTCCATCTTGAGCTGGAACTGGCCGACGACCGCTTCGCCTTCCTGCCGCTGAGCTGCCTGCCGCCGGCTCCGGAAGCGCTGCGCCGCATGCTGTCGCTGGTCAATCTGGACAGCCCGTCCATCGACACGCTGATCGCGCGCCATGTCGGACCGATGCTGCGCACCGCCCGCGCCCGCTCCGGTGCCGCGCCCTCTGCGGGCGTGCACCCGATGGGCCGTCCGGTGAAGGCGCCGCGCGTCTCGGTGATCCTGCCGGTGACCGACGGGCGCGAGGACGTGGACCTCAACATCGCCCGCCTAGCCATCGATCCGGACTTCGCGGAAACCGAACTGCTGGTGGTCGCCGCCGCCGGCACGCACGAGCGGCTGGGTGGTGCGGTCCGTCAGGCCGCCGCCTTCTACCGCATGGCCGTCACCTTCGTGGCCGCTCCCGACGCCACCGACGCCTTCGAGGCGATGGCCGCCGCCCTGCCCCACGCCCGCGGCGAGCGGGTGCTGACGCTCTCCCCCTCCGTCCTGCCGACCGAAAAGGGCTGGCTGGCGGCGCTGGAGCGGGTGTCGCGCAAGTCCGGCGGGCCGGTGATGGTCAGCCCGACCCTGCTCTACGAGGACCATTCGATCCGCTTTGCCGGCATCATGGCGGTTGAGGATTCGGACGGCGCCAAGACCTTCGAGCGCCGCTTCGCCGGCTACCCGCGCGACTGGCTGAAGGAGCAGGACGCGGCGACGGTGGACGCCGCCGCCCCGGAATGCGCGCTGCTGCCCAAGGACGCGCTGGTCCGCGCGCTGGCTGCCATGGGCTCCTACATGGGGGCCGACCACAAGGGGCTGGATCTCTGCCTGCGCCTGCGCGCGCTGGGCGGGGCCTGCGTCTGGCTGCCCCGCGTCACTCTGGTGGCGCTGGACGAACAGCCGCGCGACGCGCACGCCGACCGCTGGCGCCGCGCCGGCGCCATGGTGGACCGCTGGAGCTTCGAGGACATCTGGTCCGCCCGCGCCGCCGCCTGACCACACGCAGCCCTATCGAGATCGGCCCGACCATGAGCAACAAGCGCGTCCTGATCATCAGCCACGGCCATCCCGCCTTCTCGCTGGGCGGCGCGGAGGTGGCCTCCTACAACCTGCACCAGGGGCTGCACGACCTGCCGGGCTGGGAGAGCCATTACCTGGCCCGCACCTCCCCGCCGGTCACGCCGCACGGCAGCTCCGCCCTGATGGCGCTGCGCCAGAAGGAGCGGGAGGTCCTCTACTACGCCAACGACTACGACCATTTCCGGCTGTCGAACCGCAACCTGCCGGGGCTGGAGAAGGACTTCGTCCGCTACGTCCGCGACCTTCAGCCGGACGTGGTGAACTTCCACCATTTCCTGGGGCTGGGGATCGAGACGATCCAGGCGATCCGGCAGGCGCTGCCGCGCGTGCCGATCGTGGTGACCTTCCACGAGTATCTGTCCATCTGCCACCACCACGGCCAGATGGTGAAGACCAGCCGCAACACGCTGTGCTACCGCGCCAGCCCGGCCGACTGCGCCGGCTGCTTCCCGCACATCGGCGAGGCGCAGTTCTTCAAGCGCGAGCTGTTCCTGAAGACCTTCCTGGAGCAGGCGGACTTCTACGTCAGCCCGTCGAACTTCCTGATCGACCGCTACGTCGACTGGGGCCTGCCCCGCGAGAAGTTCCGCATGATCGAGAACGGCCTGACCGTCGAGGGCATCGCCCCGCCCCGGCCCTTGGCCCGCGGCGGCAAGCGCAACCGCTTCGCCTTCTTCGGCCAGCTCACCGAGTTCAAGGGCGCCCATGTGCTGGTCGAGGCGATCGGCCGCGTCTCGGAGAAGGCATGGGGCGAGGACGGCGCGCTGATGATCTTCGGCGGCAACCTGGAGCGCCAGCCCGAGGCCTACCAGAAGAAGTTCAACGAGGCGGTGGAGCGCGCCGGCGACCGCGTGCGCTTCTACGGCAGCTACCGCTCCGCCGAGCTGCCCGGCCTGATGAAGGACGTGGACTGGGTGGTGATGCCATCCATCTGGTGGGAGAACTCGCCGGTGGTGATCCAGGAAGCCTTCCTGCACGGCCGCCCGATCATCTCCAGCAACATCGGCGGCATGGGCGAGAAGGTCACCCACGGCGTGGACGGCCTGCATTTCCGCAACGCCAGCGTCGAGGATCTGGTGGACCGCCTGACCGAGGCGCTGACCACGCCGGACCTGTGGGACCGTCTGCGCATGCGCATCCGCCGTCCCATCGACCGCGCGGAATGCGCACGCCGCCACGCCGACGTGTTCGACGCGCTGATCGCGAATGCGGGTGGCGGTGCCGTATCGATGCCCGAGCGGGCGGTGGCGCAGAAGCCGTGATGCGCTTCCTCCTTGCCCCCACCCTCCCGCTTCGCGGGTCCCTCCCTCCCCCGCTGCGCAGGGGAGGGCTTGAGGGGTATGCGGCGAAGTTCCCTCCCCCGCCCAGCGGGGGAGGGTCAGGGCGGTGGCAATACGCCGGCATCCTCCTCGCCACGCTCCTCCTCGCCGCCCCCTTGCACGCCGCCGACCTCCGCGTCAGCGTCCCAACGGGAGCCACGCTGGAGACCGTCTACGACCACCGCACCCAAGCCTGCGAGGACTGGGACGTGCCGGACGCCCCGGCGCGCGCCTGGAAGGCGGCGGACGGCAGCGTCCGGCTGCTCGCCGCGCACACCCGCGCGCGGACCCTCCGCGGCCCGTCGCTGAACGAGCTGCACCACGCCTGCCACATCGTCTTTCAGTCGTCGAAGCGCGACGACCCGGCGCGCTTCGACGACATGGGCTGGCTGACCTCGCCCTACACGCTGGACGGCACGACCGTCTACGGGCTGGTCCACAACGAGTATCACGGCCACAAGCGCCGCGACCTCTGCCCGACCGGCGACTACATGGCCTGCTGGTGGAACGCGCTGACCCTCACCGTCTCGCACGACGGCGGGCAGAGCTTCGGGCCGGCGCGCTACGTCGCCGGGGTGCCCTACCGCTTCCGCGGCGATCTGGGGAAGCGCGCCGGGCTGTTCGCGCCGAGCAACATCGTCGAGCGCGACGGCTGGTACTACGCCATGGCCTTCGCTGAGGGCATCGGCGCGCAGAAGCGCGGCGTCTGCCTGATGCGGACCCGCGACCTCGGCGATCCGGCGTCCTGGCGGGCGTGGGACGGGCGGGACTTCACCGTCCGCTTCCGCGATCCCTACACCGAGGGCGAGGCCGATCCCGCGGCGTCGGTCTGTGCGCCGCTGCCGCCCGACCGGTTGCCCTTCACCGTCACCAGCCTCGTCCGCCACACGCCGAGCGGCCTCTACGTCGCGGTGATGGCCGGGCGGCGGGCGGAACGCAAAGGCGCGGAGCCGGTGTCCGGCGTGTGGGTGTCGACCTCCGCCGACCTGATCGGCTGGTCCAGCCCCCGCCTCGCCTGGGCCGCACCGCTGCTCACCGATAAGACTTGCGCCGTGGACGAGACCTTCTACTACCCGGCCATTCTCGATCCGGACGCCAGAAGCCGGAATTTCGAGGACACGGATGGAAACGCCCAACTCTACCTGACCCGGCTTGCCCAGAAAAATTGCAAGCCGACCAGGGATCGCGATCTGGTCCGAATAATGATCCGGGTTGAGCCGTCCCAAGGCGGCTAAAATTAATCAAGATAAAACCCGAACCCCGCAACCTTCCACCACCCCGACCCCAGGAGAATTAAATTGGCTAACATCCTAGTCATGATTCCCTCCGGCGAAGTCTATGACCATGACTGCGTGCGGTGGTACAGCTACCAGAACATTCAGCGTAGCATCAATCATTACCACAACATCGGCGACGCCTTCGTCTACGATTCCTCGCTGAAGCTGCTGACCTTCGACCGTCTCGACGTCGTCGAGATCCGCGAGTTCAAGCAAGAGGTGGTGGACCGGGCCAATGCCGAATACGATTACGTGTTCCTGCGCGGGTCGAACTACATCCACGACCACATGACCTGGCCGGAAGGCACGGAGCAGGTGCTGTCCAAGCTGCGCATCCCAGTCATCGCCTTCGGCGTCGGCGCCCAGGCCCCGGCCACCGGCAAGCTGACGCTGTCGGACGAGAGCAAGCGCATCTGGCAGATGTTCGCCGACAAGTCGACGACGCTGGGCGTGCGCGGCACCTACACCGCTGAAGTGCTGTGGGACCTCGGCATCAAGAACGTGCGCATCGTCGGCTGTCCGACCGCCTTCCGCAACCGCGATCCGGAGCTGCGCATCGACCTGCCGTCGCTGGACAGCGTGCGCAACGTCGGCATCACCATGCGCCGCGAGGTGTCCAGCCACTATTCGCCGGACGTGAAGACCTACCTCACCCGCCACCGCGACTTCGTCAAGGACATGAGCCGCCGCTTCGACACCGTCCTGATGATGCAGGGCGAGGTCGAGGAGAAGAAGCTGCTCTGGGGCACCGACGAGCAGAAGTCCGAGGCCTGGGACGAGCTGCACAACAACAACTGGCTGAAGAACTGGTACTTCGACGAGGAGCTGGACGAGCTGTACCGCTCGCGCCTGTGGTACTCGGACGTCGTCGCCGACTATGAGAACATCGTGCGCTCGAAGGACCTCGTGCTGGGCTACCGCCTGCACGGCAACCTGATGGCGCTGTCGAATGGCACGCCGTCGGTCTATTTCAGCTACGACAGCCGCACGGCGGAGTTCGCGGAGACCTTCGCGATCCCCTGCTACGACGTCTATTCCGACAAGCCCTTCGTCCTGGAGGAATACTGGGACCAGAGCCTGTTCGAGAAGTTCAACCGCACCTTCTACCAGCGCTACCGCGACATGCGGGAGTTCCTGGACGAGAACTACATCCCGCACCGCATGCCCAGCCCGACCGCGCGCAAGTCGCCGCAGCGCAAGGCGGCCTGACGGCGGTTGCCGCAAAGAGGGGCGCCGGTTCCGGAGAATGTTTTCTCCGGGGCCGGCGCCCCGTTCCCGTTCCTTCTCCCGCTTACTCGCGAGTGCCCGCCATGCCCGACGTCGCCACGCCCGACACCCTGTCCTCCAGCCCCGTCGCGGCGGAGCCTGCGGCGTCCGTCATCGAAGGCCGGGTGGACGCAGTCCAGGCCGGACGGATCTACGGCTGGGCCTGGGACCGCTCCTACCCCGCCGACCGCCTGACGGTGGAGTTCCGCGCCGAGATGCCGGACGGCCGCAGCGTGGTCCTGGGGCGTGCGTTGGCCGATCGCCCGCGCGAGGATCTGGTGGGCGGCAACTTCGGCGACGGGCACCATGCCTTCGAGGCCGACCTTGAAGTTCCGGAGGGGCTCGACCAGACGCGCGTCGTTGCCGTGGTCGTGGCGCCCAGCACCGGCACCATCGCCACCTTCGCCCAGCCGAGCGCCGAGGAGAAGCTGCTGGAACGCACGCTCGCCCCGCATCTGGTGCGCATCGCCGCCGGGCTGGACGCCGCCCGCCGCGATCACCAGCAGATCGCCGCCGGCCAGCAGGGCATCGCCCGGCTGCTGCGCGAGACGCAGGAGCGCATCGCCGCCGGCCAGGCCGGAGCCGGTGCCGCCGTGGCGCAGCAAGCAGCCCTGTCGGACGCGCTCCACAGCCTTCAGGAGCGGGTGGCCGGGCTGGAAGTCTTCCTCGTCCGCATGGACACGACGCTGCGTGGATTCGACGACGCGCTGAAGGTGAAGGCGGCCAAGTCGCACGCCCCCGCCATCATCGCGGCCCTGGCCTCGGCCGTGGGAGCCTTCGCCGCGACGGTGATCGGGCTGGCGATCTTCGGATAACGGTCGCCCTCCCGGCTCCTGCTCCAAAACTCCGTTTCATCGTTCCCGGGCGCTTCAGCCGCCGCCGACCCCGGCGGCGGCTTTGCCGTGCGCCGGTGGTGGACGCGCCGCCGCTCCGCGTGCCACCCTGCGTGACGCGCGTCCCGCCGGGAACTTGCGGGCCGCGATGCGGCGTTCTGGACATCCCTGAAACGAACCGCATTCCGAGCCGACAAGGCCGATGGTCTTAACCGGGAGACATGCGACATGCCCGCAGACGGTCCGTCCACCCCTCCGAATCCCCCGCTCGGCGGCAGCCTCATCACGCCCAAGGATCTCCACGCGATCACCGAAGCGCAGGAGATGGCCCGGCGGAAGGAGGCGCAGGAGCTTGAGAAGAAAAGGCAGGAGGAGCAGAACGCGATCCATGACGCCTTCATGCACCAGCACATCCGTCCCGACGCCAAGGAGCGCTTCACCCACGCCGTGCGCGCCGCAGCGGAACGCGGAGAAACCGAAATCCAGATCGTGCGCTTTCCGAGCAGCTATTGCAGCGATGGCGGCCGGGCGATCAACAATTTCGAGCCCGACTGGCCGGACAGCCTCACCGGTTTCGCGCGAGAGGTTTACGATAACTACGACCGTTATCTACGCCCCGCCGGCTACAAGCTGCGCGCCCAGATTCTGAGCTATCCCGGCGGCATGCCCGGTGATGTCGGCGTCTTCCTGCACTGGTGATCGCCGGCATCCGAACGCACCGACGCCCGGCCAAGGAATGGCCGGGCGCGGTCGTCGCCGAAACGATGGAGAGAGAACCCGTCCTTAGGCGGTCGGGCTGGCCTTGGAGGCCGAGGAGATGGTGTTGTTGGCAACGTTCTGGCTGATGCTGTCGGCGATGGACACCGCCGAGCGGCCGTTGTTGTTGTTGAAGATGTTGTCGTGCACGTCGAGCGTGATCGACCCGGCGCCCTTCAGGTGCTCCATGATGCCGCCGTTGTTGTTGAAGATCTCGTTGCCGTAGATCTTGTAGGTGACGCTGGTGCCCTGATTCTGGCCGACCGAGATGCCGACGTTGGCGTTGCCGTAGATCGTGTTGTCGTAGATCTCGGTGCTCGACTTGGCGAGGATGCCGGCGCCGCGCGGGTTGTCGTAGATCGTGTTGTCGTGGATCTTCAGCGTGCTGTTGGCCTGGCTGTGGTCGTGGTACAGCCCGTGCGACCGGCCGTCGCCGCCGCCGGCGCCGTTGTTGAAGATCGTGTTGCCGGCGATCTCACCGCTCAGGATGCGGCCGTTCCAGCCCGAATACACACCGTCGGTCCGCCAGCCGTTGTCGCTGATGGTGTTGTTGGTGAAGTACTGGTCGGCGTTGTCGGCGGAGTAATGCACGATGCCGTAGGCGCCGTTGCCGTCGATCGTGGAATGGTCGATCCGCAGCCCGTGCGAGGTGCCGCTGATGACGACGCCCGAGCCGTGGTTGTCGACGATCTGCGAGTTGGTGACCTTCACGTTGTCGGCGCCGCCGTTGAGCAGCAGGCCGGCGTCGCCCGAACCCTTCATGGTCAGGCTGTCGAAGGTGATGTTGTCCTTGTTGTTCAGGCTGACGGCGTAGCTGGAGCCGCTGGCCGCCTCAATCACCGGGTTGGCGCCGGAGCCGTAGGCGCCGTAGACGATCGGCTTGTCGGAGGTGCCGGAGGTCGAGGCCAGAAGGCTGTCGTGCCAGGTCTCGCCACGCTCGAACAGGACCAGCGAACCGGCCGCGAAGTTGGTCGAGTTCACCTTGTCCAGCGACTTCCAGGCCTGGTTCGCGTCGTGGCCGGAGTTGCTGTCGCTGCCATTGGTCGCATCGACGTAGTAGATCTGCGAGGCCGGGGTGGACGGGTAGTCCGACGTGCCGGAGGTCGGCGCCGTGGGGGCGGCCGGGGCCGCGGCGGCGGTCGTCGCGAAGAACTCCTTCGGCGCGGCGACGGCCAGCGTGCCGTTCCACCACATGTTGGCCTGACCCGGGACGACGTCCTTGCCGTCGAGCGCGCCCTTGTCATAGGTGACGGACGGATCGGTCGGGGCGACCTTGTGGCCGTTGATGGAGATGGCGTTGACCGTCAGGTTGCGGTCCTGCCCATCGACGGCGCCGTCGTTGTCGTACTGGATCTGAATCTTGTGCGCCTGATCGGCGGTCACGTTGGCATCGAAGGAGAAATCCTTGGCATCGCCGCCCGCGGTGCCTTCGCCGACCACGGCGCCGTCCACCAGCAGTTTGAAATGGGGCGAGACGCCGCCCGCAGCGGTGCCGGAGGCGTTCACGACGATCTTGGCGGTGGAGGCGGCAGCGGCCGTGGCATCGGCCAGCGCCAGAGGCTGTGCGGTGGTCTGGAGTGCCTGGAGATGGAGAATTGAGTCCGGCGTCGCGGTGCTGTCGGCGGTCACCGGGGTGATGCTGTCGACAACAGCCTGAAACGGATCGGCACCAGAATCGCTGACAAAACCGGTCGTGTCGGCGTGGTTCTGATGATCAAGCTCAATGGCCATATGTTCCATGGTCTTTCACTCTTTCCTTTTTTACAGCGCCACGTTTGTGGCGGTGGGCGGGAATGTGCGCGGATCGCGCCGTCCCGCTTGCTGTGCGCTCAATCGTTTTCGACAGGACCGGAGCCTAGCCAGCACCGTGTGGCCTTAAATGGTTCGATTTTAGGATAATTAGTTTTTGAAGTGCGCCAAATCCGTCACAGGAATTTACCCAACGAAAGAGGTAGTTCCTCGAATTTAAGCGTTACCACGAAGGGGGTAACTCTTTCGGTAAATTTTTGAAATTGCATCGAAATACAAGAATTTAGCAGCCGATTATCGATGGCTTCTTGCGCCGCACCCAATGATTGGGCCCGGTCGTCTTGTGACATTCCTGTTGAAGAAAGCTGGGATGCCACATACCATACGCCACACGGACAGTTTGAATAACAAACAATCCGTCTCGCCAGACAATCCAAAAATGATGAGCCGTGCCGACGGAAGCCCGGCCACCCAAAAGGGAAGGAATGAGGCATGAAGGACGTACAGCGCCCGCGCTGCGCGCGGAAGACCCCTTTTGACTCCTTCGCTTTTAAAAGACCCCATAGAAGAACGCTCGCCAGCGGAACGGCTCTGGCCGGCGCGCTCGGCCTTCTGCTGCTCCCGGTCGCGGCCCAGGCCGCCTGGGAGCCGACCAAATCGGTCGAATTCGTCGTCCCGGCGGGAACCGGTGGCGGCGCCGACCAGATGGCGCGGATGATCCAGGGTATCATTCAGAAGAACAACCTGATGGGCCAGCCCATCGTCGTCATCAACAAGTCGGGCGGCGCCGGCGCGGAAGGCTTCCTCGACGTCAAGTCGTCGAACCGCAACCCGCACAAGATCATCATCACCCTGTCCAACCTGTTCACCACGCCCCTGGCGACCGGCGTTCCCTTCTCCTGGAAGGACATGACCCCGGTGGCAATGCTGGCGCTGGACAACTTCGTCCTGTGGGTGAACAGCGAGGCTCCGCAGAAATCGCCCAAGGAGTTCGTCGAGGCCGCGAAGGAGGGCGGCGCCAACCGCTTCAAGATGGGCGGCACCGGTTCCAAGCAGGAGGACCAGATCATCACCGCCGCCATCGAGCAGTCGGCGGGCGTCACCTTCACCTACGTCCCCTACAAGGGCGGCGGCGACGTGGCGGCCCAGCTCGTCGGCAACCACATCAACGCCAGCGTCAACAACCCGATCGAGGCGGTGTCGCAATGGCGGGCCGGCGCGCTGCGGCCCTTGTGCGTCTTCGACAAGGAGCGCATCCCGCTGAAGGAGCCGGTGGCCGACGGCAAGTCGTGGAACAGCATCCCGACCTGCAAGGAGTCCGGGCTGGACGTGGAATACACCATGCTGCGCGGCATCTTCATGGGGCCGGGCGTCACGCCGGAGCAGATCGCCTACTATGTGGACCTCTTCAAGAAAGTCCGCGAGACGGAGGAGTGGAAGGACTTCATGGCGAAAGGGGCCTTCAACGTCAGCTTCAAGACCGGCGACGAGTTCAAGACTTGGCTGACCGCGGCGGAAACCCAGCATAAGACGCTGATGGACAAGGCGGGCTTCACCAAGCAATAGCCCCTCTCGTCCGACGCGCGGCCCCCGGGGCATCGCGCCCCGGGCGCCCTCCCCAACCTTTCGGGTTTTCGTGGGAGTGAGCCATGGAGCATGGAACGCAGAACAGTGATCCGGTCGTCTCGAACCGGACCATGGAGATCGTCGTCGCCGGGCTGTTTGCCCTCGTCGCCCTGGTGGTGATGGCCGACAGCATCCGCGTCGGCAACGGCTGGGGGTCCGACGGGCCGAAGGCCGGTTACTTCCCCTTCTATGTCGGCCTGATCATGCTGGTCAGCAGTCTGGCCACGCTGACGGTCAACCTCTGGCGCCACAGCGGCGAACGAACCGCCTTCGTCGAGAAGCACCAGCTCGCCCTGGTTCTCAAGGTGCTGGTCCCCAGCGCCGTCTTCGTGATCCTGACTGCCTTCCTGGGCATCTATCTGTCGGCGGTGCTGTTCATCGCCTTCTTCATGCATTGGGTGGGCAAGTATCCGCTCAAGACGATCCTGCCCGTCGCCATCCTCGTGCCCGCGGGCCTCTTCGTGATGTTCGAGATCTGGTTCCTGGTACCGCTTCCCAAGGGGCCGGTGGAGACGATGTTCGGGTTCTGACCAGTCCAGTTTTTTAAAAGCCGGGGCGGCCGCGGGAACGGCCGCGCACACCGAAGCAGCGGCAGGCATCCGCGACGAACCAGCCCATGCGGCGGGGACGAACCCCGCCCTGCGCGCTCAAGACGCGACGCTTCCAGACGGAACGGGCGCGGATGCCGGAAAGGGAGGGAAACTTGGAAGCGCTCGGGTCACTCATACACGGGTTCGGCGTGCTCGCCGATCCCATGAACATCGCCTACATGTTCATCGGCATCACGCTGGGCGTCCTGATCGGCGTGCTGCCGGGGCTGGGCGGGGCGAACGGGGTGGCGATCCTGCTGCCCCTGACCTTCAGCATGTCGCCGACCTCCGCCATCATCATGCTCTCCTGCATCTATTGGGGGGCGTTGTTCGGCGGGGCCATCACCTCGGTCCTGTTCAACATACCGGGCGAGCCATGGTCGGTGGCGACCACCTTCGACGGCCACCCCATGGCGCAGAAGGGCCATGCGGGCGAGGCGCTGACGGCGGCCTTCACCTCGTCCTTCTTCGGGGCGTTCGTGGCGGTCCTGCTCATCACCTTCCTGGCCCCGGTGATCGCCGGCTTCGCCCTGCGCTTCGGCCCGGCGGAGTTCTTCGCGGTCCAGCTTCTGACATTTTGCAGTTTCGTCGGCATGGGCAGCGAGTCCCCCTTCAAGGTGCTGTGCGCCATGATGCTGGGCTTCGCGCTGGCCGCGGTCGGGCTGGACAGCGTGACCGGCGAACTGCGCATGACCTTCGGCTCGGTGGAGATGCTGCGCGGCTTCGACTTCCTGATCGCGGTCATCGGCCTGTTCGGCATCGGCGAAATCCTCCTGACCATGGAGGAAGGGCTCGCCTTCAAGGGCAAGAGTGCCAAGATCAACGCCAAGGTCGTGTGGGAGACCTGGAAGAGCCTGCCCCGCTACTGGGTCACTGCCATCCGCGGCTCCATCGTCGGCTGCTGGATGGGCATCACGCCCGGCGGCGCCACCCCAGCCTCCTTCATGAGCTACGGCCTCGCCAAGCGCTTCTCCAAGAACCGCCAGAATTTCGGCAACGGCGAGGTGGAGGGCGTGGTCGCTCCGGAAACCGCGGCCCACGCCGCCGGCACCAGCGCGCTGCTGCCCATGCTGACTCTGGGCATCCCCGGCTCGCCCACCGCGGCGGTGCTGCTGGGCGGCCTGCTGATCTGGGGGCTCCAGCCCGGCCCGCTGCTGTTCGTCGAACAGAAGGAGTTTGTCTGGGGCCTGATCGCCAGCATGTATCTGGGCAACATCGCCGGGCTGATCGTGGTGCTGACCACGGTTCCGGTCTTCGCCTCGATCCTGCGCATCCCCTTCAGCATCATCGCGCCGGTCATCGTGGTGATCTGCGCGGTCGGTGCCTACACGGTGCACAACGCCTTCCTCGACATCGTCATGATGCTGGTGTTCGGCGTCGTCGGCTACGTCTTCAAGAAGCTGTCCTACCCGCTGGCCCCGCTGGTGCTGGCCCTGGTGCTGGGCGACATGGCGGAAAGCTCCTTCCGGCAGGCCATGCTGGTGTCGCAGGGCGATCTGGCGATCTTCTGGTCCAACCCGCTGGTCGGCAGCATCGTCACCCTGGCGCTGGTCATGCTGTTCTGGCCGGTGCTCTCCGCCCTGCTGCGCAAGCGGCAGTCCCGGCAGGACGGCGGGACCCAGGTGATCCCCGTGAAATAGGTGATCCCGGTGAAATAGCTCCACCCACTCCCCCGCCGGCGTCCGGGACGGGACGTCCGGCGGGGGACCTTCTTCTCACATCGGGGGATTCGGGACGATGGACACGTCCGATTTCATGATCGCTCTGCTCCAGATCATCTGGATCGACATCCTGCTGAGCGGCGACAACGCGCTGGTCATCGCGCTGGCCTGCCGCTCGCTGCCGCCGAAGCAACAGAAGATCGGCGTCTTCCTCGGCACCGCCGCGGCCATAGTGCTGCGCGTGCTGTTCGCCGTCATCATCGCCTATCTGCTGGCTATCCCGTACCTGAAGATCATCGGCGGGGCGCTGCTGTTCTGGATCGCCATCAAGCTGATGCTGCCCACCGAGGAGGAGGCGCAGGCGGAGCATGATGGCACCTCCGCCGGGCTGTGGGGGGTGGTCCGCACCATCGTGATCGCCGACGCGGTGATGAGCCTGGACAACGTCATCGCCATCGCCGCCGCCTCGCACGGCAACACGGTCCTCCTGGTCCTGGGGCTGGCCATCAGCATTCCGCTGATCGTCTTCGGCAGCACGCTGATCCTGAAGGCCATCGAACGGCTGCCGGCCCTGGTCTATGCGGGCGCCGGGCTGCTCGGCTACATCGCGGCGGAAGTCATCCTCACCGACCCGAGCATCCATTCTCACGTGACGGAAAGCCTGCCGGTGCTGACCGGGACGGCGCCCTTCGTCGCGGCGCTGGGGGTGATGACGGCCGGCTTCCTGATGGCCCGAAGCATCAACCGCCGCCGCGCCATGGTGGAGACCGATCCGGCCTGAGGAGCCGTCAGCAGGAAGAAGGGCGACGGGGCTCGCGGCAGCGACCGCCCCGGACCGCCCGAAAACGGCTCGGCAGGGCCATGGCGCGCACATCGCTGGTGATCTCGGAGATGAGGCCCGGATCGTTCCGCAAAATCTCCGTCACCACGGCGGCCAACCCGGCCAGGGCGAACACGACGGCAAGACTCTCCAACATGGGGAACTCCGGACTCTGACCACACTCATGCTGCGTTGCAGCACAGATGGCGCAAAGTCCGTTGGGGAGCAAGGGATAAGAAACGTAGCATTTCGTATACCAGACACGCAGCAGGAGCCGGACACAGGCTCCGCACCGCCAGTTCAGGGAGGAACGTCGAGATGCAAGCGAAGGATGTCATGACATCGCCGGTCATCACGGTGGCGCTGGACACCCCCGTGCCGGACATCGCAGAACTGCTTTTGAGCCATCGGATCAGCGGCTTGCCGGTGGTGGACCAGGATGGTCGCGCGGTCGGCATCATCAGCGAGGGGGACCTTCTGCGCCGGGTGGAGACGGGAACCGACCGTCCGCGCGCCCGCTGGCTGGAGATGCTGGTAGGCCGCAACGTGCAGGCCGCCGACTTCCTGAAGACCCATGGGCGCTGCGCGCGCGACGTCATGTCGCGGCCGATCCACGCCGTCGCCCCCGACACGGAGATCGCGGAGATCGCCGACCTGATGGAGGACAAGCGGATCAAGCGCGCGCCCGTCCTGGTCGACGGGCGTCCGGTCGGCATCATCAGCCGGGCCAACCTGCTGCATGGGCTGCTCCGCAACCGGCGCGGCGCCGCCGACTTCGGTACGTCCGGCGACGAAGCGATCCGCGCCGCGCTGCTGGAGGCGTTGGACGGACAGTCCTGGGTGGACCTCGATCGGATCAACATCGTCGTCAACGACGGGGTCGTGCAGCTCTGGGGCATGGTCGACAGCGAGGAGCAGCGCCGCGCCCTGCACACCGCGGCAAGCGGCGTGAGCGGCGTCAAGCGCGTGGAGGAGCATCTGAACCGGAACCGCTTCGTCGGGTGATCTCCCGGCCATCCGCCCCATCGAAGGAGCAGCCCGATGCCGCCACCCGAACTGTCCGTCCAACCGCTGGATTCCGGCGCCACCTTCCGCAACCAGGTCTACCGAAAGCTGAAGCAGGCCATCATCCAGATGGACATCTACGACCACCCCGGTGACGTCCGGCTGGACGAACGCCAGCTCAGCGGCCTGCTGGGCGTCAGCCGGACCCCGATCCGCGAGGCCCTGACCCTGCTGGAGCAGGAAGGTCTGGTGCGGCTGGAGCCGCGGCGGGGAATCTACATCGTCCGCAAGACCAAGACCGAGATCATCGAGATGATCATCGCCTGGGCGGCACTGGAAAGCATGGCGACCCGCCTCGCCGCCGAGCGCGCCACCGAGGAGGACATCGGCACGCTGTGGAACATCTTCCGCAGCTTCGAGGAGCAGGCTCCGTCCGACAACATCCAGGAATATTCCGACGCCAACATCGAGTTCCACAAGGCGATCATCCGCCTCAGCCGGGCGCGCATCCTGGAAACGCTGACCGACAACCTGTTCATCCACATGCGGGCCATCCGCAAGCTGTCCATCCGGCAGGACAACCGGGCCGAACAGTCGATGCACGAGCACCGCGAGATCATCCGTGCGCTGGAGCGGCGCGACGGCGAGTTGGCCGAGCGTCTGGCGCGCGAGCACACGCTGGGTCTGGCCGCCCATGTCGAGCGGCACGGCGACTTCCTCGACTGGCTGCGTCTGGCCGAGGTGCGCAATCCTGAGGCGCGCGGGGCGGAGATCAAGGCCGCGTTCAAGGACGGCCTGCCACTGATGTAGCAGCGGACCGCGGACTGCAATTTAACCCTCTCCCCCCTGGGGAGAGGGTGGCCCGAAGGGCCGGTGAGGGGGTCGTGCGTTTCCGATACGTCCGGCCCAAGCGCATCCCCCTCACCCTAACCCTCTCCCCGGAGGGGAGAGGGAATTACGCCTCCCGCTCACTTCATCGACGGGAAGGAGAACTGCGCGCCTTCGCGCACGCCGCCAGCCGGCCAGCGCTGGGTGATCGTCTTGCGCCGGGTGTAGAAGCGCACGCCGTCCGGCCCGTAGGCCGCCAGATCGCCGAACAGCGACCGCTTCCAGCCGCCGAAGCTGTGATAGGCCACCGGCACCGGCAGCGGCACGTTGACGCCGACCATGCCGACCTTGATCGCGTCGCTGAAATAGCGCGCGGCCTCGCCGTCGCGGGTGAACAGGCAGGTGCCGTTGCCGTATTCGTGGGCGTCGATCAGGTCCATGCCCTCCTGCATCGTCTTTACGCGCACGACGCAGAGCACCGGGCCGAAGATCTCTTCCCGATAGATGCTCATGTCCGGCGTCACCCGGTCGAACAGACAGCCGCCGAGGAAGAAGCCGCCCTCGTGCCCCGGCACCACCAGCCCGCGGCCGTCGACCACCAGCTCCGCCCCTTCGGCGACGCCCTGGTCGACAAAGCCCTTCACCTTCTCGAAATGGGCGCGGGTGACCAGCGGACCCATGTCGCAGCCGGTGCCGGTCCCCGCCCCCACCGTCAGGCCGCGCACCTGCTCCGCCAGCATCGCCACCACGCGGTCAGCGGTTTCGTCGCCCACCGCAACGACCACGGAGATCGCCATGCAGCGCTCCCCGCAGGAGCCGTAGGCCGCCCCTATGATCGCGCTGACCGCGTTGTCGAGATCGGCATCGGGCATGACGATGGCGTGGTTCTTGGCCCCGCCCAATGCCTGCACGCGTTTCCCATGAGCGGTGCCGGTGGCGTAGACATACTCGGCGACCGGCGTCGAGCCAACGAAGCTGACCGCCTGGACGCGCGGGTCGGTCAGCAGCGTGTCCACCGCCTCCTTGTCGCCATGGACGACGTTCAGCACGCCCGGCGGCAGTCCTGCCTCCTGGGCCAGCTGCGCGACGAGCAGGGAAGCGCTCGGGTCGCGCTCCGACGGCTTCAGGATGAAGCTGTTGCCGCAGGCCACAGCAACCGGGAACATCCACAGCGGGACCATGGCCGGGAAGTTGAAGGGCGTAATGCCCGCCACGACGCCCAGCGGCTGGAACTCCGACCAGCTGTCGATGCCCGGCCCGACATTCTTGGAATGCTCGCCCTTCAGCAGATCGGCGATGCCGCAGGCGTACTCGACATTCTCGATGCCGCGGGTCAGCTCGCCGCGGGCGTCCTCCAGCGTCTTGCCGTGCTCCCGCGTGATCGCCGCGCAGACGCGGTCGGCGTTGTCTTCCAGCAATTGCCGGAAGCGGAACATCACCCGTGCCCGCTTGGCCGGCGGCGTCGCCCGCCACGCCGGGAAGGCGGCCTCTGCGGCGGCGATGGCCAATTCCACGGTGGCGCGGCCGGCCAGCGGGACGCGGCCGACGGTCTCGCCCGTCGCCGGGTTCACGATGTCGGCGCTGCGGCTGTCGGCGGGGGCGTCGGCCGTGCCGCCGATGAGGTGCGGAACGAGGGTCATGGCGTTTCCATTGTCCTCCTTCGGTGGCTCAGGCGGTTGCCTGGATGGCGTCGGCGACGGCGTTCATCAGCCGGTCGAGGTCGTCGCGCTCGCTGATGAAATGCGGGCCGAACTGCAGCGTGTCGCCGCCGAAGCGGACGTAGAAGCCCGCCTTCCAGCACTTCATGGCGATCTCGTAGGGCCGGCGGGCCGGCTCGCCCGGCAGGGCGGCGATCTGCACCGCGCCGCACAGCCCGTAGTTGCGGATGTCGGTGACGTGCTTCAGCCCCTTCAGCCCGTGCAGCACCGTCTCGAAATGCGGAGCCAGATCCGCCGCCTTCTCGGCCAGCCGGTCCCGCTCGAACAGCTCCAGCGCGGCGAGGCCGGCGGCGCAGGCAACGGGGTGGGCGGAGTAGGTGTAGCCGTGCGGGAACTCGACCATGTAGTCGGCGCCGCTATTGTCCATGAAGGTTTGGTAGATCTCATGGTTGGCGACGACGGCCCCCATCGGCACCGCGCCGTTGGTCAGGCCCTTGGCGACGTTCATGATGTCGGGGACCACGCCGAAGGCGTCGGCGCCGAAGGCGGCCCCCATGCGGCCGAAGCCGGTGATGACCTCGTCGAAGATCAGCAGGATGTCGTGCTTGTCGCACAGCGCACGCAGCCGCTTCAGATAGCCCTTGGGCGGCGGCAGCACGCCCGCCGATCCGGCCAGCGGCTCCACGATCACCGCGGCGATGTTGGAGGCGTCGTGCAGGGCGACCAGTTCCTCCAGCGCGTCGGCCAGTTCGGCGCCCTGCTCCGGCAGGCCCTTGGTGAAGGC
Organism: Azospirillum brasilense; assembly: GCF_022023855.1. Taxonomy (NCBI): domain Bacteria; kingdom Pseudomonadati; phylum Pseudomonadota; class Alphaproteobacteria; order Rhodospirillales; family Azospirillaceae; genus Azospirillum; species Azospirillum brasilense. The sequence goes on from NZ_CP059452.1 coordinate 457,347, forward strand.
GTTCTGCGGCAGCAGTGTGTGCGGCAGATGGTCGGCCTCGACGCCCGAGCCGAACAGCTTGCGGTTGCCGCCGATGCCGCCCAGGCTGATGCCGCCGAAATTGACGCCGTGATAGCCCTTGGACCGGCCGATCAGCTTGGTCTTGGTCGGCTGGCCCTTCAGCCGCCAATAGGCGCGCGCCATCTTCAGCGACGTATCGGTTGCCTCCGACCCTGAATTGACGAAGAACACGTGGTCCAGCCCGGCCGGCGTCATCGAGGCCAGCTTGTGCGCCAGCTTGAAGGCCGCCGGGTGGCCGAACTGGAAGGCCGGGCTGTAGTCCAGCTCGGCGATCTGCCGGGCGACGGCCTCGCTGATCTCGCGGCGGCTGTGCCCGGCGCCGCAACACCACAGGCCGGACAGGCTGTCGTAGATCTTCCGACCCTCGGTGTCCCAGTACCAGGCGCCTTCGGCGCGGGCGATCAGGCGCGGGTTCGCCTTGAATTCGCGGTTCGCCGTGAAAGGCATCCAGTGGGCGTCCAGCTCCTCGCGCGTCAGCCCGGCGGTCGGGGCGGTTCCGGCTTTCTGGCTCTCGTCCAACGGCGGCATCGGGCGGCGCTCCTGCTGGTTTGGGTGGTCATCGGAAATCGCTTCGGAAAACAGTGTGCGCGGAGGCTTGGTTGCGGTTAAATCCAAACCATTCAAACCTTACGCAAGCATCCGCTTACCTATCCATGACCAAGCCCGCCCGCCCCTTGAGCGGCCTCAACGACGCCGACCTGCGCCTGCTGCGCGTCTTCAAGACGGTGGTGGAGTGCGGCGGCTTTTCCGCGGCGGAGGTGGAGCTGAACATCAGCCGCGCCGCCATCAGCCTGCACATGGCCGACCTGGAGCGGCGGCTGGGGCTGCGGCTGTGCCGGCGCGGGCGGGCGGGCTTTCTGCTGACCGACGAGGGGCGCATGGCCTACGAGGCGGCGCTGCGCCTGTTCGCCGGCCTGGAGAGCTTCCGCAGCGAGATCAACGCCGCGCACGGGCGGCTGCGCGGCGAATTGAACATCGGCATCACCGACAACCTCGTGACGATGCCGAAGATGCGGGTGACCGACGCGCTCCGCGGCCTCAAGCAGCAGGGGCCGGAGGTGCGGGTGAACATCCGCATGATCCCGCCCAACGAGATTGAGCGCGGCGTGCTGGACGGGCGCCTGCAGGTCGGCGTGGTGCCGGCGCGGCGCGCCCTGCCCGGCCTGGACCGTCTGCCGCTGTACCAGGAGGAGTCACACCTTTACTGCGGGCGCGGCCATCCGCTGTTCGATGCGGAAACGGTGCCCGACGCCGCGGTAGAGGCCGCCGATGCCGTCGCCCCGACCGAGGCGCAGCAGGTGCCGGAGGCGGCGGGGGTGCAGCAGGCGCTGACCGCCACCGCCACCGCCACCGACCGCGAGGGCGTGGCCTTCCTCATCCTGACCGGCTGCTATGTCGGCTTCCTGCCCACCCATTACGCGCAGCAATGGGTCGAACGCGGGGCGATGCGCGCCCTTCTTCCGGATCGCTTCCATTACGCCCAGGAGTTCCAGGCAGTCACCAAAGCGGGCACGCAGGCCAATCTGGTGCTGGAGCGGTTTCTCGACCTGCTGAGACGGACGGGGCTGGAGGGGCCAGGAATGAAGAGGGTGGGCAGCCCCCAAAAATCAGGGTGATTTCCATTGACGCCGAACCGCTCACGCCCCACCGTAATTGAGGGGGATACGAACAAAGAACCGGTGGGGGAGCGCGGCCATGGTGATGCTGACCGAACAGTTCGTCATCGACTATCTGCTGTTCGCCGCAGTCCTCCTCACCGTCACCTGCTCCCTGCTCGGCAGTTTCTTTCTCAGCGCGCTCACCCGCCAGACAGGCGCCCTTCCACGTCTGCTGCTGTGGGGCGTTCCGGCGACCCTGCTCAGCACCGCCCTGTGGTCGCTGGCCATGCCCGCAGACCAAGCACTCGTCGTCGGCGTGGCCACCGCCGGAGCGACGCTCATCGGTCAGCATCTCCTGCCCTTCGGCCCGGTCGGCCAAGCCGGCTCCTGGTCATGGGAGGCGTTGCTGTTCCGCGGCCTGTCCTGGACCGGGCGCACCGCCCTGATGCTCGCTCCCGCCGTGTGGCTCGGCGGCATGCCGTCCTGGATCCTGTGGTTCGCCCTGGCCGGCCCCATGAACGCGGCCATCTTCGCCCTGTGCCAGTTGCGCGGCACCAACCCGGCGCTGCGCCGGTCGGTGGAACAGGGCGATGTCCTGTGGGGCGGCTCCCAGGGGGCGGTTCTGGGCGGCCTGCCGGCGTTCCTGATGCTTTTGTGACCGGTCCCCAGAAAACCGGGGATGAATCCACCGTACTCATACGAAAATGCACCGGGTGGGTCTTGCGTGGGTGGGACGACCGGGCCATCTGTGCGGGACTGGCTCCGGGCCCCTCTGGCGGTCCACTTGGTACGGACCGCGATGTCGGAGCCCTTCACTTGAGCGGACGGCTCAGCCGTCCCCTTCTGGAGGGTCCGTATGACCGCTACCTCTTTTTCTTCTTTCCGTTACGGTTCCGCCTACAACGAGACGGCGCATGTCGCCGCGCGCCAGCGGCTTGAATGGCTGGCACGGACGATGGACAGCGCCATCCGCGTGCCGGGGACCAACATCACCTTTGGCGCCGATGCGGTGCTGGGTCTGATCCCCGGCTTCGGCAACCTCGCCACCACGGCGGTGTCCGGCTATCTCATCCGCGAGGCCTGGAGGCTCGGCGTGCCGCGCGGCAAGCTGCTGCGCATGGTCGGCAACGTGGCGATGGACAGCTTGGTCAGCGCCGTCCCGGTCGCCGGCAACATCGCCGACGTGTTCTGGAAGGCCAACCGCAAGAACATGGCGATCCTCGCCGAGCATCTGGACGGCCATCCCCCGCAAGGCGACCGGACCAATCACCGCCGTCGCTCGGCGCCCTACACCATCGACGGCGAGTGGCGCCGGACGCGTTGACGGGGGGCGTCACTCCCCGCTGAACCGGATGCGGTGGTTTTCCAGCATCAGCTCGTCCAACCGGCGGCCGGCGGTGAAGCCCGCCAGCCCCGGCGGGACCGGCGTATTGGCGGGAAGCCGCGGACAGGGTTCGGCGGCGCCGATCACCTGAACCACCGGATAGCGGGCGGTGTAGATGGGTAATTCCATGTCCTCGCCCTCATCCGACAGGCCCTTGCCCCGGACCTTGGCGCTCGCCTCCTCGATCTCCATGCCGACGACCATAGTCGCCTTGATCTCCTGCACCGTGCTGGTTCGCAACTCGGCGCTGCGCCCCGGATAGAAGCGGTCGACCATGGCGTCGAGCGCGCGAGCCTTGGCCTCCGGCTCCTCGACGATGCGCGCGGTGCCGAAACACATGGCCGACCGATAATCGGCCGAATGGTTGAACCCACAGCGGGCCAACACGAGGCTGTCGAGATGCGTCACGGTCAGGCAGACCGGCAGGCCGTCGCGCTGCGACCGCAGCATCCGGCTGGCCGAGGAGCCGTGCCAGTAGAGATGCTCACCCTCCCGCCAGAAGGCCGTGGGGGTGCAGTAGGGCTGCCCGTCGATCACGTAGGCGATGTGCGCGATCATCGCGCCGTCAAGGATGGCGTGAACGGATTCGCGATCGTAGCGCCCCCGCTCGTGCAGGCGTTTCACACGATTGCGGTCGGTGATTGGATAGCTGTCGGACGGAACGGCCTCGGACATCGTGGAACTCACTTCGCGGCGGTGGACAACGGCGCCATTAGAGCCTAGCCATTGGTCTGGCGTGAGAGCCAATTGCGACCTTGTCGACTGGACCAATCCGATGCCCGCCGATTTGTCCGACCTGATGCTTCTCCCTATCGACCGGACGGGCGGGGAACCGCTGCTGCGGCAGGTCTACGGCGCGCTGCGCCGGGCTATCCTGTCCGGCGCCCTGCCTCCCGGAGGAAAGCTGCCGCCGACGCGCGCCCTGGCCGAACGGCTCGGCGTCGCCCGCAACACGGTGGTCGCCGCCTATGAGCAGCTTCTGGCCGAAGGTTTCATCGAAGGGCGCGTCGGGGCGGGCAGCTTCGTGTCCCGCGACCTGCCGGACGGGCTGGAGATTCCACCGCCGGAACCGCCCCGCCTTGTCCCCTCCCCACCGCCATCGGCCACACCTTTCGGCACCCTCCCGTTCAGTACGGGGCGCTGCGCGCTGGACGAGCGCAGTTTGCGGATCTGGCGCAGCCTGACCCTGCGGCACCTGCAGCGGCCCGACCCGGAGATGCTCGGCTATGGCGAGCCCGGCGGGCCGGCGGCGCTGCGGGAGGCCATTGCCCGCTATCTCAAAAGCGCGCGGGCGGTGCGCTGCGAGCCCGAGCAGGTGGTGATCACCGCCGGCGCCCAACAGGCCATCGACCTCGTGCTGCGGGTACTGCTGCGGCCGGGCGATGCGGTGTGGCTGGAAGACCCCTGCTACCCCGCGGTGCGCGCCGCGCTTGAGGCAGCGCGGGCGCGCGTCGTGCCGGTGCCTGTCGATGGGCAGGGCATGGCGGTGGCAGCGGGCGTCGCCGTGGCGCCGGACGCCCGGCTGGCCTATGTCACTCCGTCCTCCCACTACCCGCTGGGGGTCGTGCTGTCGATGGCGCGGCGCATGGAGCTTCTGGCCTGGGCGTACAGGGCCGGCGCCTGGGTGCTGGAGGACGATTACGACAGTGAGTTCCGCTACGCGGGCCGACCGCTTGCCTCGCTCCAGGGGATCGACGGCGGCGGGCGGGTCATCTATGTCGGCACCTTCAGCAAGGTCCTGTTTCCCGGCCTGCGGCTCGGCTACGCCGTGCTGCCGCCCGAGCTGCTGGACCCGGTGCTCGCCATGCGTCGCCTGACCGATTGGCACCCGGCGACGCTCTACACGGGTGTGGTGACGGATTTCCTGAACGACGGCCATTTCGGCCCGCACCTGCGCCGCATGCGCCGCCGCTATACGGCCGCGCGGGACGCGCTGGCCGACGCCATCGGCGCGCATCTCTCCCCCTGGATGGAGGCGGAGGTGCCGGAGCAAGGCATGAAGCTGATCGCCCGGCTGCGCCCCGGCCTGTCGGACCGCGACGTGGAGGCGGTGGCGGCCCGGCGGGGCATCGCTGTGCGCCCGGTCAGCCCGATGCACATCGCCGCCCCGCCGTTGCAGGCGCTGATACTGGGCTTCACCGGCCACGAGCCGGGCGCCCTGCGCCACGCCGCCCGCGAACTGGCCGCCGCGTTGGTGGCTGCACGATTAGACGTCTAATCCTCTTTTTTGAGCGCAAAAGATTTAATCTTAAAAAGCCTATTCCCACCAATGCGCTTTGGGCGCCGCACTCCCTGGCTTTCTCCGGCCGCGCGGCGATCCCGGCCCTATGGGGTAGCCCCGATACCCCGTTTTCGAGCCGCTCCCCTCCCGTCGTTCGGCGCTCCCTACCCCCGATACCCTGTGCAAGGCATGCCCCAACCTTGCGACGATCAAGCTGCACGCCTGTTGAGGGGTGGCGCCGGTCCTTCGCCGTTTCCAGGCGTTTTTTGCCGGCGTCCAGTCCATTCGAATACGGAGATATTTCTTACAATGTGCGGCATCAGCGGGGAAATCCGCTTCGATTCTCGCCCGGCCTCCGCGTCCGCGGTCGGCTCGATGACCGAAGCCCTGGCGTTGCGCGGCCCCGATGGGCAAGGCGTCTTCGCCCATGGCCGGATGGCCTTCGGCCACCGGCGGCTGAGCATCATCGACCTGTCCGAGGCGGCGCAGCAGCCGATGACCGACCCCGAGTTGGGCCTCGGCATCGTCTTCAACGGCTGCATCTACAATTATCCGGAGCTGCGGACGGAGCTGGAGGCCAAGGGCTACCGCTTCTTCTCGCACGGCGACACCGAAGTCCTGCTGAAAGCCTATCACGCCTGGGGCCGCCGCTTCGTCGAGCGGCTCTACGGCATGTTCGCCTTCGCCATCTGGGAGCGCGACAGCGGGCGCGTCACGCTGGGCCGCGACCGGCTGGGCATCAAGCCGCTCTACCTGTCCGAGACGGCCGGACGGCTGCGCTTCGCCTCCACCCTGCCCGCCCTGCTGGCCGGCGGCGACATCGACACCGCGATCGACCCGGTGGGGCTCTACCAATACATGAGCTTCCACGCCGTCGTCCCGGCGCCGGGGACCATCCTGAAGGGCGTGCGCAAGCTGCCGCCGGCCACCCTGCTGACGCTGGAGCCGGACGGGCGCCGCATTGAGGAAACCTATTGGGAGCCGGTCTTCGGCCCGCGGCCCGGCGACGAGCGGATGTCGGAAGGTGACTGGCAGGACGCCGTGCTGTCCACGCTGCGCAAGGCGGTGGAACGGCGTCTGGTCGCCGACGTGCCGGTCGGCGTGCTGCTCTCGGGCGGGCTGGACAGCTCGGTCATCGTCGCCCTGCTGGCGGAGGCCGGGCAGACCGGCCTGCAGACCTTCTCCATCGGGTTCGAGACGGTGGGACAGGAGAAGGGCGACGAGTTCCAGTACTCCGACCTGATCGCCCAGCGCTTCCAGACCGACCACCACAAGCTGTTCATCGACAGCAGCCGCGCCCTGCCCGCCTTGCAGGACTGCGTGCGGGCGATGTCGGAGCCGATGGTCAGCCACGACGCCATCGGCTTCTTCCTGCTGTCGCAGGAGGTGTCCAAGCATGTGAAGGTGGTGCAGAGCGGCCAGGGCGCCGACGAGATCTTCGCGGGCTACCACTGGTACCCGCCGATGATGGAGGCGACCGACCCGCTGTCCACCTATGCCAAGGTCTTCTTCGACCGCAACCGCGCGGAGATGGCCGAGGCACTGAACCCGCAATACCTTGCCGACGAGGACGTGGCGAGCGCCTTCGTCGCCGCCCATTTCGCCCGGCCCGGCGCCGACCGCCCGGTGGACAAGGCGCTGCGCCTCGACACCACGGTCATGCTGGTCGACGACCCGGTGAAGCGGGTTGACAACATGACCATGGCCTGGGGGCTGGAGGGGCGCGTGCCCTTCCTCGACCACGATCTGGTCGAGCTGGCCGCCCGCGTCCCGCCGGAGCTGAAGCTGCGCGACGGCGGCAAATACGTGCTGAAGGAGGCGGCGCGCAAGGTCGTCCCCTCCGAGGTCATCGACCGGCCCAAGGGCTACTTCCCCGTTCCGGCGCTGAAGTACCTGCGCGGCCCCTATCTGGAGCTGGTGCGCGACGTGCTGAACCAGCCCGCCGCGCGGCAGCGCGCGCTGTTCCAGCCGGCCTATCTCGACCGTCTGTTCAGCGATCCGGAAACCCACATCACGCCGCTTCGCGGTTCGAAGCTCTGGCAGGCTGCCCTGCTGGAGTTCTGGCTGCAAACCCACGGGATCTGAACACCGCATGATGACGATGCAGAATCGCACCCAGACGCCTTTCCGGATCGAACGCGCCCTGGTCTCCGCCCTGATGGACGAGGACTCGCCGCGCCCGAACCGCCGGACGGGGGCCGGGCTTGGGCCGACGCCGCGCGCGGTGGTGAATTGCGGCTGGGGCCGCCTGCTGTTCGCCAACACCTTTCCCGACGTCGGCGAGCTGATCGCGGCGATGCGGCAGGAGGGGCCGGGGCGGCGCGACATCGCGCTGTACTTGGAGGATCCCCATGTGGCGCTGTCCCAGGCGCCGACCGAGCTGTTCCTCGACCCCTCCCACACCTACCGCCTGCGGCTGGCCGGCTTTCGGCCCGGCGGCGAGACGCGCGGCTTCACCATCGAAACGCTGCGCGGCCGCCAAGACGTCGATGCCGTGAACCGCATCTACGGCGCCCGCGGCATGGTCACCATGGACCCGGAATTCTGCTGGTTGGAGCGCGACAGCCGCGTGTTGACCCATCTGATCGCGACCGATCCGGTCAGCGGGGCGGTCATCGGCTCGGTCACCGGGGTGGATCATGTCCGCGCCTTCAAGGACCCGCAGAACGGTTCCTCCCTGTGGTGTCTGGCGGTCGATCCGCAGGCGGCCTATCCCGGCATCGGCGAGGCGCTGGTCCGTGCGCTGGCGGAGCATTTCAAGGAACGTGGGCGCAGCTTCATGGACCTGTCGGTCCTGCACGACAACGCGAACGCCATCGCGCTGTATGAGAAGCTGGGGTTCCGGCGGGTGCCGGTCTTCGCGCTGAAGACCAAGAACCCGATCAACGAGAAGCTGTTCGCCGGCCCGGCCGTGGAGGCCAGCCTCAACCCCTACGCCATGATCATCATCAACGAGGCCCGGCGCCGCGGCATCGGGGTGGAGGTGGTGGACGCGGAGTCCAACCTGTTCCGCCTCAGCTTCGGCGGGCGCAGCATCCTGTGCCGCGAAAGCCTCAGCGAGCTGACCTCGGCGGTGGCCCTGTTCCGCTGCGACGACAAGGCGGTGACCCGGCGCACGCTGCTGCGGACCGGTCTGTCGGTGCCCGACCAGATGACCGCCGCCGGCATGGACGACAACGCCGCCTTCCTGGAGCGCCACGGCAGCGTCGTGGTCAAGCCCGCCCGCGGCGAGCAGGGCCAGGGCATCACCGTGGACGTGCGCGACGCGGAGACGCTGGCCTGGGCGGTCGGCAAGGCGAAGAAGATCTGCGACACGGTCCTGCTGGAGCAGTTCGTGCAGGGCCAGGACGTGCGCATCCTGGTCATCGACTACCGCGTCGTCGCCGCTGCGGTGCGCCGCCCGGCGGAAATCGTCGGCACCGGCGACCGCACGATCTCACAGCTGATCGAGGCGCAGAGCCGCCGCCGCGCCGCCGCCACCGGCGGCGAAAGCCGCATTCCGATGGACGAGGAGACGGAACGTTGCGTGCGCGACGCCGGTTTCTCCATGGACTCGGTCCTTCCGGAGGGGCAGACGCTGGCCGTGCGCAAGACGGCCAACCTGCACACGGGCGGCACGCTGCACGACATCACCGACCGCCTGCACCACCGCGTGGTGGAGGCGGCGGTGGAGGCGGCGCGCGCGCTCGACATTCCGGTGGTCGGCCTGGATCTGCTGATCCCCGACCTGCTGGGGTCCGACTACGCGATCATCGAGGCGAACGAGCGGCCCGGTCTTGCCAACCACGAACCGCAGCCGACCGCCGAACGCTTCCTCGATCTTCTCTTCCCCTACTCCGCGGTCGATCCGCGGGCGTGACCGTTCAGGAGGTGGTATGGAGCAGGCAGCCTTGACGCGGACCGGAATCGTCCGGCCCGTCATCGACATGGACTATCTGACGGGCCTTCTCCGCCGCCTGCTGGAGATCCCGAGCCCGACCGGATACACCGACCAGATCGTGCATTTCTGCGGCGACGAGCTGCACCGTCTGGGCATCCCCTTCGAGCTGACCCGGCGCGGCGCCATCCGCGCCGATCTGGCCGGGCGGCAGTACAGCCCCGACCGCGCCGTGGTCGCCCATCTCGACACGCTGGGCGCCCAGGTGAAGATGCTGAAAGCCAACGGCCGGCTGGAGGTCGTGCCCATCGGCACCTGGTCGGCGCGCTTCGCCGAAGGGGCGCGCTGCACCGTCTTCACCGACAAGGGCAGCTACCGCGGCACCATCCTGCCGCTGAAGGCGTCCGGCCACACCTTCAACGAAGAGATCGACACCCAGCCGGTGGCCTGGACCAATCTGGAGATCCGGGTGGACGCCCGCTGCGAAACCCTGGCGGAATTGCAGTTCCACGGCTTCAACGTCGGCGACTTCGTGGCCATCGACCCGCAGGCGGAATTCGACGCCAGCGGCTTCATCAACTCCCGCCATCTCGACGACAAGGCCGGGGTGGCGGTGATCTTCGCCGCCGCCAAGGCGGTCCTGGACGCCAAGCTGCCGCTGCCGGTGGACTGCCACCTGCTGCTGACCATCTCCGAGGAGGTCGGCTCCGGCGCCTCGTCGGTCCTGCACAAGGACGTGGCGGAGATGGTGACCATCGACAACGGCACCACCGCCATGGGGCAGAACAGCCGCGAATTCGGCGTCACCGTCGCCATGGCCGACAGCACCGGTCCCTTCGACTATCACCTGACGCACAAGCTGCTGTCGCTGTGCCAGCAGCACGAGATCGAACACCAGCGCGACGTCTTCCGCTATTACCGCTGCGACAGCGCCGCCGCCATCGAGGCCGGCAACGACATCCGCACGGCGCTGGTCTGCTTCGGCATCGACAGCTCCCACGGCTACGAGCGCATCCACGCCGACTCCCTGCGCTCTCTGGCCGAGCTGATCGCGCTCTACATGCAGAGCGACGTGGCCATCCCGCGCGACCGCGTCGGCATGGGCCCGATGGGCGCGTTCCCCTGGCAGCCCACCGCACCGGCGAAAGTCGAGGAGTAAAGCCGCCTCAATCCCCAGCCGCCAATTCCGGCCGCGGCGGCCCCACCGGGTCGAGCGGGGTGACGGTCGGCGTGGTCTGGGGCAGCGGACGGAAGCTGGCCTGCGCCTCGGCGGGCGGCGGCGGACGCATCCGCGTGCGCCACAGGCCGTAGAGCGTCGCCGAGCCCGCCCCCGCCGCGATGAAGCCGAACAGCGCCTCCGGCCCGGCGAAGCCCATGGCCGCCGAGGCCAGCGGCGGCCCGATGATCGCCCCCACCGAATTGGCGAGGATCAGGCCGCCGCTGACCGACACCACATTGTCCGGCCCGGCGTGGTCGTTGGTGTGGGCGGCGCAGACCGGGTAGAGCGTGAAGGCCAGCCCGCCGAACAGCGGCGCCACCAGCAGCAGCGTCTCCTGCCGCCCGCTGCCCTCCGCCAGGATCATGCCGACGCTGACCAGCGCCAGCGCCGCCGACAGGCCGATGATGACGGCGCGCCGGTCGAAGCGGTCGGACAGCCGCCCGAGCGGCCACTGCAGCGCCACCCCGCCCAAAATCAAGGTGCTCATGAACAGCGCCGTCCCCGACACCCCGAAGCCCGAGGCCGCGCCAAACACCGGGGCGAGGCCGTAGATGGAGCCGGTGACCGTTCCGCTGATGAAGACGCCGACGACGCCCAGCGGCGACGCCTCGTACAGCCGCCGCAGGCCGTAGGATTCGACGTTGGGCAGGGTCGGCGGCGTGGTCCGGGTCAGCGCCACCGGCACCAGGGCGAGCGTCAGCAGGATGGCGATCAGCATGAAGATGCGCACGCCCGCCGCGTCGTCCAACTGCAACAGCTGTTGGCCCACCGCCGAGGCGGCGTAGAGCGTGACCATGTAGAGCGACAGGATCTGCCCGCGCGTCTCGTTGTTGGCGGTGCCGTTCAGCCAGCTTTCGATGCAGATGTAGAGGCCGGCCATGCAGAAGCCCTCGGCCAGCCGCAGCACCGTCCACAGCGGCACCGCGGCGAACAGGGCGTGCGACAGCGCCGCCGCCGACAGGACGGAGGCGAAGGCGGCGAAGGCGCGGATGTGGCCGACCCGCGTGATGACGCGGTGGGCGAACAGCGAGCCGCCGGTCAGCCCGGTGTAGAAGGCCGCGGTGATCAGGCCGACCGCGACCGCGCCGGACTCCGTGCCGGCCAGCCGCAGGCCGATGAGCGTGCTGAGCGCGCCGTTGCCCAGCATCAGGAATGCGACCCCGAGCAGGAGCGAGAGTACCGACCGTGCAACCTGCGGCATGTGTCCGACCACCTGTTCCTTTCACGGAAAAACCGGCGCCGCAGCCCGGAGGCCACGGCGCCGGCCCTTGGATGGCACCCGCCGGATGGCGAATCAACCCTTGTAATTCGCGGATTCGGTGGCGTCCCAGCCATTCCACAGAAATGCAGAAGAGGTACCGCTGGGGGAGCAGCGATACCTCTTCCGGTTGAGCGCTTGATCGTCTCCGGGCGGCTTGCCCGGTGTCCGGCTATTCCGCCGGGGTGGCGATCAGCGTCTCAGGCAGGGTGTCCTTGCGGATGCGCAGGAGTTCCTTCCACTTCTTGAGGGCGGCGATCAGGATCACGAAGCCCAGCGACAGCATGATGATCGAGATGCTGGCGTTGAAGACGTTGTAGCCCTTGGCCAGCGGGTTCAGATAGACGTTGGTGATCATCCAGTAACCGGCGTAGTTCACCGTCACGAACAGGTAGGCCAGCGGGACGAGGCAGGTCAGCATGTAGACCCGTTTCTGGCCCAGGCGCAGGATGATCGTGGCGCCGATGATCAGGCCGACCGAGGCCATGAGCTGGTTCGACACCCCGAACAGCGCCCACACCGAGTTGATGTCGCCCGACGTCAGCAGGTAGCCCCAGGCCACGCAGGCCAGCACGCTCGCGGCGATCGAACCGGGGACCCAGTCAAGACGCTTCAGCGGGGCATAGAGGTCGCCGCCCAGGTCTTGGATCAGGTAGCGGGCCACGCGGGTGCCGCTGTCCACGGCGGTCAGGATGAAGACCGCCTCGAACATCACGACGAACTGGAAGAAGTAGGAAGCCAGCGTGCCGAACCACGGGATGCGGGTGAAGATTTCCGTCATGCCGACGGCCAGGGTCACAGCACCGCCGGTGCGGCCGTAGAGGTCGAGGCCGATTTCCTGGCTGAGCCGCGGCAGATCGACGACCTGCATGTTCAGGGCCTGGAAGGCGGCGGGCGAGGAGTTGATGGCGAAATAGTCGGCCGGGTGCAGGGAGGTGGCGGCGATCAGCGCCATGACGCCGACCACGCATTCGGCCAGCATGCCGCCGAAGGCCACGGTGCGGATATCGCTCCATTTGTCGATCAGCTTCGGCGTGGTGCCCGAGCCGATGAAGGCGTGGAAGCCGGAGATGGCGCCGCAGGCGATGGTGATCGAGATGAACGGCCACACCGGGCCGGCCAGCACCGGGCCGCCGCCATGGATGAAATCGGTGAGCGCGGGGAAGCGGATTTCCGGGTTGATGAAGACGACGCCGACGACGAGCGCGCCGAACACGCCGATCTTCATGAAGCTCGACAGGTAGCCGCGCGGGGTCAGCAGCATCCACACCGGCAGCGCCGTGGCGAAGAAGGCGTAGATCGGCAGGATCAGCGCGACCGTCTCGGCGTGCAGCGTCAGCCAGTTGCCCAGCACCGTGCCCTGGATGTAGGGGCCGGCGAAGACGGAGGCGGCGATGGCGGCGATGCCGACCTGGGTGGCGCCCTTGGACGAGCCGGTGATCTTCTCGTAGAGGCCGAGCGCCACGGCGATCGGGATCGTCATGAAGACCGCGAAGGCGCCCCAGGCGTTGCGCTCCAGCGCATGGACGACGACCATCGACAGGCCGGCCATGGTGATGGTGATGATGAACAGCATCGCCAGACCGGTGCACCAGCCGGCGACCGGGCCGAGTTCGGCCTTCGCGACCTCCGACAGGGACTGGCCCTTGTGCTTCATCGAGGCGAACAGCACGACCGTGTCGTGCACCGCGCCGCCGATGACGCAGCCGATCAGCAGCCACAGGAAGCTCGGCAGATAGCCGAACTGCGCGGCCAGCACGGGGCCGACCAGCGGGCCGGCGGCGGCGATCGCCGCGAAATGCTGGCCGGCGTTCACCCACTTCTTGGTGGGAACATAGTTTCGCCCGTCGGCCAGGATGTGGGACGGCGTCACCTCGGAATCATCGGCACGGAGCACCTTGCGCACAAAGAACACGCCGTAGAAGCGGTAGCAGAGGGCGAGGATGCAGAGTGTCGCGATCACAAATGTTAGGGCGTGATCCATGACAGCTCTCCTTGGAAGGAACTGCCGTCACGGTAGGCCGGGTTTCATCCTCCGTGTGGTGCTCTCCCCGGAGCGGCGCCATGGCGTGGCGAGCGGTCGGAAAGCGGGGGTGAGCGGTGGGAGGATTTTATAAACCCTCTCTCCTCCGCTCACGCGCAAACGAAGTTTGCGCTGACGCGACAGGCGGACCTTCGGTCCGCCGATAGCGGGGAGAGGGTGGCCCGCAGGGCCTCTCGCGCTGGCCAAAGGCCAGCGCTGACGGCGGCAGGCGGATGCCTCTGGCATCCGCTGAGAGCCGGTGAGAGGGTTGCGCTTTTGCCGGACGCACCGCCACGCGCACCCCCCTCACCCTAACCCTCTCCCCAGAGGGGAGAGGGAACAAGGACATTCATCCGATGCCCAGCCGCTCCTTCAGCGGGCCGAGGAAGCGGCGGCTGACCGGGATGCTCTGGCCACCCAGCGTCTGGATTTCCGCCAGCCCGTTGTCGATCAGGCGGATTTCCCGGATGCGGTCGGGGTTGACCAGATATTGACGGTGGCAGCGCACCAGCGGGGTGCGCTCCTGCAAAGTCAGCAGGGTCAGCTCGGTGAAGCGCTCCTCGCCGTCGGCGTCGACGACGAAGACGCCGCTCGCCTTGGAGGCCACGCATTCCACCTCGTCGAGCTTCAACAGGGAGATGCGGTTGTGGCCGGTGCAGGGGATCAGCCGCAGCGGGGCGGCGTCCTTCAGTACGGCGAGATCCTGCGGCGCCCGCTCGCGGCGCAGCCGTTGCAGCGTCTTGGCCAGCCGGGCCGGGTCCGCCGGCTTCAGCAGATAGTCGAAGGCGTGCTCCTCGAAGGCCTGGACGGCGTATTCGTCGTGGGCGGTCAGGAAAACGATGCGGGGCATCCGCTCCGGGTCGAGCATGCTCAGCATCTCCAGCCCGCTGACGCGCGGCATCTGGATGTCGAGGAAGACCACGTCGGGCGGCTGGCGGTTGATCGCGCCGATGGCCTCGATGGCGTTGGCGCATTCCCCGGCGACCTGGAGGTCGGGGAACTCCTCCAGAAGGCGCCGCAATTCCTCGCGGGCCAGCGGCTCGTCGTCCACGATCAGGACGGTCATCATGGCGCGGTCTCCGCAACGGCAGGGATGTCCAGGGGAAGGCGCAGGGTGATGCGGGTGAAGACGTCGGCCTCGCAGACGACATCCACCCCGTAGCCATTGCCGAAGCGGTTGCGGACGCGGCGGTCCACGATGGACATGCCGAGCCCGTCGCCGCCCGGCTTTTCCTCGTAGAGTCCGGCGTTGTCCTCCACCGCGAGCAGCAGGTCGCCGCCCTCCCGCCGCGCCGCGATGCGGACATGGCCGGGGCCGAGAAGCTGCGAGGTGCCGTGCTTGATGGCGTTCTCGACGAGCGGCTGGAGCAGGAAGGCCGGCAGCCGGGCGTGGCGCAGCGCGTCGGGCACGTCGATCTCCACCGACAGGCGCCCGGTGAAGCGCGCCAGCTCGATCTGGAGATAGGCGCTGACATGCTCCACCTCGTCGGCGACCGTGGCCTCCTGGCTGGGGCGCTTCAGGTTCTTGCGGAAGAAGACCGACAGGCTCTGCACGAGCTGGCGCGCCCGCTCCGGGTCGTTGCGGATGACCGCGGAGATGGTGTTGAGCGCGTTGAACAGGAAATGCGGGTTCACCTGCGCGTGCAGCAGCTTGATCTCCGATTGGGCGAGCAGCGCCTTCTGCTGTTCGTAGCGCCCGGCGAGGATCTGGCTGGACAGCAGCCGGGCGATGCCCTCCCCCAGCGTGCGGTTGATGGTGGAGAACAGCTTGGTCTTCGGCTCGTACAGCTTCACGGTGCCGATCACTCGGTCATCCTCCCCGACCAACGGGATCACCAGCGAGGCGCCCAGCCGGCAGTTCGGGTGGATCGAGCATTTGTAGGAGACCAGATTGCCGTCGGCGTAGAGCACCTGGTTGTTGGCGATCGCCTGATAGGTCTGGGGCGAGGTGATCGGCGTGCCCGGCAGATGGTGGTCGTCGCCGACGCCGATGAAGGCCAGCAGCTTCTCGCGGTCGGTGATGGCGACGGCGCCGACGCCCGTCTCCTCGTAGATGATGCGGGCGACCCGCATGCTGTTCTCTTCGTTGAAGCCCTGGCGCAGCACGCCGTCGGCCCGCGCGGCGATCTTCAGCGCCTTGGCGGAGAAGGCGCTCGACTGCTTGTCGATCAGGGCGCGGCGGTCCATCAGGATGCGCATGAACAGCCCCGCCCCCAGCGTGTTGGCGACGATCATCGGTAGCGCCACCACCTCGACCAGATGGACCGCCGCCGGGAAGGGCTTGGCCACCAGCAGGATGATCAGCATCTGCGCGACCTCCGCCACCAGGGTGACGGCGCCGACCCGCAGCGGGTCGAACAGCGGCTCGATCCGGCCCTGGCGGACGAAGTGGCGGTGCACCAGACCGCCGATCAGCCCCTCCGTCACCGTGGAAATGGCGCAGGCCACCGCCGACATACCGCCCAGCGAGTAGCGGTGCAGCCCGCCCGTGAAGCCGACCGCCAGCCCCACCGACGGCCCGCCCAGGATGCCGCTCAGCACGGCCCCGATGGCGCGGGTGTTGGCGATGGAATCGTCGATCTGCAACCCGAAATAGGTCCCCATGACGCAGAACATGGAGAAGATGACGTAGCAGGCCAGCTTATGCGGCCAGCGCACGGTGAGGTGCATCACCGGCAGGAACAGCGGCGTCCGGCTCAGCATGTACGCGATGACCAGATACACGCACATCTGCTGGAGCAGCAGGAAGACGAGGCTGAGATGCTCGACGGTCATGGGGGCGGACGGCGGGTGGCGGGCGGCGGGATTGCCGGCCCGCAGGCTACCCCCACCCGCCCTGCCGCGGTATGATTCCAATCAATGGATGCGGCCGGAGCCCCCGGGCCGCTTCGATGGCCTCAGGCAGCCAGCGCGGGGGCCTGCTGCACCGTTGCCGGCACGGTGCCGGTGTTGGCGGGCGGCAGGCGCAGGCGGCTCGCCAGCCCCTCCAGGGAATCGTGCAGGCGCCGGCAGGGGGTGCCGTCCTCCCCCGGCTCGTAGATGCCGACGAAGGGCGCGCCCGGCTGGTTGGGGTCGAGGTGGAGCTCGACGATGTGGGTGCGCGACGTGCAGCCGCGGATCAGCGGATCGGCGGGAATCACCGTCCAGCCGCGCCGCAGGCAACGTTCGGCCAGCCCTTCCAGATAAAGCGAGGCGGACGGAACGCGCTTCAGCGCCTTCAACTCGGCGATGAGCTGGCGGACGTTGTCCACCTGCTCCAGGAACAGGCCGGCGGCGTGATGCGTGTCGCGGATCACGAGTTTCAGCATGGGTTGGAACCTCCTCTGCGCGCACGGCTCCGTCACCCGCGGGGACGCATCGGCGGCCCTCGTGGCGCCACGCCCGTTGGGCGGAAGCCTGCGCGTTGTACGTTTGGGTGGGAAGCGTCGGACGGGACGCGGTTCCGCTATTCGGCCGTGCCCAGGTCCGTGCCGGTCAAATCCGGTTCGGGCCGTTCGGCCACCGTCACAGGCGGTTCGGACGCCGGTTTGCGGTCGGGGTAAAGCGCGGCCACCATCTGCTCCAATCGGTGCCGCAGCGAGCGGTTCGGCTGGTCGGAGGGCCGGGCTTCAACGCGCACGTTCACCACGCCGTCCTCGATCATGCCCAGTTCGCTGGCCGCCTTCCGCGACAGATCGATCACCCGTCCCTTCACGTAGGGGCCGCGGTCGTTGATCACGACCTCGACGCTGCGTCCGTTATCGGCGTTGGTCACCGTCACCCGGCTGCCCAGGGGAAGCCGGCGGGACGCGGCGGTCAGCCGGTTCTGGCTGAATCGTTCCCCCGACGCCGTGGTCCGGCCATGGAAGAAATCGGCGTAGTAGGACGCCTTCCCCTTGTGAACATAAACCGGTTCGATATCCGAAACGACCGGCGCCGCGTTTTCCTCAAACTCGACGTCCTGCAGCATTGAGTCCTGCGGCACTGGCGGGACGGAGGCAATCTGTGCACCAGTCGAACATGCCCCAACAGAAACAGCACAGATAGCGAGCGCAACACAGCCATACCGCACTCTTTTTCTCCCCTGTTGTTGTTCTGCGGCAACGGTTGCGGAATCTCTCCATCCTGTCAATCCGCGAATCCACACCTATGCTGTGACAGGATTGCGCCTTAATATTCTTTAACGATTTTACTTTGACCTTATCATGACGGGCGCGAGCCGGTTTGTGTGTTTCATTTGCGGCGATTGAATTTTTGTCCATCCTGGAAATCCCACCAGTCATCCTCAGCGTATAACCCGGCGTGACCGCAGGCCCGCGAGTGCGTGGAAGGAATTTCCCGGAACCCCCACAAGATACTGAAAATCCGTTGGAAATTTTCCATCGCCCAATGCTGATGATGCCGTCTGTTCCATTGAACACGGACAAACGTCTTGTCATAAATACTGACTGATTGAAAGACGACTCCGATCGTTTTCGCCAAACATCATCGAAATTCCGAACGAATTTAGCGAAACACCGGTCCACCCAAACGGAGTGCGCGGACATGAGTGAGTTTCGGATTCCCGGCCCTGGCGAAATTGGGGACGGGCTCGGCGATGATCGATCAACCCTCAATGACGTTTCGGGCTTCGATGACGTTTCAGGCCCGGCGATGGAAACGGCCGGCCGGACGACGGGCGGCGTCGGCGACCCGCTGTTCGTCCGAGCGTTCGACAGCGGGCGCCGCTGGGGCGTACCGCCGGACATTGCCGCGACGGCGCCCTACAGCTTGACCTACGGCTGGGTTGTGGATGCCGGCATCCGCTACGTGCCCGGCTTCCGTCCCCTCAACGACAGCCAGAAGGCCATGGCGTTGCAGGCGATGGGGGAGTGGAGCGCCGTCGCCAACCTCGCCTTCGTGGAAACGGCGGCGCCGATGACCGCCAACCTGCAATTCCACATGAGCCAGCTCGACGCCTTCGGCGCCTCCGGCATGGCCTACTACCCCAACCCGGCGGGCTCCTACATCTACCTCGACCCCGAATCGGCCGGCTACCGCACCTATGTGCACGAGATCGGCCATGCTTTGGGCCTGAAGCATCCCGGCGACTACAACGGCACGGGCAGCGGCACCCCGCCCTTCCTGCCTCCGTCCGAGGACAACCGGACCAACACGATCATGTCCTATTACGGCGTCTGGCCCGGCGGGCTGGGCGTCTATGACGTCGCCGCGATCCAGCGCCTCTACGGTCCCAACCCCGCCGTGCGCTCGGGCGACGACCTGTATCTCCTGACACCGGGGGCGTCGGGACGCTACCTCTGGGACGGCGGGGGCAACGACACCCTGTCCGCTGCGGGTGCGGACGTTCCTGTCACTGTCGACCTGACGGGCGGCTGGGGATGGTTCTCGGCGCAGGCCTCCTCGATTCTCGCCCAGAACCAGTTTTTCGTCGGCTACGGAACCCGCATCGAGACCGTCATCGGGGGATCGGCTGGCGACCGCTTGACCGGCTCGGCCTTTGCCGACACGCTGATGGGTGCCGCGGGGGACGACACGCTGGCCGGTGGAGGCGGCGACGATCTTCTCGACGGCGGAACCGGCACCAACACGGCCTTCTACAACTTCCCCTCCGCCAACGCGTTCGTGACCAGCGATCCGTTGGGGAGCGGAGCGGAGCTGACGGTCACCGGGGCCGGCGGCACCGACCGGCTGCGCGACATCGAACGGCTGGTCTTTGCCGACCGCACGGTCACCCGGCAGGAGGCTGCGGCCGCCCTGCCCCGCGCCGCGTCGGACCAGCGCGCCATCGTTCAGGATGGCGCCATGAGCTACGAGGTGCGGATGGCCGCCTATTCCGGCCCGGTCGCCGGCCTGAAAAACCAGTTCCTGGGAACGGCCGCCGCGGAAGCGGTGGTCGGCAGCGACCAGGGCGATTTCATGAATCTGCTCGGCGGGAACGACGCCGCGCAGGGCGGAGGCGGAAACGACGTGCTGGACGGCGGCACGGGCTCCAACTTCCTGACCGGCGGAGCCGGCACGGACACCTTCAACGTCGATGGGCGGGGCGAAGGCGTCACGTGGTCCACCATCACCGACCTGCAATCGGCGGAATGGGTCGTCGCCTGGGGCTGGACGGACACCCTCTCCAAACTGACTTGGGAGGATCTGGCGGGCGCCACCGGCTATCAGGGGGTCACCGCGCGAATCGACCTGGACGGCAATGGCGGCACCGACCTCAGCCTGACCTTCAACGGACAGACCCCCGGCGGGTTGCTCTCCATGCCCGGACAGGTGGGGACCGACAGCTATCTTGCCTTCCGGATCGGCTGACCGCATTCCGCCGTTCGAAAAAACGGCCGGATCGACTGCCGCGCCGCGCCGATCCTGGCGCATCCTCAGCGCAATCGCCGAAACATCGAATGAGGAGGGACCCACGACCATGAAGCAGGTGATGTTCGTCGAACTCGGCATGGGCGCCGATCTGCACGGTCAGGACGTGACCAAGGCCGCGGTGCGCGCGGTGCGCAACGCCATCGAGCGCAACTCCATGCCCGGCATGCGCGCGCTGGTCGATGGCGACACCAGCCGGATGCAGGTCCGCGTCCATCTCGCCGTTCCGGCGGACGCCGACCGGCTGGACCTGGAGGCCGTCCGGGCCGTCTTCCCCTATGGACAAGTCTCCTTCAACGTGGTGTCCGGCGGCATGCTGGCGCCCAGCGGCATCTTCCTCGCCGACAAGAACGACCGCAACGAGTTGATCTACATCGTCAACGCCGCGGTGGAGGTCGGTATTTGAAGTCTGGGGACTGAGGTTTGGCGCTTGAGTGCGGAGCGGTTGCCCCCGCCCCCCGTTTCGTGCCAGCGTCGGGGCATGAAGCGCGCGCTCCGAACCGCCCTGATCGCCGTCGGCATCCTCGCCGGCGGCCTCGTCACCCTGACCGTGGGGGTGGTGGCCGCCCTGCCGGTGATCGCCGACCACATCCCGCTGGAACTGTCCCGAGTCGTGATGAGCGACGGGCGACGGCAGGTGGAGATGCAGGGCATGGTCCATGTCGCCAAGCCGGAGTTCTACGGCGCGATCGCCCGCCACATCGCGCAGCGGCGCCAGGAAGGCTGGCTGGTCTTCTACGAGGAGGTCCGTCCCGACGGTTCCTCCAACCCCGCCGGGGTGGCCGACGTGCTGCGCCGCCTGGGGGCGGACTGGAACCCGGACAGCAAGCAGCATCCCTACGAGATGATGGCGAGCCTGCTCGGCGACGGGCTGGTGCTTCAGGACAACCGCGCCCTGATCGGCCCGCCGGGACCGGACGCCCGCAACGTCGACGTCACCCTGTCGCAATTGCTGGCCGCCCTGCCCCCCGACGATCCGGACGAGGCCGATCCGGAAACCATCGATCTGGCGCAGCTCCGGGACGAGTACGACACGCTGCCGGGCTGGGTGCAGCGGCGCGTCCAGGCCGCCATCCGCATCATGCTGGCCGCCACGGCGTCGGGCTCCATGGTGCGCGAGGCCCTGTCGCCCGCGCTGACCACCCTTCGCGAGGACAAGGTGGTGGCGGCGATCAAGGCAGAACCGGACCGCAACATCCTGATCCTCTACGGTCAGGTCCACATCGGCCACATCCAGACCATGCTGGAGGACGCCGACGCGCGGTGGCGGACGGTCTCCTCAAAGGCGATCCAGGCGTTCTGAACCGCACTGGTCAACCGCACTGGTCACCCGCACTGGTCACCCGATGCGGATCACCAGATTTTGCGGGCCAGTTCCTCGCCGCGGGCGGTGAGCTCCTCGAAGCGGCGGCGAGCCTCATCCTCGGCGTTCCAGTCGCCGGGGGCGACGACGGCTTCGGCGGCGTCCGGATGGTCCGGCGCGCTGGGGCGGTCCCCCGCCTCCCCGTGGAGACCGTAGATCTGGCCGTCACGCGCCTCGATCACGGCGTAGCGGCCGTCCCGCTCGACGAGCCGGAAGCTGCCATGTTCCGATACGGTCCGGACCTTGGGCATCGCAATCTTCCCTTGCGGTTCACATGTCACGCCGTGAACAACCGGCGTGCTGCCCATTTGTCGCATAGCAGCAATATAGCACTTTATGGGTGCAAATGAGAGTCGTTCGCACTATACAGGAAGGAAGTCAGCCGCAAAGAAGTTCGAACCGCCAATGTTCACAGCGCTTCACACCCGTTCCATCGCTGCGATGGCCGCCGCCGGCACCTTCCTGTCGAGCGGAGTTGGCTGGGCGCAAGGCACCCCCGCAACCAACGGCGGCGCTCCCGCGGCACCGGCTTCCACGGCAGCGCCCATGACGGCGCCTGTAACGGCGCCCGCCGCCGACGCGCTGGCCGCCCCGCTGGCGGCGCCGGACGCTGCGGCGGGAGCGGCCGCCGGACTGGAGCATGTGACCGCCGCGACGGCGACGCTGCCGCACGACCTGTCCCCCTGGGGCATGTTCATGGCGGCGAGCCCGGTGGTGCAGGCGGTGATGATCGGGCTGGCGTTGGCCTCGGTGGCCACCTGGACCATCTTCCTCGCCAAGTCGGTGGAGCTGTCGAAGGCCAAGCGCAAGGCGCGGGCCTCTCTGGCGGCGCTGGAGCAGGCGCGTTCGCTGACCCAGGCGGCCGAGAGCATCGGCTTCGAGAAGACTCCGGCCACCGCCTTCCTGCGCGCCGTGATCGCCGAGGCCCACCAGTCCGCCGACGCCCCCTCGCAGGAGGGTCTGAAGGAGCGCGCGGCCTCCCGCCTGGAGCGGATCGAGGCGGCGGAGGGGCGGCGCATGATGCGCGGCACCGGCATCCTCGCCAGCATCGGTTCCACGGCCCCCTTCGTCGGGCTGTTCGGCACGGTGTGGGGCATCATGGTCAGCTTCATCGGCATCGCCAAGTCGCAGACAACCAACCTCGCCGTGGTGGCGCCGGGCATCGCCGAAGCGCTGCTGGCGACGGCCATCGGCCTCGTTGCGGCCATCCCGGCGGTGGTGATCTACAACGGCTTCGCCCGCTCCATCGGCGGCTATCGTGCCCAACTCGGCGACTCGTCGGCAGCGGTGCTGCGGCTGCTGAGCCGCGACATGGACCGCCGCGCCCTGCCGCGCACCGTGTCCAAGGCGGCGGAGTAAGACCATGGCGGCGCGTCTGGACGACGGCGACGATCTCACCGAGTCGCACGACATCAACGTCACGCCCTTCATCGACGTGATGCTCGTTCTGCTCATCATCTTCATGGTGGCGGCCCCGCTGGCGACGGTGGACGTGCCGGTGGACCTGCCGGCCTCGACCGCCCAGCCGCAGCCGCGGCCTGACAAGCCTCTGTTCCTGACCATCCAGGCTGACAAAAGCCTGTCGGTGGGCGACACGCCGGTGGCGCGGGAGTCCCTGGCGGCGGCGCTGGACGGGGTGACGAGCGGCGACAAGGGCGCCCGCGTCTTTCTGCGCGCCGACCGCAGCGTGGATTACGGCGCGCTGACCGAGGTGATGAACGCGCTGCGCGCCGCCGGCTATCTGAAGATCGCCCTGGTCGGGCTGGAAGGCGCGGCCGCGAAATGAGCGTGGCGACGTTCGATCCCAACGATCTGCCGGACGGCGAGGAGCGCACGGCACCCGCCCTGGCGCGCTGGGGCGGCAGTCTAGTGGTCGTGCTGGGCGCCCACGCCCTTCTGGCACTCGCCGCTCTGTCCTGGCACGTCGCGATGGAAGAGGCGCCGGCTGCGCCGCCCGCGGTGATGCTCGACCTGCCGCCGATGCCGGAAACACCGGCCGCGGAGCCGCCGCCGACGCTGGAATCGATGCTCCCCGAACCGGAGCTGCCGCCCGAGCCGGTGATCGAGCCCGAACCGGAACCCGAGCCCATCCCCGAGATCGCCCCGGAGCCGCCCCCGCCCGTGCCGGCGGAAGTCGCCCTGCCGGAGCCGCCGCCGAAGCCCAAGCCCAAGCCCAAGGAAGAGCCCAAGCCGAAGCCCAAGGCCGAACCGCCGAAGCCGCGCCCGCAGACTCCCCCGAAGCCGGTGACGGAAGCCCCGGCCAACGCCGCCCCCGCCGCCGCCCCGCCCGCGGGCGCGCCGGCCCAGGCGGCGCCAGTAATGCGCAACAGCAACGCGCTGCCGACGTGGCATGGCGCCGTCCTCGGCCATCTGGAGCGCTACAAGCGCTACCCCCGCATCGCCCAGATGCGGCGCCAGCAGGGCGTTCCGCAGGTCCACATTACGCTCGACCGGCAAGGGCGGGTGCTGGCGGTGCGGCTGCACAAGGGTTCCGGCTTCGAGGCGCTGGACGAGGAGACGATCGCTCTGGTCGAACGCGCCTCCCCGCTCCCGGCCCCACCGCCGGACGTGGCGCAGGACCGCATGGAACTGGTGGTGCCGGTGCAGTATTTCCTGCGCTGAGCCGGTGCACGCTTCAACCGCTCAAGCGTGCATAACCTGGATGCGCATCACGGTATGTGCATCCACAGGCGCATGAGTTCCGGAACCGTGCGGATGTCGAGTTTGCTGAGAATGTTCGCCCGGTGGGTTTCCACCGTGCGGACGCCGATCCCGAGGCGGATCGCGATGGCCTTGTTGGCGCAGCCCTCCACCATCAGCGCCGCGACATCCCGTTCGCGGGGGCTGAGAAGGGCCAGCTTCGCCAAGGCGGACTCCGCGGCGGAGCGGTCCCGGCGCTGGTGGGCGTCGCGCTGCAAGGCCTCGTGGATGCGGCGCAGGAAGACGCCGTCGTCGAACGGCTTTTCCAGAAAATCGACGGCTCCGGACCGGAAGGCGGTGACGGCGGAACTCACCTCGCCATGGGCGGTGATGATGATGACCGGCAGGCCGCAGCCGCGCCGGGACAGTTCCTCCTGAAGCTCCAGCCCGTCCATGAAGGGCATGCGGAGGTCGGCCACCACGCAGCCCGGCTGCTCCGGGCTGTAGCGGTGCAGGAATTCCAGCGCGTTGACGAAGGTGCGCACGGACAGGCCGGCCACCTCGACAAGGACGGAGAGCGCGTCGCGGACCGCCTCGTCGTCGTCGATGATGAAGACGGTCGGTTCGCCGGTGAGGGGATTACTGGTCTGGGTCATGGGACGGCCGGGTGTCGGAACGGGCTGCGGGCAGAAAGACCTGGAAAACGGAGCCGGTCGGACCGGTGCGGCCGAGCCACAGCCTGCCTCCGTGGCTTTCGACGATCGAGCGGCAGATGGGCAAGCCGAGCCCCATACCCGCCGGTTTCGTGGTGGCGAACGGCGAGTACAGATGGTCGACCATACCCGCCGACACGCCGGGACCGCTGTCCTCGACCTCGAAGGTCAGGCCGTCCGGCGGCGTGGCCCTGACACGCAGGATGACCTCGCGCACCGGGCTGTCGGCCGCGGCGATGGCCTCGATGCTGTTGTGCACGAGGTTGAGAAGAACCTGCTCGATCTGGATGCGGTCGCACAGCACGAGGGGAAGCGGCTCCACCATGTCCACCCGAAGCTGGACCCGGTTGTAGGCCGCGTCCCCCCGCACCAGCGTCAGCGTCTCTCGCAGGATCTCGCTGGCCGATTCCGGCGCCAGTTGAAGCGACCCCTTGCTCAGGAAGGTGCGCAGCCCGCGAATGACCTCGCCCGCGCGTTCCGCCTGGATCACCGCCTTGTCGATGAGTTCGTGGGCGCGCGGCGGCGTGTCGTCGCCTTCCAGCAGGCGCTGGGCGGCGCGCGCGTAGCTGATGGCGGCCAGCAGCGGCTGATTCAGTTCGTGGGCCAGGGCGGAAGCCATCTCCCCGGTCACCGTGAGGCGGGAGAGATGGGCCAACTCGGTCTGGTGTTCGCGCAGCCGGACCTCGACCTCGCGCCGCTCGCTGACCAGAGCGCCGAGGAACAGGGCCGTGATGGCCAGGGCCAGCATCAGCGTCTGATGATAGATCACCGCCCCCAGGGGAAGACCGATCGCCTGCAGCCCGGCGATCAGGCCGCTTTGGATGGCCAGGGCCGCCAGCACCGCGCCCGGCAGGCCGTGCGACACCGCCACCCAGACGAGGGGCAGGAACAAGACGTAGAACAGGTTGAACTGACCGTCGCCGATGGGCAGGAAGACCAGCAGGAGAGCTGCGGCGATGGCGGCCGTCTGGGCGGCGGTGGGCGTCTTCGGCACGCTCCAGGCGGGCGTCTGGTCCGGTCGGTGCAGGAGGAGGACGAAGGGCGTGACCACGGCGATGCCGATGGCGTCGCCCAACCAGTATTGGAACGCCAGCGTCGGCAGGTCGGCCGCGGGCAAGGCCCCGTCCAGGACGAACACGCCGACGAAGACGGGGGCAACAACGGCGGCGCTCAGGAAGGTGACGCCGACCAGCCAGCCGACATCGCGCACCCGGTTCAACGCCAGACCGATCGCCACCCGGTGGCGCAGCACATGGGCGGCCGCCCCGTACCCGGCAACGATGGCGAGGTTCGAGAGCAGCAGCGAGGAGACCGAGGCCGGATGCCCCCGCACCACCAGATCGGCCAGGATCAGCGTGGCGTAGACCATCGGCAGGCCGCGCGCGCCGGTCCACAGCAGAAGGGCCATGTAGAGCCCCGCCGGCGGGTTCCACGGCGTGATGTTGAGGCTCGGGCGGGGGTGGATGAAGGTCAGCCAGTCGATGGGCAGATAGGCCGCCAGGAAGGCGAGCGACAGCACGACCATGTCCCGGCCGGTCAGGATGGCTGGCGCTCCCGTCGCACGGCTGGCGGGCGGAAATGGCATCTCAAAGCGGTCTTTCAGGCTGCACGGGCGGAACGGAACGGGTGGACGAGGCACGGACTATACGTCCACCCGGCGTGTTCGCCTATGCGATGGGTGGGAGCCCGGCGGGCTCCCGTCCCCGCGACGCACGGATCAGCCGACGAAGAACGGCTGCGTTCCATGCGCGGCGATGGCCTTCGACAGCCGTTCCAGCGCGTGGGCGTAGGCCGCCGTGCGCATCGGAATGTCCTTGGTCGTGCCCATGTTCCAAACCCGGCGACCCTCGGTCTCCATGATCACGCGAAGGCGCTCGTGAATCTCGTCGAGGCCCCAATAGTAGCCCTGGCGGTTCTGCACCCACTCGAAGTAGGACACCGTCACGCCGCCGGCGTTCGCCAGAATGTCGGGGAGGACGATGACACCGGACTCGTTCAGGATGCGGTCGGCGTCCGGCGTGACCGGGCCGTTGGCGAGTTCCAGGACGACCCGCGCCTTGATGAGCCCGGCGTTGCCCCTGTGGATCTGATCCTCCAGCGCCGCGGGGACCAGGATCTCGCACGCGGTGCCCAGCAGTTCGTCGCCGGTCACCGCGCGGGCGCCGTTCTCGGTATAGGCGGTCACCGAACCGCCGCGCTCCTTGGCCGTCTGCACGGCCTGCGGGTCCAGCCCCTCCTCGCAGACGATGGCGCCACGGGAGTCGGACAGGCCGACGATGCGGTAGCCGTCCGCGTGCAGCAGACGGGCGATGTGGAAGCCGGCGTTGCCGTAGCCCTGGATCACCACCCGGCGGGCCGATCCGGACAGGCGCAGATCCTCTTCCAGATGCTTGATCAGGTAATAGCCGCCGCGCGCGGTCGCGTCGTCGCGCCCGAGCGAACCGCCGAGCGGCAGCGGCTTGCCGGTGATGACCGCCGGGCTCGGCTGGCGGACGATGGAGCTGTACTCGTCGGCCATCCACCCCATGATCATGGAGTTGGTGTAGACGTCCGGCGCCGGGATGTCGCGGTCGGGTCCGATCATGCCGGCGAAGGCCTGGACATAGGCCCGCGACAGGCGCTCCAGCTCCGACTTGGACAGGCTGTGCGGATCGACCTTCACCGCGCCCTTGCCCCCGCCGTAGGGCAGGTTCATCACCGCGCACTTGAAGGTCATCCAGAAGGCCAGCGTGGTCACTTCCTCCACGTTGGAACTCGGGTGGAAGCGGATGCCGCCCTTGGTCGGGCCGCGCGTGTCGTCGTAGCGGCACCGCCACGCCGGGAAGGAGCGCCGCGAACCGTCGTCCATGCGCACGGACAGGCGGACGCTCAACGTCTCCTTGGCGTATTTCAGTTTCTCGAGAACCTCGGAATCCACCTCGACGTGCTTGGCGGCTTCATCCAGGCGGCTCAGCGCCCCCGAAAGCAGATCGTCCATTCCTTTTCCCCATGGTTTCGGTCAGGAGCACCGAAGGTTGGCCGCATCTCCTTCCTGGAAGGTTCTGCTCACTTCCCCTAAGGCATATGACGGCTTTTCTACTGGGGAATAACCCGGATCAAAATATCCGTATTACTACGGAAATAGCGTAACATACTGCGAAACAACGATAAATTTTTTACAGGCCGATCTGCGCCTTGCGCTCCGTAATCATACGGATGGCCGCGGACAATGCCCGTGGGCGAGAGTTCATCCGGGCTTGCATTACCGCCGCCGCGCAGTCGAGGACGCATCGATGACCGAGGGAACCGACCGGCCGCTGATCTGGATCGGACGCATGGATTACGGCCGCCTGCTGCGGGCCATGGACCGGCTGGCCGTGCAGGCCCCGGAGGTCTCGGCGTTCCTGTCGCGGGAGTTGGAGCGGGCGATCGTACGCCCGGAAGGCGACCTCCCCCGGACGATCGTGCGCATGGGCAGCCGGGTGCTGTTCCGCCGCGACAACGGCATGCCGCCCGAATGGGGTGAGTTGGTCTACCCGGACCAATCGCCCAAGGACGACCAGATCACCGTCGCCTCGCCGCTGGGGGTGGCCCTGCTCGGTCTCAGGGAGGGAGCTCACATGCCGTACAGTGACGCGGACGGCGTCACGCGCCGGCTGATGATCGAGCGTATTCTCCCTGCCTGAACCGCCCCCACGGGAGCGAACCCGCTTCGCTCTTCATTTGCAAATGCGAATGAATCTCATTATTAGTGGAGCATGTTCCGCTCCACGGCCCCGCTTGGCTCCGGACGGAACCGGAGACCCAACAGCCGAAACCAATCGGGGGCGGAGACGATGTGTGAGCGTTGTCGGAAGACCGTGCCATCCTGCGTACTGGGACAGGCCAAGCGCCGGAAGCTGTGGACGATTCCCATGGAGTATCATTGCTCGATCGTGGGCACCTGCCTGTCGTCGGAAGACGTGGCGTGGCTGTGCCGGCGGCTGAAGCTGGTCCCCACGGCGGACGCCCGCCCCTACGACATCCACCGCTATTTCGTGGAGAAGGCCGCGGAGGACGGGCCGGAAGCCCGGCTGATGCACAAGCGGCTGGACGAGACCTTCGCCGTCGCGGTGAAGCGCTTCGCCCGCGAGACGACCGAAGAGGGCTGGATGGCGCTGTGGACCGCCGCGGTGGCCTCGGGCGACGTCGCCGCCGCCTACTGGGGCGTGCTGAGCCACGGCGCCATGCCCGACGCGGTGCGGGTGCGCGCCTTCGCCGACGTGCACATGCTCTCCCACATCATGGGTGGCGAGAACCGACGCCAATTGCGGGAGAACCGAGACTTGGCCCGGCGCTGCGAGGAGCTGACCGCCCGGCTGGCGAAGCAGGAACGCGCCGCCGCCGAACGCGTCGCCGAGAAGGACGCCCGCATCCGGGAGCTGGAGGCGCAGCTCGCCACCCAGCGGGCCGCGCCCGCGGTTCCGGAAACGCCCAACGTCCCGAAAGCCCCATCGGTCCGGGCGCCGGGCCAGGCGCGTCTGCTGCGCACCATGGACGCCCTGCACCGCCGCGTCGCCAGCGAGCGCATGCGCGCCCGCCACGCCGAGGCGGAATTGGAACGGCTGCGCCGCCTGCTCGACCCGCCGGCCGCGCAGCTCCGCCGCACCGCCGCCGCCGAGACGAACGCCCCGACCGACCTCGGCGGGCGGGCCATCCTCTATGTGGGCGGGCGGACCAAGAGCCTGCCCCATCTGCGGGCGGCGGTGGAGACGCGCAACGGCTGCCTGCTGCACCATGACGGCGGGTTCGAGCAGACGACCCGCTGCCTGGAAGGGCTGGTGGAGCGTGCCGACGTGGTGGTCTGTCCGGTCGATTGCGTCAGCCACGACGCCTGCCTGCGGGTGAAGGGCCTGTGCCGCCGCATGGGCAAGCCCTTCGTTCCCATGCGCAGTGCAGGCGCGACCAGCTTCGCCCGCATCCTGCACAGCTTCGGCCAGGACGGCTCCGGGGAGGACGCAGCCCATCATTGAAAGCCCGCGTCGGAATTGCGAATTGCCGCATGGCGGTGGAGAGCGAATCCGCCCGGGCCGTTGGACTGCACCGTTGCACCCCAGCGGCTCGCCGCCCGCGCGTCACGCCACCAAGCGCCAACGGGCCATGCGGGCGGCGTTGGCGGCGATGATCTGCTGGGGTAGGGCCTCAGGAGCCCCGGCGTAGGGCAGCGTGCCCTGGACGGCGTTGGGATTGGCGAACGCCTGGAGAAAGGTGTTCTGCCGCTGATTCAGTTCATTGATCCGGTCTTGGTCATTCCCCGCGTTCTGCAGCAGCTGCTGGAAGTACGCGTTCGCCGTCGCCAGCACGGGAAACCCGACGGCATCGTAAAAGCCCGCTGCCGTCGGCGCCATCGTGCCCACCTGGATGGTGGCCGCGGTGAGCAGGACGTTCGCGGCGAAGATGTACACCACCAGAGCGCCCAACCCGGGGACGCGGCCATCGATGTTGTCCGTCTGCAGATGTTCCAGCGACGCAAGAATGAGGTTCTGCTGATTGCCCTGCAGCAGACGACCGGTGGCGACGCCTCGGTAGAGCGTACCCGCGGGGTTGCGCACGTCGATGGCGACCGTGTTCGCCGGCGTGTTCCGAACGGTGATCTCGAACGTACGCCCTTCGTCGACGTGGGTGAGCCGGTACACTCCGGCCGGATAGTTCTGCCCGACGGGGTGAAATTGCGTGAGTTCGATCCCCTGAATGCCTGCCATGTCGCTTCTCCATCGTTGCCGGGCGGGTGGCGCCGACCCCGGTGCTGTCCACCGCGGCAAGTCGCTTCTGAGATCCAGACGCTGCAGGCCGCGAAGTGTGAACGGTTGTCCGACGGCTTCCGGTGATGGTCCGATGCTCCTCCCCGGCGCGGTCAGGTGCTGCGGATGCCGTCGAGGAAGTCGTCGACCTCGCCGGTCAGCCGTTCCGCCTGCTGCGACAACTCCTGCGCCGCGCTCAGCACATGGGTCGCCGCCGCCCCGGTGTCGTTGGCCGCCTGCCGCACACCGGCGATGTTGGACGCGACCTCCTGCGTGCCGATGGCCGCCTGTTGGACGTTGCGCGTGATTTCCTGGGTGGCCGCACCCTGCTCCTCCACAGCGGCAGCGATGGCCGTGGCGATCTCGTTCACCTCGCCGATCACGGCGCCGATGGCCTCGATCGCCGAGACGGCATCGCTCGTGACGGTCTGCACCCGGGCGATCTGGACCGCGATGTCGTCGGTCGCCTGGGCCGTCTGGCTCGCCAGCATTTTCACCTCGTGCGCCACGACGGCGAATCCCTTGCCAGCGTCGCCGGCGCGGGCGGCCTCGATGGTGGCGTTGAGCGCCAGCAGGTTGGTCTGGCTGGAGATCGCCTGGATCAGCCCGACCACTTCGCCGATGCGCTGGGCGCAGCCGGCCATCAACCGCACCGTCTCGTCCGTCCGCCGGGCGTCCGCGACGGCGCGCGTGGTGATCGCCTGCGACTGGGCAGCGCGGTTGCCGATCTCCCGAATGGACGCGGTGAGCTGTTCGGTCGCCGCCGCCACGGTCTGCACGTTCGTGGAGGCCTGTTCCGACGCGGCTGCCACGGCGAAGGATTGCTGGTTGGTCTGCTGGGCCGCCGTGGACATGGAGCCGGCGGTCGCTTCCATCTCCGTCGCGGCGGACGACAGGGTGCCGACCAGCCCGCTCACCTTGGCTTCGAAGCCGCGGGTCAACCGGTCCAGCGCAGCCGCCCGCCGCTCGCGCAAATCCTGCTCACGCGCCCGTTCCGCCTCCAGCCGCTCACGCGCAACGGCGTGCTCCTGGAAAACCTCCACGGCTTGCGCCATGGCGCCGATCTCGTCGCGACGTCCGGTGCCGGGAATGGCGACCGCCAGATCGCCATCGGCCAGTTGCCGCATGGCCCCGGTCATCGCCGTGAGCGGGCGGACGATCCGGCGCATCACGAGCAGCGATCCCCCGACCCCCAGAATCAGGCTGAGCGAGAAGACGGCGAGGCCGACGAGCAGATCGAAGCGAGCCTCCTCTGCGGCCTCTGCAACCGCTGCGTCGATGGCGGTGCCCGTCGTGCCGGCCAATGTGAGGATGGAATCGATGCCCGCGGTCGCCCGGCTCATCCATTCGTCGGAGGTCAAGGGGTACCGTCCATCCGCACCACCCTTCAGCACCGCCTGCCGGGTCTCGGCGAAGCCTTGGAAGTACGCGGCCTCGACCCCATCGATGGCTCGCGCCAGATCGGGCGTGATGTCCGGCCGGTTGCGCAGCGCGCCGATGCCCTCCCACGCCTGCTCCAGCCGTCCGCGGGATTTCGCCAGGGCGTCGGCCTGTCCGGGAGCGAGCGGCCGGCGGCCGGCGACGAGAGCGCTGAACAGCGCGCGCTCGCGGCCAGCGTGTTCGGCCATATCCGCCGCGTAGCCGCGCAACTGGACGAGCTGGAACGTCGCCGTGCTCGGCGGTGGAGCCACCGCTTCCAACAGCCGGCGCAGAGAACCGATTCGCTCGATGTGCACCGTGATCGTGCCGGCGAAGCCCGACACCACGTCTGGCGACCTTTCGCCGGCGCTGCGGGCCAGAGCCTCGTCCACCCCGCGCCGGACGTCCTGGAAGGCGGTCGACGATGCCGCGACCTCACCGAGCCGTGGAGCGTGCGGAACCATTGCGGGCATGGCGCGCAAATCCACCAGCGCAGCGCGCAGCGCAGCGTCGGCGGCACCGCGGCGCTTCTGCAACCGGACGAGCCTTTCGCCGGAAAGCGGGTCCGCGCCGTTTAGAGCACCGTTGGTGGCACCTCGCTCAAGGGCGAACTCGCCGGCGGCGGCGACCAGACCGCCAGCCACCTGATTGACTTTCCGATAGTCCGAAGCCGTTTCGACGCCGCGAAGCGCCACGAACGCGGCGTCACCCGCCATGAAGATTCCCAGAAGGGCAAGCCCACCGACAATCACCGGTAGAATGACTTTGATGGACAATAATCGCATGGAATTATCCTCGAAAGCGCACAGCATTCATCGACTCAAACCCGCTGTGCGATGCCTTTCCTTGATTTTGGTCAAAGGACCTCCGAGGACCGGCGGGAGGACATGATCTGATAAAAATTCAGCGTTCCACTCTATCTATTACACGTTTTCTTTCAGAAAATTTCCAATCGGCTTTTCAGAATGAACGGTGGGCAGGCGGCTAAAGTTGCGAAGCACCGCTCCGCCATGTGATACAACATCGCTGGAAGGAGCCGCCATGCCGTCTGAACACCCGTCACCCGAAGCCTCGCCGGTCAGCCAGGAGAGCCCCGGCCCCCTGTTGAAACTGGGGGATACGCCACGCCCGGCCGCTATGCCCGATGGTCTCGCCACTGAGGTCGCCGGCTGGCGCTTCGTTCTGCGCAGCCCGGTGGCTCCCAGCTTCTACTCCAAACCCGGAACGCCGTGGCAGTCGCCGCCGGAAGGTTGCCTGCGGGCCAGCGACCGTTGGAATCTGGACGGCGCCTTCCCCACCGACCAACCCGTCGAGAACGGCGCGCAATGGGCTGTCGCGCGGTTCGAGGGCGGGGTGTGGCGTGTGGAACGCTGCGTTCCGGCCGCCGCCCGCCCGGCGGTGCGCGACCTTCTGCGCCTGCGGGTGGAGCGGCTGACCGCCGCCCGCCGTTGGACGCACGGCGACCTGGAGCTTCTGCAGAGCCTGCTCGACGGCGGGATGCTGGCGGAATCCGTTCTGCTGGCCGGTGACGAGGGGCGGGCGCGGTCGCTGCGGTCGTTGAAGGCGCTGGGCCTTGCCGGAATGGCGACCGCGGACGACCCGGAGCTTCCCGACGAGGCGAAGGCGGTGCTCGCGGAGGGGGCGGAGAGCGTTGTCTGGCTCGACACCGATGCGCGCGAGATCGCGGACGGCATTCTGTCCTGGCATGCCAAGAAGCAGGCCCGCGCCGTCGCGCGGCTGAGCCGGGGCGCCGAAGCGAAGCAGCGCGGCGACGACATGAAAGACGCGCTGACCAAGGCGGTGCAGCGGGCCTTTCCCCGAATGCCCAAGGAGGCTGCCGCCGCCGCCGCCGCCCGGCTGGCGCCCGGCGTGAAGAAGCTGGGCCGCATGCCGGCGCTCCAATCCATCGTTGACGCGGTCGCGGAGGTGCGGCTGGAGCGCTGGCGCCAAGCCGTGGCGTCGGAGCCGGAAGTGGCCAAGCGGCTGGCCGCCATGGAAGCGCGCGGCGATGCCAACCGCGCGCTCAAGCGCTACCGCGACCAGCGCGCGGTCGAGCGGACGGAGGCCGAATTGAAGGAATGGCGCGGCGACCTCGGCCCCGTGCTGTCCCGACGCTTGGGCTGGTGACGGCGGGAAGGCGTCAGCGGGCGCCGGGGAACCACTCAGTGTGGCTGTCGCCGCTGCGGCCGTAATAGACGACCCGCCGACCCAGGATGCTGACCGTCCAGCCGGCGCAGCCCGCCCGCAGCACCCGCTCGCAGAAACCGCCGTAGCGGATCGTTCCGGCCTGGATGGCGCGGACGGCGGACTCCACGCCCTCCGCCGAAAAGTCCACGGACGGCGGCAGAGGAGAAGGCCGGGCCTCCACCCGCTCCGTCGTCCCGTCCGGGAAGTAATAGGTCGTCTCCGCGCGCACGAGATCGGTGTGGTAGCGTTCCACCCCCGCGACGGCCAGCGCCGCGACGACCTCGGGGAAGGTGATCCGCTCCTCCTGCGAAGCCCGGCTGCACTCCCGCAGGATGGCTGTGATTTTGGCGTCCATGAGCAATTCTCCGTGCAGTGCGCGCTTCGCGGTCAGTCGATGGGAATGGAGCGCAGCCCCATCCGGCGGACGATGCCCTTCAGTGCCTCTTCGATCCGCTCCCGCTCGGCGGGGTCCAGGTGCCCGAAGAATTCGAGATCGTTGCGGTCCGCCAAGGCGGACAGTTCCGGCACCAGCGCCCGGCCTTCCGGGGTGAGCGCCAGCGCTTGGTAACGCCGATCGTCCGGGTCGGCGGTCTGGGTGAGCATCCCTTTGGCGGCGAGCCGGTCGGCCAGTTTCGAGATCGTTCCCCGCGTCATGCCGAGCCGGTCGGCCAGCAGGCTGGGCGCTACGCCGTCGCGGCCATGAAGATCGCGCAGCACGACCCACTCGGCGACGGTCACCCCCCGCCCCGCCAGCTTTGCGGCGAAGGCATGGGACACATGATTCGACACGAAGCGCAGCCAGTAGCCGAGATGCTGCGCGTCGAGCGGGCTGATGTTCGATTTGGCCAACACGCCTCCTTGAGTTTCCTAGGAAACTAATTGAAAACAGTTTCCTTGTCAACCATTTGGTCAAGACGGGGCGGGATTCGCGAGTCCAGGCGGTCGTCACCCCGATTCGGGACCATAGCGGGCGGATCGTGACGATCGTCACCTATGCCATGGACATCACGGTGGACAAGCGCCGGTCCGCTGACCAGGAGGGACAGATCGCAGGGGTCAACAAATACAGGCGGTCATCGAAGTCGACATCAACGGGAACGTCCTGACGGCGAACGCCAACTTCCTCACCACCATGGGCTACCGGTTGGATGAGATCGCCGGCCGGCACCACGCCATATTCATGGCGCCGGAGGAACGCAACGGCGACTGTTACCGTCGCTTTTGGGACGCGCTCCGTCGCGGCGAGCACCGGACGGCGGAGTTCCGGCGCCTGCGCAAGGATGGCGGCGACGTTTGGATTCAGGCCAGCTACAAACCCCGTCTTCGACGCGCAAGGCCGCTTGGTCAAGGTCGTCAAATCGGCAACGCCGGACAGCCCGGAGAAGTGGAAGAATTTGAACCATACTCCACAGGTTCACGCACATTTCCCCGCCATTTGACAACCCTAAGATTTATTAGTTGTGTTGACCGTGCTGAATATAATGGTATTATCTTGGCCGTGCTGGAAATCAATCCGGCGTGAGCGCTGAAGAACAACCGGAATGCGGCATCGTCCAGGGCGCCGCAGCGCCGGATGACCGTTGCGCTCCATTCTTCCGCTTTGCCGAGGCAGCCCGTGATCCGCCTGACGCCGTTTCGTCCTTTCGCGACCGTGTGGCTTGCCCTTTTGCTCAGCATCTCGGCCCTGCCCGCCCGTGCGGACGAGGTCTACCGCGTGCTGACCTGGAAGATGGCTCCATACGCGATGGTCGACGAACAGGGCAGGCTGACCGGCTTCGAGGTGGAGATCGCCCGCGCGCTTTGCGACACCATGGGCGTCCGCTGCGAAATCACCGCCCTGCAGTTTCCGGAAGTCCTCGACCTGCTCGACCGCAACGCCGCCGACTTCGCCGTCGCCAGCATCCTGAAGACGCCGGAGCGGATGAGGAAATACCTCTTCACCGACCGCCACAAGCGGTCCAGCTCCAGCTACATCGGACGGGCCGGCGATTGGTCCCCGGGCGTGGCGCCCGATCTGACGGGGAAGCGCATCTCCGTCACCCGCGGGTCGAAGCAGTACGACTATCTGACCGCGAAGAACATCGGCGGGACGGTCGTGATCTACGACGATCAGGCTGAGGCGTTGCGCGCCGTTCTGGACGGGCGGGTCGATCTGGCGCTGGCCCCGACCGCCGTCACCGTCCATCTGCTGACCAGCGCGGAGGGGGAGGCACTGGAGGTCGTGGGCGACCCGCTGACCGAAAGCGGGCTGGGCGGCGAGTCCGCCATCGCCCTGCCGCTGGGGCGCGAGGAATTGCGCGACCGCGTCAACATGGCCCTGCGAGCGATCCTCGCGGATGGGCGGTACGACGCCATCAGTTCCCGCTTCCTGCCCTTCCGGATGTACTGAGGCAGCGATGGGTTTCCAGATGCGCTCCGTCACCGCACACGCCCTGTTGGCCGTCATGGCCCTGCTGGCCGGTCTCGCACTGCCGCAGCCGGTCCGGGCGGACGCGCCGCCCCCGACCGACCGGCCGTTCCTGCGCATTGTGGTCATCGACCACTCCCCGCCTTTCAGCGATCGCGACGCCGCCGGCGTCCTGTTCGGCTTCAACATCGATTTCGGCCGCGAACTGTGCCGCTCGTTGGGTGCGGTGTGCAGCTTCGATGCGGCCCCCTTCAAGCAGATCATCGACGACGTCGCCGCGGGCCGCTACGACATCGGTTTCGGCAACGTGCTGCGCACGCCGGACCGGGAGCAGCGGCTTCTGTTCTCGATTCCCTATTGGCGGTCCAGCACCAGTCTGGTCGGGCGCCGGGGGACGCCGGAACTGGGTCTGGAGGAGGCCATCCGCAGCCGGCGCATCGCCGCCATCCGCGGCTCGCGGCAGCACGCGGCCCTGGTCCGTCTGGCCGACGCCGCCCCGACGCTGCACGCCAACCTGGTGCCCGTCTCCACGCTCGACGACCTGTGGGACGCCATGCGCAGCGGCCAAAGCGACGTGGCCATCGGACCGACGCTGAACGTGGTGCATTTCCTGCTGTCCGACGACGGGGACGGATTCGAGACCATCGGCACCCCGATGTCCGACGACGGGTTGGGCGGGACCGTGCACATCGTCTTCCCGCCCGGCCAGCATGCGTTGAAGGCGGCGGTGGACCGGGCGCTGACGGCGTTGCGCAACGACGGCACCTACCAGCGGATCAACCGTCAATACTTCCCCTTCGACATCTACTGAACCGGAACCAGCCATGGCGTCCGCCCGTGACCGCAGGCATCCCCGCGTACGGCTGCAGCCGGCGATTCTCACCGGCGGCGCGATCCTGCTGGCGCTGATCGGCCTGCTCTTCCTCGGCATCGTCGCGGAGCAGGGCAAGATGGAACGGCTGGCCGCCGACAGCCAGGACCGCATGGTGCCTCTGATCCTGGAGCGCCAGCGCGCCGTCGTGAATCTGGAGCGGCTGAAGCAGTCGGGGGCGATCGTCCTCTCCGCCGACGACCCCCGCCGCCGCCGCGAGGCCCTGCTGGCCGCCCAGGCGCTGGCCTTCCACCCGACCTTCCAGTTCGATCCCGTGCTGAAACGGCAGGTGACCGACGCCTATTCGGTCATCCGGCAGGTCTCTTCGGCTAAGGCGCGGCGGTTGGAGAGCGCCCCGGCCGGCGACGCGGCCGCGCCCGCCGAGGAGGAGCACCTCGCCGAGAAATGGGCGCAGACGCTCGTTGAACTGAACACGGTCGGCGACCGGCTTCTGGTCGACGTGACCGAACTGACGGCCGGCCGTCTCGGCCAGATCCAGGAGCGCACCCGCCTGGTGTCGCAGGTCATCCAGTTCGCTTTCGTCGCGGTGCTGGCCATCTTCATCGCCGCCGGGCTGCTGATCCGCCGCCATGTGGTGCGGCCGCTGCTCTTCGCCGCCGACGGCCTGCGCCGCATCGGCGAGGGCGAGCGCGACATCCGGCTTCCCGGTGCCCGCACGGAGGAGCTGGACAGCATCCTGGACGCCGTCGTCCGGCTGGGCACCCAGGCCGAGGAACTGCGCCTGACCCGTGACCGGGCGGAGGCGGCATCCCAGGCGAAGGCCAGCTTCCTCGCCAACATGAGCCACGAGATCCGCACCCCGATGAACGCGGTGATCGGCCTGTCGCATCTGGCGCTGAAGACCGACCTGACGCCGCGCCAGCGGGACTACGTCCTCAAGATCAGCCAGTCCGGCCAGCATCTGCTGGGCATCATCAACGATATCCTTGACTTCTCCAAGATCGAGGCCGGGAAGCTGAGCGTCGAGCGCACCGGCTTCCACCTCGACAAGGTGCTGGGCACGCTCGCCGACCTGATCGCCGAGAAGGCCGCCGCCAAGGGGCTGGAGCTGATCTTCGACGTCGCACAGAACGTGCCGAGCGACCTGATCGGCGATCCGTTGCGCATCGGGCAGATCCTGGTCAACTACGCCAACAACGCGGTCAAATTCACCGAGCGTGGCGAGATCGCCATCATCGTCCGGCTGGAAGAAGAGGCCGGGAGCGACCTGCTGATCCGCTTCGAGGTGCGCGACACCGGCATCGGCTTGAATGATGACCAGAAAAATCAGCTTTTCCAGAGCTTCCAGCAGGCCGACGCGTCGACCACCCGCAAGTATGGCGGAACCGGCCTTGGTTTGGCGATCTCCAAGCGGCTGGCCGAGCTGATGGGCGGCGCGGTCGGGGTGGACAGCGCACCGGGCCGCGGCTCCAGCTTCTGGTTCACCGCCCGGCTGGGCCGCGACAGGCCGCGCCGCGTTCTGCTGCCGCGGCCCGACCTGCGCGGCCTGCGCTGTCTGGTGGTGGACGACAACGAGAACGCCCGCGTGGTGCTGACCGACATGCTGTCGGCCATGTCCTTCACCGCCGAAGCCGTGGAGTCCGGCCCCGCGGCCATCCAGGCGGCGCGGTTCGCGGCGCGCGAAGGGCGGCCGTTCCGCGTCGTTCTTCTGGATTGGCAGATGCCGGGAATGGACGGGCTGGAGACTTCCGCCGGACTCGCCGCGCTGGAGCTGGATCAGGCGCCCCACCACATCATGGTCACCTCCTACGGCCGGGAAGAGGTGCTGAAAGGCGCCGAGAACACGGCCATCGAAGAGGTGCTGTTCAAGCCCGTCAACCCGTCGGCGCTGTTCGACGGCATCATGCGGGTTCTGGGCGCCGATGAGCAGACCACGGACGCCCCTCCGGCGACAACCGCCGCCGCCGACCTGTCGCGTCTGCGTGGCGCCCGCATCCTGCTGGCCGAAGACAACGATCTGAACCAGCAGGTGGCCTGCGAACTGCTGGGCGATGCTGGGCTGGCGGTGGAGGTTGCGGAGAACGGCGCCATCGCCGTCGACATGGTGCAGGCGGCCCGCTACGACCTCGTGCTGATGGACATGCAGATGCCGGTCATGGACGGCGTCGCCGCGACCTTGGAGATCCGCCGGCTGGGATTCGCCGATTTGCCCATCGTCGCGATGACCGCAAATGCCATGCAGGCCGACCGCGAGCGTTGCCTGGACGCTGGCATGAACGATTATCTGGCCAAGCCCATCGACCCGGATGCGCTGTGGGCCACCCTGCTCACCTGGATCGCGCCCCGCCCGGGCCTCGGCGCCGAGGCACCCGTTTCCCCGCCGGCTCCGGCCGTGGAGGATGTGGGCGATCTGCCCGCCAGTGTTCCAGGGTTGGACACCGTCACCGGGCTGTCGCGGGTGCTGGGCAAGAAACGTCTCTACCTCGACCTTCTGCGCAAGTTCGCCGCCGGTCAGCGCGCGGTGGTGACCGCCATCCGCGACGCGTTGGACTCCGGCGACCTCGCCGCAGCGGAGCGTTACGCCCACACCCTGAAGGGAACCGCCGGCAACATCGGCGCCCACCCCGTCCAGGATGCCGCCACCGATCTGGAGGCGGTCATCCGCGACGCCCGGCCACGCCCGGAGATCGACGCGCGGCTGGCCGCGTTGGAACCGCCGCTGGGCGCCTTGCTCGCCCATCTTGAGGCGGCGCTGACACCGACGGGCGCCGCCGCGCCGTCCGCTGCCCCGCCTAGCGTGGTGGATGCGGACGCGCTTCTCGCCGTGTGCGGGCAACTCCGCCAGCTTCTGCACGACAGCGACCCCGACGCCGAGGAGGTGCTGGCCGCGAACGCCGACCTTCTGCGCGCCGCCTTCCCCGACCGGTTCGAGGCCATCGCTGGCCAGATCCGCAATTTCGACTTCGACGAGGCCGCCGCGGCCCTGGACGCGGCCCTGACCGACCGCGGCATGACCGCCAAAGCCTGAACCGACGCCGGCCCTGCCGCCCCCCAATCGGACTGATTTCATGGACATCGCATCGCCCGCACCGGCTCCCGCTGCGCCGAAGCCCACGATCCTCATAGTGGACGACACGCCGGACAACCTGAAGCTGCTGAGTGGTCTGCTGAAGGAAAGCTACAAGGTGAAGGTCGCCAACAATGGGCGCAAGGCGTTGGAGATCGCCGCAGCGATCCCGACGCCCGACCTGATCCTGCTGGACGTGGTGATGCCGGAAATGGATGGCTATGAGGTCTGCGCCACCTTGAAGGAAGCACCGGGGACCCGGAACATCCCGGTGATCTTCCTGACGGGCCGGGCCGACGAGGCCGACCGGGAGCGCGGCCTCGCCATGGGGGCGGTGGATTACATCGCCAAGCCGGTCGATCCTCCGGCGGTGCTGCAACGGGTTGCCGCGCTCATTCCGGTGTCCTGACCACGGTCATCCGTGCGGGCCACGCCCTGGCGAGCCGGCCTCACGCCGACGCTTCGGCCAGGGCGGACACGCGCCGCGGCATGCGGACGACGAAGCTGGCGCCGCCGCCCGACAGGCTTTCCACCTCGATGGTCCCCTGAAGAACCTGATGGACGAGGTTGAAGGCGATGTAGAGCCCCAGCCCCGGAAACTCGATGCCCCGGCGGGTGGTGAAGAAGGGATCGAACAGTTTGGGCAGATGCTCCGGATCGATCCCCCTGCCATCGTCGGACAGGCGGAGTTCCACCCAATCCTCCTCCCGCAGCATGACCGACAGGATCACGCGCCCACTCTGCCCCGGCCGGAAGGCGTGGGCTACGGCGTTGCGGATCAGGATGGACAGCACCTCCGACAGCGGGCCGGGATGGCTGTCGATGGTCAATCCGGCGGGGCAGGACACGGTAAGGCTGTGCCCGGCCTCGCGTAAATGCGGGTCCAGCCCGAACAGGGCATCGGAGAGATAGTCCTTGAGATCGAACACCCGCCGTTCCGATCCGGCGCGGTCCACCACCACCTGCTTGAAGCTCTGGATCAGATTGGCGGTGCGAACGATGTTGGTGGTGACCAGCAGCGTCCCTTCCCGTGCGTTTTCCAGGAAGCGGGCAAGGTCGGATTTGCGGATCGCCCCATTCTGGAATTGCGAGGCCAGCGATTCGACCAGCCCGGAAAGATGGGAGACCGCGGTCAGGGCCACGCCGATCGGCGTGTTGATCTCGTGTGCGACGCCGGACACCAGCAGGCCCAGGGCCGCCATCTTCTCCGTCTGGATCAGGTGCTGCTGCGTCTCCTCCAGCCGGCTGTGGGCGGCGCGCACCTCCTCGACGGTCGCCCGCAGCGAGTCGGCGGTGGCCTTCAAGGACAGGTGGTTCTTCACCCGCGCCAGCACGATGGGGGGGCTGATCGGCTTGCTGATGTAATCGACGGCGCCCAGGTCCAGCCCGAACTTCTCGTCCTCGACCGACGTGCGGGCGGTGAGGAAGATCACCGGAACGTCGCGGGTCCGCGGATCAGCCTTCAGGCGGCGGCACACCTCGTATCCGTCCATGCTCGGCATCATGACGTCGAGCAGGATCAGATCCGGCGGCTGGTCGGAAAAGGCGATGCGCAGCGCGGCATCGCCGTTGTTCACGGTCTTGACCGTGTAAATGGATTTCAGGTGGCTGCTCAGCAGCGACAGGTTGTCGGCGGTGTCATCCACGATGAGAATCGTCGCCTTCGTCGGTGCTCCCATATCCGCCCCTTCCTCTTGCGGCGGAAAGGGACGATCCGGCACTGCCCCCGATCAGGGCGCTGGCCACAACCAGTGCATCACCGGTCCGCAGAAACACCCTCGTCCGCCAAAGGGACATTACAACGCGATTTTTTATCGTCAAAGACAATTTATCGGTGCCATTCACTCCGACAACGACCGTTTCAAATTATGTTCTGCCGGAAAAACAACTGCATTTTAAGCATCGCCCGAAACTACCAAACGCCACGTCCTGTCATGGGAACCGGCCGGTGCTCGATGGCGTTTCCGTGTCCGCGAGTGGCGGCCGGGACGCGAAAAAGTGGTAGCCCGCCCCCACCCGTCAAACTGTCACAGACCACCCGTATAGTCCGTCCAACTTTGGAAATGCTTCGTGAATCCAGCCATGCCGACGCCGACACACGCCCGTACGACACCACCTCATCCCACGCCCAAGCTGCATTGCGCCTGCTGCGGGCGTCCGTTCACCCGCGCATCCGGCCGCGGCCCCGCCCCGCTCTACTGCTCGGCCGACTGCCGGACGCAGATCCGCATCCGCCAGCGGGTGTGGTCGAGCCGGCCCGGCTACGCCGCGAGCGGCCCGACAAACCACCGGACGGTCAACCACCGGGACGCCCGGTTCGAGACGGCCTGCGCATCATGATGAAGCTGGTGATCCACGACCGCCATTCCGCCGCCGGGCTGATCCTGCCGGAGGTCGGCCATATGCGCGACGTCGTGCGCGCCCTGCGCGGGCTGGAGACGGTGGACAGCGCGTCGGTGCTTCTGGAGGCCTTCGCCCGGCGCTGTCTGGAGGCCGGCGTGGCCTTCGATTCGACGGACCCGCTGACCGCCTGCTCCTTCTGCACCCATCTGGTGGAGGTGGAGGTCCATGCGGAGGACGGGGCGGCGCCCGTCCAGTTCGTCCGACTCTACGACCGCGACGCCGACGGCATCCTCTGCCGCCGCCATCACGGTACCCTGCACGCGGTGGCCCGACAACTGCGGTGCGAGGACGGTGTGCCCTTTCCCACCCTGCCGGCCATCGCCGCCAAAACGGCGGCTTTCACCGCCGCGATCCCGCCGCGCCCGCTCTGACCGGGCGGACGCGGACGGAACCACCAATCGTTACGGCATGTATTGGCCGCCGTTGACGTCGAGAACCTGCCCGGTGATGTAGCCGCTGCAGGCGTGCGACGCGAAGAACAGGAAGGTCGGCGCGCATTCCTCGGGACGGCCGAAGCGGCCCATCGGGAAGCCGGAGCCGATGCGGGCCTTGGTGTCCTCGTCCTTGTCAGCGTGGAAGGCTGTGTCGAAGGTGCCCGGCGACACCATGTTGAAGCGGATGCCGTCCTTCGTGTGGAAGGCCACCCAGTTCTTCTGGATGTTGTGCAGCCACGCCTTGGCCGCGCCGTACAGGCCGGCGCCCGGACCGCCGCCGGTGTAGCCGGCGACCGAACCGACCGAGATCACCGAAGAGGTGGTGCCGTTCTGCGCCGCCGCAGCCTTCAGGTGCGGCAGCGCGTGCTTGGTCACCATCAGTGCGGAGCGGGAATTCAGGTCGGTCACCGCGTCGAAGAACGCGTCGTCGATCTCCGGCAGAGGCTTGCGCGCGACCAGACCGCCCGCGTTGTTGATGAGCACGTCGATGCCGCCGAAGCGCTCGACGAAGGCCTCGACGAGCGTCCCGCACGCCGCGCTGTCCGACACGTCGGCCGGGAGGAAGACGACCTCGCCGCCCAGCCCGTTCAGACGGGCCAGCGTGGCCTCCAGGTCCGCCGGGGTGCGGCGGCCGTTCATGGCGACCTTGGCGCCGGCGCGGGCGAACGCCTCCACCGCCGCCAGGCCGATGCCCTGCGTGGAGCCGGTGATCAGAACGCGCTTGCCCTTCAGATCGTCAAACATTCCTTGCCTCTCGTGTCTTGGTGTCGTTTTGGCTTGGCTCAATCGGCCAAGCGGGGTTCCGGCAGGCCCTGGGCGCCGGGATCGAACATCAGGACGCGCCCGCCATGCGGGTCCTCGGCGAGGTCCGCCGGCCCGCGGCTGAGCGAGGTGACCAGCATCGTCCGCAGGTCCGGCCCGCCGAATGCGCACATGGTCGGCTTGCGCATCGGCACGTCGATGCGGCGGTCGAGTTCACCATTCGGGGTGAAGCGC
Organism: Azospirillum brasilense; assembly: GCF_022023855.1. NCBI lineage: Bacteria > Pseudomonadati > Pseudomonadota > Alphaproteobacteria > Rhodospirillales > Azospirillaceae > Azospirillum > Azospirillum brasilense. The sequence goes on from NZ_CP059452.1 coordinate 501,558, forward strand.
TTGATGCAGCCCTCGTCCAGGCAGCAGATCCAGTAGCAACCGTCGACGTCCACCGCGGCGCCGTCGGGGCGCCCGATCATCGCCCGCATGTCGACGAAGGGGCGGCGGTTGCCGGCGGTGCCGGTGTCCGTGTCGTAGTCCCAGGCCCAGACCATCCGCACGTCGCGGTGGCTGTCGGACACGTAGAGGGTGCGCCCGTCCGGGCTGAAGGCCGAACCGTTGGGGATGATGTAGCCGCCGGTTCCGGTTTCCGTCAGACCGTCGGCCCGCGTGAAGCGGTGCCACAGGCCGGAGGTGTCGCCCTTGCTGATGTCCATGACCATGCTGGACAGCCAGAACCTCCCCTGCCGGTCGCAGCGCCCGTCGTTGAAGCGCATGCCCTCCTTGGGGAAGCGGTGGGTGGCGAGGGTAGTGACCACCGCCTCCCCCCCTTCCCCCGGCAGATCCACATCGAACACGCCGGTTTCGCAGGCGCAGACCACGCCGCCGTCCGGACGCAGGACGAGGCTGCCGATCATTTCCGGCAGGGTCCAGAGGCGGTGGGCGCCGCTGGAGGGGTCGAGCCGGTGGATGGTCCGCGCCGGAATGTCGATCCAGGTCCACGAGCCCCGCTCGGCGTCCCAGACCGGGTTCTCGCCGGTGCCGTTGCGCAGATCGGGATCGAAGACGGCCTCAAGGCCAACACTGGTGACGGCAACTCCTTGGGCGGTCATTCCGGGGTCCCCATGCGGCTGCTCCCGGCGGCCGGGTTGATCGTCGACGGGCCGCCGGCCGACCGTTGCGCCCACAGGCGGCGCAGCAGCGGAAGCATCAGCGTCAGGATCGCGATGGTCAGTAGGACCGCGGTGATCGGACGGGTGTAGAGGAAGTCGTAGCTGCCGTTGGACAGCGACAGCGCGCGGCGGAAGTTCGCCTCCGCCATCGGCCCCATGATGAGGGCGAGCACGACGGGCGAGGCCGGGAAGTCCCACTTCTGCATGAAGTAGCCGACGACGCCGGCGGCCAGCATGATCCAGATGTCGAACATGCTGTTGTTGATGGCGTAGGTGCCGACGATGCACAGCGCCAGGATGCACGGCGTCAGCACCGACTTCGGCATCTGCAGGATGCGTCCCATGAAGCGCAGCGAGCCGAGGCCGACCACCAGCATGAAGACGTAGCAGACCAGCATGCCGGCAAACAGCGTGAAGACCAGATCGGCGTGGTCCTTGAACAGCAGCGGACCGGGCTGCAGCCCCTGGAGCGTCAGGGCGCCCAGCATCACCGCGGTCACCGCGTCGCCGGGAATGCCCAGAGTCAGCATGGTCAGCAGCGCGCCGCCGGTGCAGCCGTTGGCGCCGGATTCGCAGGCGGCGACAGCGCCCAGCTCGCCCTTGCCGTAATTCTCCGGCGTCTTGCTGAACCGCTTGGCCTCGTTGTAGGCGACGAAGGCGGCGATGTCGGCGCCGGCGCCGGGAATCATGCCGATGACGATGCCGAGTCCTGATGAGCGCGCGATGTTGCCCAACTGGCGGCGGAACATGTGCCAGGGCGGGATGATGCGGTCCAGCGCCGCGGCCATGCCGGCGCGGACCTGTGGGTCCTCCAGCGACTTGAAGGCCTCGGCGGCGGCGAACAGACCGATCATCACCGGGATGAAGGGCACGTTGAACAGTTCGGTGTAGCCGCCGGTGTAGCGCGGGAAGCCGCCCATCGGGTCGAGCCCGACGGTTGCCAGCAGCAGGCCCAGAAAGCCGGAGATCAGGCCCTTGATGACCGACACGCCGGAAATGCTGGCGATGATCGACAGGCCGAAGACGGCGAGCGCGAAGGACTCCGACGCGCTGAACTCCAGGGCGAAACGGGCCAGCACCGGTGCCAGGAAGATCAGCACGAAGACGCTGGCCGTTCCGCCCAGGAAGGACGAGAAGGTGGCGGTGCCGAGCGCGATGCCGGCCTGCCCCTTCTTGGTCAACTCGTACCCGTCGATGGCGGTGGCGGCGGCGGCCGGGGTGCCGGGGATCTTCAGCAGGATGGCCGTGACCGACCCGCCGTAGATGCCGCCGAAGAAGACGCCGGAAATCATCAACAGGCCCGACAGCGGGTCCATGCCGAAGGTGAAGGGCAGCAGGATGGCCACGCCCATCGTCGCCGTCAGGCCGGGCAGCGCGCCGATGATGATGCCCAGCGTGACGCCGAACAGGGCGAGCAACAGCGCCATGGGCTGGTTGAGCAGCGCCTGCGCGCCGTGAAGAAGCATATCGAGTTCGTACATCTCACCCCTCCGTCAGCGGAGCGTTGCGGCCGGTCGGATCGGTTCGGGTCATTCGAAAAGACTCCCGACCGGAAGCGGCACGCTGAGCGCGATGGCGAAAGCGGCGTAGATGAGCGCGGTCAGCACGGCGGCGATGGCGGCGTTCGCGAGCAGGTTGCGCCGTCCCATCAGCCACATCAGGCCGAACAGGTAGATCGGAGTCGCGATGGCGTAGCCGACGAACTCCATGGCGTACAGGCAGACGGCGGTCGCGACGATGCCGATGGCCACGGTGCCGTAGCTGGCCTTGGGTTCGGCCTCCGCTGGATCGTCCGGGGGAGCGGCGGGCGCACGCAGCGTGTTGAAGACCAGGATCGCGCACAGCACCAGCAGGGCTACGGCGAAGATGATCGGGAAACGGGCGGGGCCGACGTCGGTTTCCAGCATGGTCGGCGGGAAGTCACCCGCGACGATGATGGCGGCGACAGCGACGGCCATGACCAGGACGGCGATGACCAGCGTGGCAAGGCGGTCCTGCGGGCGCAGGCCAGCCTTGCCGCCCGGAGCGGGAGCGTTGCTCATGAGTGAATCTCCTTCGGACGCCCGGCGGCCCGAAGGCCGCCGGGGACACGCCGGGGATGCGGCTTGCGTGAACGGCAAACCTTACTTGGACAGGCCGATCTGCTTCATCAGCGCCTTGAACATCTCGGCGTCCTTCTCCATGGCCACCTTGTACTCCGGGCCGTCGAGATAGGCGTAGCTGAGGTTCATCTTGGTGAGCTGGTCGCGGAAGCCCTGCTCCTCGACCGCCTTCTTGGAGGCGGCGCGCAGCGTCTCGACGACGTTCGCCGGGGTCTTCTTCGGAACGACGATGCCGCGCCAGGTGGCGACCGTCACGTCGATGCCCTTCTCCTTCAGCGTCGGGGCGTCCGGGAACGCCTTGGAGCGCTGGTCGTCCATCACGGCCAGGATGCGCAGCGTGCCGGCGGCGACGTGGCTGGACACCTCGGCCGGGCTGACGCTGACCGCCTCGATGTGGTTGCCGAGAAGTGCCGTGACCGCCGGGTTGGCGCCGTCATAGGGGATGTGGCTGAACTTCAGGCCGGACTTGGTCGCCAGGGCCTCGGCGGCGAGGTGCCAGATGGCGCCGGTGCCGGAGTTGCCGATGCGGACCTTGCCCGGGTTCTCCTTGGCGTAGGCCAGGAACTCCTCGATAGTCTTCCACGGCGCGTTGGCGTTGACCGTGATGGCGCTCGGCTCCGCGTTCAGGCGGGCGATCGGCGTGAAGTCATCGGCCGTGAAGCGGGCGACGCCGAGGTTCGGCAGGGTGGTGATCTCCACGGTGCCCATGCCGATGCGGTAGCCGTCCGGACGGGCGGCCATGATCTCCGACAGGCCGACGGCGCCGCCGCCGCCGGTCTTGTTCACCACGCCGACCGACTGCGGCAGGTGGCGGTTCACGGCGTCCGCGTAGGCGCGGGCCACCAGATCGGTGCCGCCGCCGGCCGCGTAGGGAACGATCAGCTCGATCGCCTTGGTCGGGTACTCGGCGGCCTGCACGGCGACCATCATCGTGGCGGAGGTCAGCGCGCCGACGACGGCGCCGGTGACGAAACGATAGCCCTTCATGAACGTTCTCCCTGGAAAATTGCTTGTGATGGTGAGGGGGAGGAAAGCCCGCGGCGCGTTCTGCGACCGGCCGCGGGTGGTGTACTGTTGTCCTGATTCGGTCAGCGCGGGTTGAGGCGCCGCCACGCGGCGACGAAGGCGTCCGCCCGCTCCCCGACCTCGGCGGCGGACAGGCCCGGCGCGTAGAGTGCGGAACCCAGCCCGAAGCCGGCCACGCCGGCCTCCAGGAACGGCGCCATGGTGTCCGGGGCGATGCCGCCCACGGGCAGCAGGCGGGTGCCGGCGGGCAGGATGGCGCGCATCGCCTTGATGACACGCGGGCCGACCAGCTCCGCCGGGAAGATCTTCAGGGCGTCGGCCCCGGCTGACAGCGCTGCGAAAGCTTCCGTCGGCGTGGCGATTCCGGGCAGGCTGACCAATCCCGCGGCCTTGGCGGCGCGGATCACCGCGGTGTCGGCGTGCGGCATGACGACCAGATCGGCGCCGATCTCCTTCAGCCGGGCCACCTGCTCCACCGCCAGGACCGTGCCGGCGCCGACCAGCGCGTCGCGCGGCAGCAGCCGGCGGACGGCGGCGATGCTGTCGAACGGATCGGGCGAGTTCAGCGGCACCTCGATCATGCGGAAGCCGCTGTCGTAGAGCGTCTGCGCGACGCCCTCCGCCTCCGCGGGGGTCAGGCCGCGCAGGATGGCGACCAGCGGCAGGGCGGAAAAGGCGGCGTCGAAGCGGGCCTTCAGGGAATCATCCGACATGATCGTCACTCCCCCGCCGGCGCGATCAGGCCGGCGGCAACGGCAAACTGGAAAAGCCCACGCGGGGCGGTGTTCTCAAGCCGGTCGGTGGGCTCGACGCCCAGCAGCTCCAGGCCGCGCACGTAGCGGCGGCAGAGCGCGCCCTCGCCGATCAGCAGCAGCGGACGGCCCTCGTGCAGCTCGTTGCGCATGTGGCCGAGACCGGAGACCAGCTCGTGCCCGATCAGCAGGCCGGACAGATAGTCCTTGAGCAGTTCCGCCGACATGCGACGGGTGATGCCGAGCGTGCGCGCGGCAAAGATCTGGTGCGTGAAGTCGCCCGGCCCGCTGGCCTGCGCCGCCTGCACGCCCTCGGCGAAGGCGGCGTCGGACTCGGCCTCTGCCGGTGCGGCGTCCGCCGGCATCAGCCGGCCGAGGATCGAGTGCTTGCACAGCACGGCGAAGGTCTCGCCGGTCATGTAGGTGGAGAAGCGGATCATGCGCCCGCCGACGATCTCCACCCATTTGGAATGGGTGCCGGGCAGGACCATGCAGGCGTCGCGGCCCCAGTCGGAACGGTCGGCCAGCACGCCGGCAATCTGGATCTCCTCGCCGCGCAGGATGTCCGGCGGGCCGCTCGGCGGGTCGTAGAGGACACCCGGCGCGATCAGGATGCGGGACCCCGACGCGCTTTCCACCGGGATGGCCTGCGAGGCCAGCGTCGTCGTGTCGGCGGGGCAGCGGACATAGGGAGCCTCGCGCCAGCCCTGGGCGCTGCCGACCATACCGCCGGCCACGACCGGCAAGCCCGGATATGCTGCCAGCCAATCGCCGCACAGGTCGGTGAAGGCCTGCTCGAAACCGGTGATGCCCGGCATCGGCAGGTTCTGGATGCCGTGCGCATTGGCGCGCTGGTCCAGCACCCGCCCGTCGCGGCCCATCAGGAAGCCGCGCAGGCTCGACGTTCCCCAGTCGAGGGCGATCAGCGATGCCCCGACGCCCGTTCGTCCCGTTTCCATCCCAAATCCTTTGAAATCGCGTCGGCGACCGCCCGGACCACGGGTCCAAGCTCCTCCATCCGTTCGTCCGGCATGTACGGCACGGCGCTCGCCACGCTGATGGCGGCGACGACCTGGTTGCGGACGTCACGGATCGGCGCGCCGACGCAGCGGATGCCGATTTCGTTTTCTTCAAGGTCGAAGGACCAGCCGCGATCCACATAGGCAGCCAGCCGGGATTCGAACTCCGGCCAGGGCGCCAGCGGGGGCCGTTCCGGCGCCGCCGCGGTCAGGCGGAGCGCTTGATCGTAAAGCGCCGGCCAGCGCTCGCGCGGCAGGCCGAGGAGAAGCGCCTTGCCCAGCCCCGTGGAGGCCAGCGGCATGCGCAGGCCGATGCGGGATCGCATCTCCAGCCCGCGCGTGTTCGGAATCTTGTCGAGGTAGAAGACCTCCGCCCCTTCGACGACGCCAAGATGGACGGTGTCGCCGGTCTGGCGGGCCAGCTCCTCGATGTGCGGGCGGGCGATGGCGACCAGCGGGCGCTGCTCCAGCGCGCGCATGCCGAGCGCGATCAGCTTCGGCCCCAGCAGATAGCCCTTGTAGGGCACATGATGCAGATAGCCGTCCTGGGTCAGGCTGTTGAGCATCCGGTGCGTGGTGCTGCGCGGCGTGCCCAGCCGGGCGGCGATGCCCTTCACGTCACCGATGCCCGCCGCCACGCATTCCAGGAGGGCGAGGCCGCGCATCAGCGTCTGGGTTCCGGAGGCCTGCGGCTTCTCCGGCGACGCTTGTGCATCGAGCGGATTTGCTCCGATGCCGGCCATATCCTCCCTCCCGCGTTGTTGTCCGATATCTGGCATATCAGTTTCCACCACTTTATGAAGGCGTACGGAGTGTGTCAAATAAATAAATTGCTGTCCATATAGTGAGATATTGTTGGTGCAGAACAGCCTTGCCCCACCGTCTGGGCGGCCGCCTTGATCGGGGCGACGCCTCTGCCCATCTGTTCCCTTGAGGCGACCGGGGCCGCGCATGGTGCGGGCCACACAGGCCGTCTTCCCGCGCCTTCGCAAAGGGCGGGAACCATAACGAACGGAGTGCCTGATGGACTTCGGTCTGTTCACCGACCGTGCGCGCGGCGTCATCCAGGCTGCGCAACTGGCGGCTCTCGCCGGACGCCACCAACAGCTCGTCCCCGAACATCTCGTGAAGGCCCTGGTCGAGGACGCCGACGGCGTGCCCGCCAAGCTGATCCGCGATGCCGGCGGCGACCCCGAGCTTTTGAAGACCGCCGCCGAGGAAACCCTCAACCGCCAGACCCGCGTGGAAGGCGAAGGGCCGCACCCGATCTTCATGTCCCCGGCGCTCGCCGGCGTGCTCCAGAACGCCGTCGAAACGGCGCGGGGTGCCGGCGACAAGTTCGTCTCCCCCGAACGGCTTCTCGAATCGCTGGCCGCGCAGGGCGGCAGCACCCGCGCGCTGTTCCACCGCGCCGGTGTCGATCCCGCAGTGCTGGTCGAGGGCGTCGAGTCGCTGAGCAGGAACCGCCCCGCCGACCGGCAGGAGGATGCCCAGATGGGCGAGGCGCTCGCCAAGTACGCCCGCGATCTGACGGAAGAGGCGCGGCAGGGCCGTCTCGACCCGGTGATCGGCCGCGACGACGAGATCCGGCGGACCATCCAGGTCCTGGCCCGGCGCACCAAGAACAACCCCGTCCTGATCGGCGAGCCCGGCGTGGGCAAGACCGCCGTCGTGGAAGGGCTGGCCCAGCGGCTGGCCTCCGGCGACGTACCGGAGGGGCTGAAGGACCGGCGTGTGCTCGCGCTCGACCTCACCGCCCTGCTGGCCGGCGCCAAGTTTCGCGGCGACTTCGAGGAGCGGCTGAAGGCCGTCCTGTCGGAGGTGCAGCAGGCGGCGGGACGCATCATCCTGTTCATCGACGAGCTGCACTCACTGATCGGCGCCGGCCGCACGGACGGCGCGATGGACGCCGCCAACATGCTGAAGCCCGCGCTGGCGCGCGGCGAGTTGCGCTGCGTCGGCGCCACCACGCCGGACGAGTACCGCAAATACATCGAGAAGGATGCCGCACTCGCCCGCCGCTTCCAGCCGGTGAACGTCGACGAGCCGTCCGATGAGGACGCCGTATCGATCCTGCGCGGCATCAAGGGCAAATACGAGGTGCACCATGGCGTGCGCATCGCCGACGCGGCGGTGGTCGCGGCGGTGCAGCTCTCCGCCCGCTACATCGCCGACCGCCGCCTGCCCGACAAGGCCATCGACCTCGTGGACGAAGCGGCCAGCCGCCTGCGCATGGCCATCGACAGCAAGCCGGAGGCTCTGGACGCCGTCGGCCGCCGCGTCGCCCAGCTGAAGATCGAGCGCGAGGCCCTGAAGTCCGAGCCGGACGCCGCCTCCCAGGAACGGCTGCACAAGCTGGAGTCCGAACTCGCGGTGGACGAGGCGAAGCTGACCGCCATGGAAGAGGAATGGCGCGTCGGCCAGTCCCGCCGCACCGAGGGACGCCGCCTGAAGGAGGAGCTGGACCAGGCCCGGACCAAGCTGGAGCACGCGCAACGCGACGGCGACTGGGCGAAGGCCGGCGAGCTGGCCTACGGCGTCGTTCCCGATCTGGAGAAGCGTCTGGCCGAGGCCGAGTCCCGTGCCAACGCGGAGCGGGAGGAGGTCACGGCGAAGGACATCGCCGCCGTGGTCACCCGCTGGACCGGCATCCCGGTGGACCGCATGCTGGACAGCGAGCGGCAGCGGCTGAAGGGCATGGAGGACCGGCTGGCCGAGCGCGTCGTCGGTCAGGCGGAGGCGGTGCGCGCCGTGTCCAAGGCGGTGCGCCGGGCGCGGGCCGGGTTGAAAGACCCGAACCGCCCGACCGGCTCCTTCCTGTTCCTCGGCCCGACCGGCGTCGGCAAGACGGAGCTGGCCAAGGCGCTGGCCGCCTTCCTGTTCGACGACGAGACCGCGGTCACCCGTGTCGACATGTCGGAGTACATGGAGAAGCACTCCGTCGCCCGCATGATCGGTTCGCCCCCGGGCTATGTCGGCTATGACGACGGCGGCACGCTGGCCGAGAAGATCCGGCGCCGGCCCTATCAGGTCGTCCTGCTGGACGAGGTGGAGAAGGCCCATCCGGACGTGCTGAACGTGCTGCTCCAGGCGCTCGACGATGGGCGGCTGACCGATGGCCAGGGCCGCACGGCGGACTTCCGCCACGCGATCCTGATCATGACGTCGAACCTGGGGGCGGACGCCCTGACCGCGCTCGGCGAGGACGACAGCCTGGAGGGCGCGCGGGTCGAGGTGATGGACGCGGTGCGCCGCGCCTTCCGGCCGGAGTTCCTGAACCGGCTGGACGATGTGCTGATCTTCCGCCGGCTGGGGCGCGAGCAGATGGCCCACATCGTGGACATCCAGCTTGCCCGCGTCGCCGACCGTCTGGCGGAGCGCGGCCTGTCCCTGACCGCCGACGACGCGGCCCGCGCCCGGCTGGCCGACCTCGGCTGGGACCCGGCCTTCGGCGCCCGTCCGCTGAAGCGGGCGGTGCAGAATCTGGTGGAGGACCCCATCGCCGAGCGGCTGCTCGACGGCGAGGTGGACGAGCGCTCGACCCTGCACCTGTCGGCCCGGGACGGCCGCCTGACCCTGGACGGCGTTCCCGTCGAGGAGGACCGCGCCACCGGCTTCAAGGCTCCGGAACGTCCGCCGCTGGGCTTCGCCCTGACGGGCAGCGGCGGACGCAGCGCCGCGGTCCACTGACCGGCAACGCCGGTCCCCTTCCCGGCCCTCCCCCGCGAACGCAGGGGAGGGTTAGGGAGAGGGCCAGCGGTGGCGGAATTCCAACTCCCGCTCCAGGAAGCGGGCACAGCGCAGCAGCCGGTCCTCCTCATAGGGGCGGGCGATCAGTTGCAGACCGATGGGCAGCCCGTCGGCCGCCCACCCGCAGGGGATCGACAGGCAGGGGAAACCGATCAGCGACACCGTGTAGGTGATCGCCAGATAGTCGATGATGGTGGACAGGCGGAAACCGTTGATCTCCGTCACGTCGCCCTGGGCGTTGGGAAAGGGCGGCACACTGGCGCTCAGCGTCATCAGGATGTCGTGGTCGCGGAAGAAGGCGGCGAAGCGGCGGTAGAGCGCGCTGCGCTGAGCCTCCGCCCGCAGATAGTCGGCGGCGCTCAGCCCCTTGCCCCGCGCGATGTTCCAGGCGACCGACGGGCTCAGCCGGTCGCCGTCCTGCTCCAGCGTCCGGCCGTAGGTGTGGAAGATGTGCGCGGCGCGCAGCGTGCCGAAGGCGGCGCTGGCCTCCCGGCAGTCGGGCGTGGCCTCCACGAAGTCCCCGAAGCGGCCCTCCAGCCCGCGCATCACCGCCTCGAACCGCTCGGCCAGCCCAAGATCGATCAGGGCGGAGCCGAGGTCCGTGCTCCAGGCCACCCGCAGCGACATCGGGTCGAGGGCGTCGAGGTCCGGCACTGTCCATTCCGGCACGGAAAGGGAGGTCGGGTCGCGCGGGTCCGGCCCGCTGACCGCGGCCAGCGCCAGCGCGGCGTCGGCCACGTCGCGGGCGAGGAAGCCCTGCGTCGCCAGCCCGTCCCAGGCCAGCGCGCGGCCCGGACTGGGGATGCGTCCCGGCGTCGGGCGCAACCCCACCACCCCGCAGAAGCTGGCCGGGGTGCGCACCGAGCCGCCGAAGTCCGTCCCCTGGGCCAGCGGCACCAGCCCGGCGGCCACCGCGGCAGCACTCCCGCCGCTCGACCCGCCGCTGGTCTTGTCGAGATCGTAGGGGTTGGCGGTCGGCCCGCACAACTCGTTGCCGGTGATGGCGCCGAAGCCGAACTCCGGCGTGTTGGTCTTGCCCACGATGATGGCGCCCGCCGCCTTCAGCCGGGCGACGCTGAGGTCGTCGGTGTCGGGGATCAGGTCGGCGTAGAGGGCGGAGCCGTAGGTTGTGCGCAACCCCGCCGTCAGCGTCAGGTCCTTGACGCCCACCGGCACGCCGTGCAGCGGGCCGAGCGGCGCCCCCGCCTCGACCCGCCGGTCGGCCTCCTCCGCGGCGGCGAGCGCGGCGTCGGGGGCCACGGTGATGAAGGACTTCAGCCCGCCGTCCAGCGCCGCGATGCGCTCCAGGCTCGCCGCCACGAGGTCGCGCGCCCGGAAGCGGCGGTTGCGCACGCCCTCCGCCATCGCGGCGGCGCTGAGGCGGAACAGGTCGAGTGTGCTCACGGGCAGGGTCTCCGGTTGCGGCGGGCGGAGTTTAGAACAGCAGGGTTTAGAACGGCAGGACCGGTGCGGGCGAGCCCTTGGGGCGCGCCGGGGCGGGCAGGCCGCAGGGCAGGAATTCGCCGCGCCCCGGCTCGGCCAGCAATTCGCCATCGCGGCAGATCACCTCGCCACGGGACAGCGTGACGACCGGCCAGCCGGTGACCTCGATCCCCTCATAGGGCGTATAGTCCACATTGTGGTGCAGGATGCCGTTGGTGATGGTCACCGTGCGCGACGGGTCCCACAGGGCGATGTCGGCGTCCGCCCCCACGGCGATGGTGCCCTTGCGCGGGTGCAGGCCGTACATGCGGGCGGGGTTGGCGGCGGTCAGCTCGACGAACTTGGTCAGCTCCATCCGGCCCTTCATCACGCCCTCGGAGAACAGCAGCGGCAGGCGTGTCTCGACGCCGGGGATTCCGTTGGGGACGCAGCGGAAGGGCGCCTGTTCGCCACGCACTTTCTTGCCGCCCGGCCCGTCGAAGCGGAAGGGCGCGTGGTCGGAGGAGAAGACCTGGAAGGCGCCGCCGGTCAGCCCGTCCCAGATCACCTTCTGGTTCGCGGCGTCGCGCGGTGGCGGCGAGCAGATGCACTTGGCGCCCTCGAACCCCTCACCACCGAGGTCGTCAGCGGTCAGGAACAGGTACTGCGGGCAGGTCTCGGCATAGATGCGCAGGCCGCGTCCCTGCGCCCAGCGGATCTGCTCGACCGCGTCGGCGCCGGAGACGTGGACGATCAGGATCGGCACGTCCACCAGCTCCGCCAGGGAGATCGCCCGGTGGGTAGCCTCGCGCTCCGCCACGCGGGGGCGGGAGACGCCGTGGAAATAGGGGGCGGTCTGGCCCGCGCGCTCCAGCTTCTCGGTCAGCCAGGCGATGCAGTCGGCGTTCTCCGCGTGCATCATGACCATGGCGCCCTCGGCGCGGGCGATGTCCAGCACCTCCAGGATCTGGCGGTCGTTCAGCTTCAGCGCGTCGTAGGTCATGTAGATCTTGAAGGACGTGTAGCCCTCGCGGATCAGCGCCGGAAGCTCCTGGCCGAGCACCTGCTCGGTGGGGTCGGTGACGATGAGATGGAAAGCATAGTCAATCAGCGGCTTCCCGGCGGGCGCGGCGGTGATAGTCGTCCACCGCGGCGCGCAGCGTCTTGCCCTTCTCCTGGCAGGCGAAGGGCAGCACCGTCGTGGTGCCGCCGAAGGCCGCGGAGCGGGTGCCGGTCAGGAAATCGTCGGCCATAACGGATTCGTCGCCGGTCGGCTGGTCGAAATGGACATGGCCGTCCACCCCGCCCGGCAGGACGAGCAGGCCGGCGGCGTCGATCTCCTCCCGCCCGGCAGCCAGCCCCTCGCCGAGCGCGGCGATCCGCCCGCCGCGCACGCCGACGTCGGCCTTGAACACGTCCGACGCGGTGGCGACCGTGCCGTTGCGGATGACCAGATCGAAGTTCATCGTCGTTTCTCCCATCGTGACGTTCTTGCCCCCACCCCGGCCCTCCCCCGCTTCGCAGGGGAGGGAGAACAGTTCCCTCCCCTGCGTTAGCGGGGGAGGGTTAGGGTGGGGGCAACACTCCCCCTCAGCCATGCAACTCGCGGAACAGGCTGCCCCAGCTCTCGACGCGGCGGGTGTCCACGCCGGTCATGCGCAGCGCCTTCCACACCACCGTGGACACCGTGTCGTAGACGGGGATGCCCAGCGCCTTCTCCATGCGCTCCGCCACCGGGGCGCCGCGCATGTTGGTGCAGATGATGGCGATGGCCTCCGGCTTGGACTCCGCAGCCTCCATGCACATCCGCTCAATGGTTTCTTCGGTCACTTCGGAGAAGGAAAAGTTGCCGCGGTCATTCAGGTGCCGCTCCGCTACCACCTCGAAGCCGGCGGCGTTGTAGTTGGCGACCATCTTCTCCTGGATCTCGTCCAGATAGGGGCTGACGATGGCGAAGCGCTTGCGCCCGGTCGTTTCCAGGATCTCATTCAGCGCGAGCATGGAGGTGCAGGCGGGAATGCCCGTCTCCGCTTCGATGGAGGCGCACAGCTTCTCGTCGGCCGCGAAGCCCAGCCAGCCGGCCGAGGTGCCGTTCCAGCCGATCACGTTCAGCCGGGCGTCGGCCAGCAGCCGGGCGGCGTCCAGGAACGGCGCGTTGGTGAACTGGTCCAGCGCCGCGGCGCGCAGCGAGATCTCCTTCACCGTGAAGCGCCCGAAATGGGCGGTCACCTCCGGCAGGCCGCTCAGCATCGCGGAGGTGATGGGCTCCAGCACCGTGTTGGAGGAGGGGGTCAGCATGCCCAGAAGGACGCGGTTGCTCATGGTCGTGATTCTTTCGGTCAGGCGCGCGCCCACAGCGCGCGGGCGGCCTTGTCGGCCTCGGTGCAGATCTCGTTCAGGTCGGCGCGGACGGGGCGCCCGTCCTCGACCAGCGTTTCGCCGTCCACCAGCACCATCTCCACGTCGCGCCCCTGCGCGGTGTGGACGAGCGTGCCGAGCGGGTTCATCAGCGGGCGCAGATGCGGGCGTCGGGCGTCGAAGACCACGAGGTCGGCCAGCTTCCCCACGGCCAGCGTGCCGATCTCCTCGGCCATGCCCACCGCCTGCGCGCCGCCCAGCGTCGCCATGCGGAACACGTCGGCGGGCTGCCAGGCGGCGGTGACCCCGCCCTGCTGGATGCGCGCGGTGGCGAGCGCCCAGCGCATCGCCTCCACCATGTCGCCGTGCTGCGTGTCGGTGCACAGCGCAAGGTTCACGCCGGCCTCCTTCAGCTTCGGCGTCGGCGCGAGCCGGCCCGAGGCGGCGTTGCATTTCGGCACATGCACCGCATGCGCTCCGGCTCGGGCGAGGCGGGCGATGTCGGCGTCCTCCACATAGAGGCAGTGGGTGGCGAGCAGCCGGTCGTTCATCAGCCCGCACTCGTCCAGCAGTTCCGCCGGGGTCAGGCCGGTGGAGGCCTTCACCCGCTCCACCTCCACCCGGCTCTGCGCCAGATGGGTGTTGACGCGCATGGAGCGCGCCGCAGCCTCTTCCGCCAAGGTGCGCAGGAAGGCGGGGGAGCAGGTGTCCGGCGCGTGGGCGGCCATCTGCACGCGGATGCGCCCGCCGTTGGCGCCGTTCCAGCGGGCGTGCAGATCCAGCGTGCGCAACAGCAGATCGCTGCCGATGGCCAGGTCGAAGCGCCATTCGCCCTGGGCCACGCCGGCAAAGTCCACGTCATGGACGCGCCAGCTCGCATGGACGCGCAGCCCGAGGTCGGCAATGGCGTCCAGCGTCGCGTCGGCGTGGACGAAATGGTCGCAGATCAGCGTCGAGCCGGCGAGCAGGGCCTCCACCGCGCCCAGCCGGGCCAACGCGCGGGCCTCCTCCGGCGTGGCGTCGGTGCCCTTGGGCACGCCCGGCGTGTAGGAGGGGGCGAAGCCGAGATCGGCGGCGACGCCGCGCACCATCACCAGGACGGCGTGCAGGTGCGCGTTGACGAACCCCGGCGTGACCACCCGTCCTGGCAGATGCCGGATCTCGGCGGCGGCGGGAAGCCCCTGCGATGCCGGAGCGAGATGGACAATGCGCCCGTCGCGGATGCCGATGGCGGCGTCGTCCACGACGCTGCCGACGGCCTCCCCGGTCAGGGCGGTGACGCCGGTCAGCAGCAGATCGAGCCGGCCGGTCACGCGACGGCGGCCTGCCGTTGCTGCATGCCCTCCTCACGGATCAGGTTGAGGATGTGACGCTTGTGGTCGTTGAAGCGCGGGCCGGTGGTGTCGCGCGGGCGCGGCAGGTCGAGCGCGATCAGCTCGCGGATGCGGCCCGGACGGCTGGTCATCACAGCCACGCGGGTGCCCAACACCAGCGCCTCGTCCACGCTGTGGGTGACGAAGACGACGGTGCAGCGCTGCTTCTGCCAGATGGCGACCAGTTCCTCCTGCATGTCCATCTTGGTCTGGGCGTCGAGCGCTGCGAAGGGCTCGTCCATCAGGATGACCTGCGGGTTCAGCAGCAGGGCGCGGGCGATACCGACGCGCTGGCTCATGCCGCCGGACAGCTCCGCCGGGAAATGGTTCTCGAAGCCGCGCAGGCCGACCATGTCGATGTATTCCTGGGCGGCGTCGCGCCGGTCGGCCTTGCGCCAGCCCTTCAGGCGCAGGTGGAAGGCGACGTTCTCCCACACCGGCAGCCAGGGCATCAGGTTGGCCTGCTGGAAGACCATGCCGCGGTCGGCGCCGGGGCCGTCCACCGGCTTGCCACCCACCGTCACGGTGCCCCCGGTCGGCTTCTCGAAGCCGGCGATCATGTTCAGCAGCGTGGACTTGCCGCAGCCCGACGAGCCGAGCAGGCAAAGGAACTCGTTCTTCTCCACCGACAGGCTGACATCGTCGATGGCCAGCAGGTCGCGCTTGCGCTTGGCGTCGCGGAAGATCTTGGTGATGTTCTGAAGGTCGATGGAAGCCATCGCTCAGCCCTCCCGGCTCTGAAGCGTGGAGCCGTGCTGCCAGTGCAGTGCGGCGGACATCAGGACTTTGATGAGCGCGTCGGTCGCGTAGCCGAGCAGGCCGATGCTGGCCATGGCCGCGAGCACGAGGTCGTAGCGCAGGAAGTAGTAGCTGTCCCACAGCACGTAGCCGAGGCCGCTCTTCACCGCGACCATCTCGGCCGTGACGGTGAGCATCCAGGCGGCACCGATGCCGATGCGCAGGCCGGCGAAGATGCTGGGCAGGGCTGCGGGGAACACGACGTGGCGCAGAAGCTGCTGTTCCGTAGCGCCCATCATCGAGGCGGCGCGGATCAGGTTGCGGTCGGCGGTCTTCACCCCGTGGATGGTGTTCATCAGGATCGGGAAGAAGGCGCCGAGGAAGACCAGGAAGATGGCCGGCTTGTTGGCGATGCCGAACCAGATGATCGCCAGCGGGATCCACGACACCGGCGGCACCGGACGGAGCATCTGGATGGTCGGCTCCACCGTCCGCTCGACCCAGCGCCACCAGCCGATGGCGATGCCCAGCAGCACGCCGCTGACCACCGCGATGCCATAGCCGGCGGCGACGCGCGTGGCGCTGGACAGGGCGTCGGCGAACCAGCGGCCGGTGTTGCCCTGCGAGGTCTCGTCGAAGCCGAAGATCCAGTCGCCCCAGGTGTGCAGAACCACCGACGGTGCCGGCAGCAGCGCCGCCGGCAGGAAGCCGGACCGGGAGAACACCTCCCAGGCGGCAAGGATGAAAAGGGGAACGACGGCGCGCTCCCAGGATTTCGACAATGCCGTCATGGCCCGGTTTTCCCTATCCCGTCGAAAAGCAGTGGTAGGTCTCGCCCTTCCCCTCTCCCCAGAGGGGAGAGGGGAAGGGCGGTGACGTGGCGAAGTGCTCTTAGAAGCCCAGTTCACTCTTCGGCTTCTTGGTGACGGCTTCGAGGAACGTGTAATCCAGGTTCTTCTCCGCGGCGGCGGTGACGTCGTTGGAGATGTATTTCAGCTCGCGCATCATCGTAGCGATGGCCAGCGTGCTGTCCTTGTGGATGGCGTAATCGGGGGAGGCGTTCTTGAGCGCCTCGGTGGCGACGGCCTTGTCCATGCCGGTGTATTTGTTGATGACGTCGACCCACACGGTCTGGTCGGACTTCAGCTTGTCGACCAGGGCGACGACCGAGCCGACGGTGGCCTCGACCGCCTTCGGGTGGTCCTTGATGACGTCGGAGCGGGTGACGATCAGGTTGGTCAGATTGCCGGCAGCCTGATCATAGGGCAGCGCGAAATGCGTGCCGACGCCGGTCTGGCGGATCTGGGAGGCGAAGGGTTCCACCGTGCAAATCACATCCACCTCGCCGCGCTGGAGGGCGGCGGCGTGGTCGGACGGGTTCGGGATGTTGATGAACTGCACGTCCTTGTTGACGTTGATGCCGTGCTTCTGGAGGGCGCCGCGCATGTGGATGTCCTGCGCGTTGCCGCGCGACGCCGCGACGCGCAGCGGCTCGCCCTTCTCCTTGCGCTCGGCGATCAGCTTTTTCAGCCCGTCCCAATCATCGGCCTTCAGGGCGATGCCCTTGCCAACGACGATCTCCGACCCACCGTTCACCTGACCGGACACGGCCACCACATCGAAGCCCTTATCGAGCGCCGTGATGTAGTGCAGGTAGGTGACCTGGGCCATGTCGATGCTCTTCGACACCAGCGCGGTCAGCACGTCGTTGCCGGAGTTGAAGTTGATCGCCTCGATCTCCACACCCTTGGCGAGTTCCGGGGTCAGCGCCATCGGCAGGCAATGGGCGCATTTGGCGAAGCCCAGCTTCAGCGTCTCCGCGTCGGCGGCCGGGGCGGTGGCAGCGGCGGAGAGGGCGAGGAAGGCGGCGGTGACGGTCGTCAGGGTGAGGGACCGGAACGTCATGAAAGGAGTGCTCCCGATGCGGTTGCGTCCCTCATCCTTTCGCAAGGCCCGTGCCAAATTGTATACAATATTATATTCGCCAATTTATTGGCTGTTTTCAGCCGTTTAGAGCATAGTGGGGGAGGCTGGCCACGCGCAAGCGCGCTTGCCTAAATTTTGTGCATAGCGCATCATTTCGGCATGCATGCCCAAGTATGCAGCACTTTCGGGGGTGGTGGGTCAGGATGGACAGGATCAAGACCATGAAGGCGCCGGCCCGGCCGATCCGCCGCGCGACGCTGCATCATTCCGCGGTGGAGGAGCTGCGGGCGATGATCCTGGACGGAGAGCTGCCGCCGGGCGTCCGCGTGCCGGAGGTGCAACTGTGCGAGCAGTTGGGAATCTCCCGCACGCCGCTGCGCGAGGCCTTGCGGGTCCTGTCGTCGGAAGGGCTGGTGGAGCTTCGCCCGCACCGCGGCGCCATCGTCGCCCCGGTGGACCCCGGCGAGATCGGGGCGATCTTCGAGGTGATGGACGCGCTGGAACGGCTGGCCGGGACGCTCGCCTGCCGCAACGGCTCCGACGCGGAGTTCGCGAAGCTCGACCGGATGCACGACCAGCTCGTCACCCAGCACGAGGCGGGGGAACGTGCGGCCTATTTCCTGACCAACCGCCAGATCCACACCCAGATCGTCGCCATGGCCCGCAACCCGGCGCTGGAGGCGACCTACGCCGGCTTCGCCGCCAAGATCCTGCGCGCCCGCTCGCTCGCCAACTACGACACGGGCCGCTGGCAGGAGTCGGTGGACGAGCATGAGGGGTTCATGAAGGCGTTCCGCCGCCGCGACGCCGAAGAGGCCGGCGCCCTGCTGGCCGATCACAGCCGCCGCACCGCGGTGGCAGTCATCCAAGCTCTGCGCCCTGCGGCGGTTCAGGGGGAAAAGGCAGCGGCCGGAGCCGAGCCGATGGACGCGGGATGATTCGTTCGATTAAGGCTTGAATTATGCTGCGGTGCGGAATATATTAGTTTCACTGACGCCTTTTTGGGCGTTTCCTCCCTAGACTCAGGCCGCCGGAGCAATCCTGGCGGCCTTTTTCTTTGCTCGGCGTATCTATGGTTTTGTGCGTCGCAGCAAGAAAAAGCCGCAATGTCTGGTGGAAAGCGAACCCCCGAAAGTGAAACACGCTGCTGCCGTCAAAGCCCTGCGGGGGTGCGAGGGCTTGAGGCATGCAGCGTGTCGCATTGTGTGCGCGCCTTTGTTTTTGTGCGGCGCGCCCTTGCTTTCACGGACTACCGAGTCCTCCCTAGACTCCGGCCTGACGCTGTTCGCAGCGCTACGAAAGATAGACCATACGTACCCGCATGATGTCAATGGGCACGGCGGCCGGAGGAGTATGTTTTTTCGCCTATGACCTTGCGCCGCCCCCCGTAAGTTCCAAGCGAATCGGAACATCACCGCCTGCCATCGTAGGGACCGGCCGATCGCCGCGCGTACCATCGCCGTCTTGGTTCACGTCATGCCCGCCGGGCATCGGAACCGACATAGCGGAGGAAACACTATGGCCGACGAACGGAACCCGAACCAGATGGGCAGCCAGAACGAGCGGAAGCAGGGGCAGCAGACCCAGGACAATCCGAAGAACCGGCAGCAGGGGCAGGACCAGGCGAACCGGCAGCAGCAGCAGGACATGGACCGCGACCAGGACGAGAAGGGCGGGCAGCAGCGCTGACCGCGCATCGCGGGAGGCGGGACATGATGTCCCGCCTCCCGCGATGGGTTTGCGGCGTGCTGGTTTTTTCGGCATACACTGGGGCGGCCGGCCGGCCGTCCCTTTTCACGTGGGCGGTCCGGATTCCGCTGGGAGGAGAGAGGACGGACCATGACCTACTGCGTCGCCCTGTATCTGGAGGACGGCTTGGTGATGCTGTCGGACACGCGCACCAACGCGGGGGTCGACCACATCTCCATCTTCAGCAAGATGCATGTCTTCGAGGAACCGGGCGACCGCATGATCGCCCTGATGACCGCCGGCAACCTTTCGCTCACCCAGTCGGTGATCGCGCTGATCCAGGAAGGGGTGGAACTGGACGGCGAGATCCGCACCATCGGCAGCGTGAACGGCATGTTCCAGGCCGCCCAGCTCGTCGGCGCCGCCGTCCGTCAGGTGTGGAAGCGGGACGGCCATGCGTTGAAGGAGCAGCGGGTGGATTTCGACCTGTCCATCATCCTGGGAGGCCAGATCCGCGGGGATCGGGTGCGGCTGTTCCACGTCTACGCCGCCGGCAATTTCATCGAGGCGACCGCCGACAACGCCTTCTTCCAGATCGGCGAGCACAAGTATGGCAAACCGATCCTTGACCGGGCGCTGAATCACAACACGCCGATCGAGGAAGGGATGAAGCTGGTGCTGATTTCCATGGACAGCACGCTGCGCTCCAACCTGACGGTCGGGCTGCCGCTCGACCTGATCGCCTACCGCCGCGATTCCCTGAAGCTGGAGACGAAGCGGCGGATCGGCGAGGACGATCCCTGCTTTAAGGAGATCAGCGACGGCTGGTCCCAGGCGCTCCGCGAGGCGTTCCGCTCCCTGCCGCCGCCGCGCTGGGCCGACTGAGGGAAGCCGGCCCGACATCGGGTGAGTGATGCACGGGCCACTGCCCACCCATCGGGCAGCATGGTCAAGGCCAAGGCGGAGATTAATTTTTAGGCATATTCAGCGGGCAATCTGCCCAGCTTCGCGCCGCGCCCGAACGATGACCATGGGGTGAACACCAGAGTATGCGGGGGTTCGGGGCTGGGGCGCCCTTGAACCCATGGGAGTGGCACGCAGGTTGCTCTCCCTCTGTCCTGCGACGCGCCACCGGGGGTTTCCACCGGTGCGCCCTACCAGGATAGCCCCATGGCCGCACTCCAATCCGCCCGTTCGCACCATCACCCGACCCTGCCGCCCGTCGCGAAGGACTCCGCCGCGCCGGCGGGCGTCGCGGTGACGCTGGACGGCATCACCCACCGCTTCGGCGCCTCGACCGCCGTGGACAACGTGACGCTGGAGATCAAGGCGGGCGAGCTGGTGGCCCTGCTGGGGCCGTCCGGCTGCGGCAAGACCACGCTGCTGCGCATCCTTGCCGGTTTCCAGGCGCAGACGTTGGGCCGCGTCGTCATCGGCGACCGGGTGGTCGACAGCCTGCCGCCCGCCGGGCGTGGCGTCGGCATCGTGTTCCAGAACTACGCGCTGTTCCCGCACATGACCGTGGCGCAGAACGTCGCCTACGGGCTGGAGGCGCGAGGTGCCGCCCGCGACGCCGTGCGGGCGCGGGTGGAGGCGATGCTGGGTCTGGTGAAGCTGGACGCCATGCGCGACCGCTTCCCCAAGCAGTTGTCCGGCGGACAGCAGCAGCGCGTGGCGCTGGCCCGCGCCCTGGCGATCCAGCCGAGCATCCTGCTGCTCGACGAGCCCTTCGCGGCGCTCGACAAGAATCTGCGGCTGGACATGCAGATCGAGATCAAGCAACTCCAGCGCCGTTTCGGCATCACCACCATCATGGTTACCCACGACCAGGAGGAGGCGCTGAGCATGGCAGACCGCATCGCCGTGCTGAGCCGGGGCAAGCTGGAGCAGTTCGGCACGCCGGAAGACGTCTACGACCGTCCCGGAACGCTGTTCGTCAACGGCTTCGTCGGCAGCGCCAACCAGTTGCGGGGCCGCGTCGTCCGCGCCTCCGGCAGCGTCGCCGAGGTGGCGCTGGAGGCCGGCACCGTTCTAACCGCCGTCACGCCCGACGCCGCGCTGGCCGCCGGAGACCCGGCCATCCTCTGCGTGCGCCCGGAGAATCTGCGACTCGCCACCGAGGCGGCGCCCCAGCAGATCGCCGGCACCGTGGACCTCGCCCTGCCGCTCGGCCCGGTGGTCGTCTACGAGGTGCGCACCGCCGACGGCGGGCAGGTGAAGGTGACCGAGCCGCGCGTGGCCGGCGCCGCGCTGCGCGCGCCCGGCACGCCGGTCCGGCTGCAACCCGTCTCCCCCCAGACCTGCCGCGCCTTCGCCGTTCCCGCGGGCGCCTGATCCACTCCCTCCCCCTTCTCTCCTCCTCCCCCTGGAGTGCCTGCCGATGACCCTCGACCGCCGCCAGATCCTCGCCGCCGGCCTCACGCTCGGCGCCATGTCCCTGTTCCCCGGCATGAGCTGGGCGCAGGCGCGCAAGCTGGTGTTCGCCACCTTCACCGGAAGCTGGGAGGAAGCCCACCGCGACGTGATCGTCCCGCATTTCCGCAAGGCCACGGGCAACGCCGACATCGCGCTGGACCCGATGCTGTCGGTGGACATGATCGCCAAGGTCTCCGCCGCCAAGGCGAACCCGCCGATCGACGTGATGCTGATGGACCCCGGCCCGCGCCTGTCGGTGATCGGCCAGGATCTGGCCGCGCCCTTCCCTGTCGCGGACAGCAAGAACTACCAGGACCTGCTGCCGGTGGCCCAGCTTCCCGAAGGGCCGGGCATCTTCTTCCAGGCGGTCGGCATCACCTACAACCCGGAGAAGGTCAAGACCCCGCCGACGAGCTGGGACGACCTGTGGAAGCCGGAATACAAGGGCCGCGTCGGCATCACCAACATGAACTCGACGCTCGGCACCGCCTTCATGGTCGAGCTGGCGAAGACCCGCGGCGGCGGCGAGAACGACATCGAGCCGGCCTTCGCCGCTCTCAAGGAGCTTCAGCCGAATCTCGGCGCCGTAGCGCCCAACCCCGGTGCGCTCGCCACCCTGTTCCAGCAGGGCCAGATCGACATCTCGCCGGGCAACTTCAACGCCATCCAGATCCTGCGCGCCCGCGGCGTGCCGGTGGAGTTCGCCAAGCCGAAGACCGGCACCATCGCCTTCCTGACCACCGCCCACATCACCAAGAATTCGCCCAACGCCAAGCTGGCGGCGGCGCTGATCGAATCCGCCATGGCGCCGGAGGTCCAGACCAAGCTGATGCAGGCGCCCTTCTACGTCATCCCGACGAATTCCAAGGTGCGGATGGACGGCGACATCGCCCGCATGATCGCCAAGGACCAGGAGGAGCTGAAGGCGTCCTTCGTGTTCCACGACTGGTCGGTGATCAACCAGAACCGCGCCGGCTGGATCGAGCGGTTCAACAAGGAGATCAAGGTGTAAGGCGTCGAAACGAGCCCCCACCCAACCCTCCCCCGCTGACGCAGGGGAGGGCTAAATCCCCTCCCCCTGCGAAGCGGGGGCAGGCTGGGAGGGGGGCCCGGCGCGGCCACTCCCTACTCCCCCACAGGACCCCACCCCATGACCGCCATCACCGCCCCCGGCCTCGCCGGACCCGCGACCGCCGCACGGCCCCGCATCGGGCGGGAATGGACGCTGGCGCTGCCGCTGGCCGCCTTCTTCGCGGTGTTCTTCGTGACGCCGCTGCTCCTTCTGGTCGCCGTGAGCCTCTACGCCGACGCGGAGATGACGCGGTTCGGGCTGGACCAGTACATCCGCTTCTTCGGCGACACCTTCAATCTGGCCGTGCTCGGCAGCACGCTGCTGCTGGGGGTGAAGGTCACGGCGCTGACGCTGCTGTTCGGCTATCCGCTGGCCTGGCTCTACACCCGCAGCGGGCCGCGGATGCAATCGGCGCTGATCCTGGTCATCATCCTGCCGCTGCTGACCTCGGTCGTGGTGCGCACCTTCGCCTGGATCGTCATCCTGGGGCGCGACGGCATCGTCAACAACCTGCTGCTGTCGCTGGGTCTGGCGGAGACGCCGCTGCGTCTGCTCTACACCGAGGGTGGCCTGGTCGCCGCCCTGGTGCAGGTGCAGATGCCACTGATGGTGCTGCCGCTGATCACCACCCTGTCGCGCCTCGACCCGAACCTGCTCGACGCCTCGGCGGCGCTGGGCGCCGGGCCGTGGCGGGGCTTCCTCAAGGTGACGCTGCCGCTGAGCCTGCCGGGGATCGTCGCGGGATGCCTGCTGACCTACGCCGCCTCGGTCACCGCCTTCATCACCCAGTCGCTGGTCGGCGGCGGACAGATGCTGTTCATGCCGCAATACATCTATCAACAGACCATCACGCTCCACAACTGGCCCTTCGCCGCCGCCATCTCGATCGTCTTCATGGTGTCGGTGATGGGTGTCGTGATGCTGTTCAATCTGCTGGGCCGCGCCAGCAAGGGGTACGTCCATGCCTGACATGCAGCGCCCGACCCTGGGAAGCGCCTCCTTCGGCCTCGTCATGGGCACGCTCGCCGGTGCGGCGCTGCTGCTGCTGGCGGCGCCGACGCTGGTGGTGCTCGTCACCTCCTTCACCGACGGCTATTCGCTGAAGTTCCCGCCGCCGTCCTACAGCCTGCGCTGGTACGCCTCGCTGATCGACGCATGGCAGCTCCAGGACGCCGCGCTGGTCAGCCTGAAGCTGGGCGCCGTGGTCACCGCCGTGTCGGTGGTGCTGGGCACCACCGCAGCACTGGCCATCGGACGCAGCCAACGCGCCTGGGCGCGCGGGCTGGACGCCCTGTTCATGTCGCCTCTGGTCCTGCCGGCTTTGGCCTTCGGCCTTGCCTCGTTGGTGTTCTTCAGCACGGCGGGGGTGGAGCTGTCCTTCCTGACGCTGGCCATCGGCCACATCGTCGTCAGCGTGCCCTACGTCCTGCGCACCACGCTGGCAAGCCTCGCCCAGCTCGACCCCGCGCTGTTGGAAAGCTCCGAGAGCCTGGGCGCCGGGCGCCTCTACACCTTCCGCCGGGTGACGCTGCCGACCATCCGCAACGGCATCGGCGCCGGGGCCTTCATCGCCTTCATGTCGAGCTTCGACAACATTCCGGTGTCGCTGTTCATGGCCGACGCCCGCAACGAGGTGCTGCCGATCCGCATGTGGCAGATCCTGGAGAACAGCCTGGACGTCCGCGCCGCGGCGGTGTCCGGCGTGCTGATCGCCGTCACCGTCCTGGCGATGGTGGTGATGGAGCGGGTCGCCGGCCTGTCGCGCCAGCTCCGCTAACTTATGCCCCGCGGAACAGGGAATAGCCCCAGGGGGTGAACTTCAGCGGCAGATGGTAGTGTTGCGCCACGTCGGTGACGGTGAAGCGGAACGGCGCCTCCTCCAGGAAGGCCGGTTCCGCCGTCCCTGCGCCTTGCGCGCGCAGCCAGGGGCCGATGTGGAACACCGCCTCGTAGACGCCCGCCGTCACGCCCGCGCCGCCGACCACCGGATGGTCGAGCGCGCCATTGGCACACAAACGGCTTTCCGCTAGCCTGTCCCGCTGTCCGTCCCGCAAAGCATAGAGTTCCACCCGCATCCCCTCGGCGGGCACCCCGCGCGCCACATCCACCGCATGCAACGAAATCCCGCCGGCCATCGGCCCGTCCCTTTCCCTGTGGAGTCCCCATGAACGTCTGGTTGCTGCCTCTGATCGCCATGGCGGCGGTTCAGGCGTTCGTCGGGCTGTGTCTCTTCGCCATTCCGGTGATCGCGCCGCAGGCGGCGCCCGACCTGGGGGTCGATCCGGGGCTTCTCGGCCTTTATACCGCGGTCGTCTTCACCGCCGCCATCCCCGCGTCGCTGGGGGCGGGCGGGCTGATCGCGCGTTGGGGGGCGATCCGCACCTGCCAGGCCTGCCTGCTCGCCGCCGCAGGAGCCGCGCTGCTGTCGGCCAGCGCCCTTCCCATCGCCTTCCTGCTGGGGGCGCTGGCGCTGGGCTTCGCCTTCGGGCCGGAAACGCCGGCCAGCACGCAGCTGCTGTCTCGGCTGACCCCGCCGGAGAAGCGCCCGCTGGTCTTCTCGCTGCGCCAGACCGGCAACCAGTTCGGCGGCATGGCCGCGGGATTTGCCGTGCCGCTGCTGGTCCTGTCCGTCGGCTGGCAGGCCAGCCTGCTGGTCGTGGCGGGCGCCACCGCCGTCCTGGCGCTCGTCCTGGAGCCGCTGGCCCGCCGTCACGACGGCGACGACCGCGCCGCCCCCCGCCCCGCCGGGCGCGGCACGTTGAAGCGCGCGCTCGATCTGGTCGCCGGGGAACCGGCGCTGCGCCGGCTGGCCATGGCGGTCTGCGCCTTCTCGGCCATGCAGCTTTGCCTAAACGGCTTCCTGGTCAGCTTCGCGGTGACCGGCCTGGGCTGGAGCCTGCCGCTGGCAGGCACGGCGCTGGCGGTGGCGCAGGGCGCCGGGCTGGTGGGGCGCGTCGGCTGGGGCCTCGTGGCGACGCGCTGGGCGCCGCCCCGCGTCATCCTTGCCGGGCTGGGCGTCGCCATGAGCGTGGCCGCCGCCCTCGTCGCCATCGCCTCCCCCGGCTGGCCGGTGCCCGCCTTCCTGGGCGTCTGCGCCGCCTTCGGCCTGTCGGCGAGCGGCTGGAACGGCCTGTTCGTTTCGGAAGTCGCCCGTCTCGCCCCGACGGGCCGGGCGGGCGAGGCGACGGGCGGCATGCTCGCCATCGCCTACGCCGGGCTGGTCATCGGGCCGGCGCTGTTCAGCCTGCTGGTCGCCGGGGGCTTCGGCTATTCCGCCGGCTATCTGGCCGCCGCCGCCGCCGCGCTGGCCGGCGCCGCGGCGCTGGTCATTCCCCTGCCGCCGGCCCCCACCCCGGACCTTTCAACCGCTGCCAAGGACACCCCATGCGCATGATAAGCGCCCGCCGGATCGCCGAACAGGTCGCCGCCCGCGCGGTCAGCGCCGTCGCCCTCTACGACAATTTGCTGGAGCGGATCGCGACTGAGAATCCGCGGCTGAACGCCATCGTCCATCTCGACCCGGAGGCCGGGCGGGCGGAGGCGCGGGCCGCCGACGAACGTGCCACGCGGGGCGAGGCGCTGCCCCTGCTCGGCGTGCCCTTCACGGTGAAGGACAACATCTGGGTGCGCGGACAGCCGGTCCGCCAGGGATCGCGGCTGTTCGAGGACTTCGTAGCGCCGGAGGACGCGGTAGCGGTGGCCCGGCTGCGCGCCGCGGGCGCCGTCTTCGCGGGAATCACCAACTGCTCGGAATTCGCCTGCAAGGGGGTCACGACCAATCGCCTGCACGGCCCGACCCGGAATCCCTGGGACGTGGCGCTGACGCCCGGCGGCTCCTCCGGCGGGGCGGCCAGCGCGGTTGCGGCGGGCTTGGCGCCGCTGGCGCTCTGCACGGACGGTGGCGGCTCCACCCGCCGGCCGGCGGCTCATGTCGGGGTGGTCGGCATGAAGCCGTCGGCCGGAGTAGTCCCCCACCCGGTCGGCTTTGCCGAGCCGGTGTTCGGCAACTCGGTGATCGGCCAGATGGCCCGCTCGGTCGCCGACGTGGCGCTGATGCTCGACACGCTGACCGGGCCGGACCCGCGCGACCCACAATCGGTGGCGGTGTCCGGCTCCTTCGCCCGCGCCGCCGCCAACCCCGAGCCGGCGGGCCTGCGCATCGCCTACAGCCGGCGGCTGGGGCTGGACGCCCCGGTCGATCCGGAGGTCGCCGCCTGCGTGGAGCGCGCCGTCCACCGCCTCGCCGACGCCGGGGCCATCGTGGAGGAGGCCGACCCGGTCTGGCCCGAGGGAGCCGGGGAAAGCGGCCTGATGCCCCTCCAGTTCGCCGGCCTCGCCGCGCTCTACGGCGAACGCTTCCGCGCCGCACCGGCGCTGTTCGACCCTGACATCGGACAGCAGATCGACGCCGGGCTGCGCACCAGCGGCGCGGAGGTCGCCCGCGCCCTGCATCTGCGGGAGGAGGCCTACCGCGCACTGGCCGCCCTCTTCACACGATACGACCTGCTGGTCTGCCCGACGACTCCGGTCACCGCATGGCCGTTCGACCGGCTCGGCCCCGCCACCATCGACGGGCGTCCGGTGACGCCGCGCGGCCACGCGGTCTTCACGCCTCTGTTCAATCACTGCTACGCGCCGGCCTGCTCGGTCCCCTGCGGGCTGACGGAGAGCGGCGGGCTTCCGGTTGGGCTGCAGATCGCCGGCCCGCGCCTGTCCGACGCGGCGGTGCTGCGGCTGGCCGCCGTGGTGGAAGCCACCTGCGGTTACACTGGCCTTGTAGCGTGACAGCCTTTTGAAGAAAAAGAGAATTGGCGATGGGGATAGAACGGACAGCCTGTATCAATCACCATCGTATTCTGGCAATCTTCACCCGAAGAGGGGTGGAGTAGGGAGATACGGGTGAAGACCAGCGAGCCGGACCAGCGGCCTGGATGGTCGGCGCGTCGGTTGTCGATTCTTTTCCTTATGGTTGCATTACCGCTGATCGCCTTTGAAGTGCACAACATCCTGGAATTGCGCAAGTCCAGGGAAACGGAAATCCGCCTGGAGTCGATGCAGCTTCTGGATCAGGTCGAATCCGAACAGCAGCGCATCGCCGACGATATCGAACACGTTTTGGTTGCCCTTACGGAGATGGGCATAGGGCAATTGTCCCCAGCGGCCTGTCAGGACACACTTCTTCGGATCAAGGCGAAGTTTCCTCCCTATCTGGCGGTGAGCATCAGCAACCGGTCTGGGACCATCTGGTGTTCCACCCAACCGCAGGCGCGCGGTCTCTCGGTCGCCGATCGCAGCTATTGGCAGGAGGCGTTGACCAGCGGGGAGCAAACCAACGGGGCTACCCTGACCTCCCGCACCACGGGCCGCCCCTCCATCCCCTTCGCCCTGGCCTACAAGGACGGGAACGGCGTTCCGGCAGGCGTGGTGACCGTGCTCCTCGACACCACGTGGCTGAACCTGTTCCTTCGCGAGAAGAGTCTGCCGGACGACGCGGAGGTGGTGATCGCCGACCGCTCCGGCATCGTCCTGGCGCACCAGCCCGAAACGCCGGACACCGTCGGCAGGCCGCTGCACGCGCCCTATCAGGCTCTGCTGGACCGGGGCGAGCGGCGTGTGGTCGAAGCGCCCGGTCCGGATGGCCGGATGCGGATCACCGCGGTGTCGCCGCTGGCCGCCGGCGTTCCCAACCTCTACGTCCATGTCAGCCTGGACAAGGACGAATCCATGCGGCCGGTCAACGCGGCCGCCCGGCGCACGCTCATCATTTTCATCGGGCTTTTCCTGTTCGCCGGGATCACCGCGGGCTGGAGCCTGTGGCGCTTCCTGCGCGCGCATGAGCTGGCGCGCAGCAACGCGCTCCGCATGGCGGCGGTGCTCGGCAGCACGGTGGACGGCGTGATCGAATTGGATCGCGATTGGCGCTTCACCTATCTGAACGACAAGGCGGTCGCTCTGGTCGCCCAGGGCCGCGACCTGCGCGGGCGGTCGCTGTGGGACGCCTTTCCGGAACTGGTCGACACGCCGCTGTGGCGCAAGGCCCATCAGGCGATGGCCGGGCAGACGCCGATCGACGATGAATTCCAAGGGATGCGCACCGGACGCTGGTTCTGGATGCGGGCCTTTCCCAACGCGAACGGGATGTCGGTCTATCTCCTCGACATCACCCGGCGGCGACAGGCCGAGGACGATCTGCGCAAGAGCAAGGACCGGCTGAGCCTTGCCCTTGAATCCGCCTTGGCCGGCACCTTCGACTGGGATCTCACCTCCGGCCAGGGGCACTGGTCGGAAGAAACCCACCGCATCTTCGGTCTCGACCCAGCCGTGCACGAGGCGACCAGCGCCATGTGGCGGTCGGTGGTACATCCCGACGATTTCGACATCGCGACGCTGAAGGCCCAGACGGAAATGCTCGTCGAGCGGCGTTCCTACGTCCGGCTGGAGTACCGCATCGTCCAGCCCGGCGGCGCCGTCCGCTGGGTCTCGTCGATCGGGCGGGTCAGTTACGGCCCCGACGGAACGCCGCTGCATTTCAGCGGCCTGAACCTCGACATCACCGAACGCAAGGCCCTGGAGGAGGCACTGCGCCGCAGCGAGGAGCGGTTGACCATTGCGCTGGCCGTGGCGGAGGCCGGCATTTGGGATTTCGACCTGCGGGACCGCACGCTGGCCTGGTCGGACGGCATGTACCGCCTGTATGGCGTCAGCCCGGACACCTTCACCCCCAGGGAGGAGAGCTTCTACAACCTGATCCACCCGATGGACCGGGAGGCGGTGCGCCGCTTCACCGAGGATGTGCTGGAGGCCCGGCGCTCCGACTACCGTGGCGAGTTCCGCATCCTGCATCCGCGCGACGGCGAGCGCTGGATCATGGTCATCGGGCGGCCGATCTACGACAACGGACGTCCGGTCCGGCTGAGCGGACTGAACATCGACATCACCGGGCGCAAGATGATGGAGCAGGCCCTGCGCGACGCCAAGGCCAAGGCCGACGAGGCCAACGTCTCCAAGTCGAAGTTCCTGGCCGCGGCCAGCCACGACCTGCGCCAGCCGCTGCAATCCGCCCTGCTGTTCGCCGGGGTCCTGCACCACCACGTCGATCCCGTCAAGGGGCGCGGCTCGCTGGCCTCGCTGGAGCGTGCACTGGAAACGCTGAAGAATCTTCTCGACAGCCTGCTGGACGTGTCGCGCCTGGACGCCGGTGTCATCAACCCGCAAATCGACACGGTGCCCCTGCGCCCGATGCTGGACGAGATCGAGGCGGCCTATGTCCCGATCGCCTCCAGCAAGGGGCTGGAGTTCACCGTCGTCCAGCCCGCGCCGGATCTGGCGGTGCGCAGCGACCGGCTGCTGCTCGGCCGGATGCTCCGCAATCTGGTGGAGAACGCCATCCGTTACACCGAGGCGGGCTATGTCCGCGTGTCCTGCGAGGCGGCGAACGGCACCGTCCGCATCATGGTGCAGGACAGCGGCATCGGCATCTCGGCGGAGCAGCAGACCAAGGTCTTCGAGGAGTTCCATCAGGTCGCCAATCCGGAACGCGACCGCAGCCAGGGGCTCGGCCTGGGGCTTGCCATCGTGAAGCGGCTGTCCCGGCTGCTGAACCATCCGGTGTCGGTGCGCTCCGAACCGGCCCATGGGTCGGTCTTCTCCATCGAAGCGCCGCGCGCCACCCCGGCCGTCCCCCTCCCCGCCCCCGAAGCGGAGGCTACCCCGTCCGGCGACGGGCGGTTGGCCGTTCTGGTCGAGGACGACGTGATCGTCCTGATGGGGCTGCGGACCATCTTCCAGGAATGGGGGTACGAGGTGGCCGTCGCCGGTTCCGCCGAGCAGGCGCTGGAGCGGCTGCGCGGACTGAACCGCCGCCCAGACCTGATCATCGCCGACTATCGGCTGCGCAACGGCCGGATCGGAACGGAAGCCATCGTGCAAATCCGCGGGCTGGTCGGGTCACCGGTTCCGGCGATCATCCTGACCGGCGAGATCGGCACCGAGTGCGACCGCGACGCGGCGGCGCTCGGGCTGGCCGTGGTGCGCAAACCGGTCACCCCGCGGCAGCTTCAAAGCGCCATCCAAGATCTTCTGAACCACAATCCGGTGAGACAGACCGGCGATTGATCGTCCTCCCCGACCGGAGAGCGGTGGACAAAAAGCGGACCAGCCTTGACGGGGCAGCGCCACTGCCCCATATTGTGCACTGCAACATAACGATAAGCCCTTTCCCGAGGGGGAGACGCCTTCTCAATCCTTTGAGGAGGTCCCTTATGAACACGCCTTCGACTTTCGCCTCGGCCCGTCCCTCCGAACGCGACCTGCAGCTCATCCGCCGCAAGGCCGTCCGGATGCGCGCCGACCATCTCCGGTCCCTGCTGGGCCGGCTGGCCGCGTTTCTGAAAGGACGGCCGGCCGACCTGAACCCCCACCGCCTGAATGGCGGCCGGGCCGCCGGTTGACCACGGACAGCCCTCATTTTTCCCTGATACAGCGACAGTAGCGCCCCGCAGGCGGTCCGCGACAGCGGCGCCTCGCGGGACGGTTGGTCTTTGGTTGGAGTTTTTCACATGCAGAAACGAGCGGTCGCCCTGGGCGGCTTCGGTGGGTTCAACCTGCACGGCGCGGGCGTGCTGACGGCGCTCGACCGCCTGGAGCGGATGCCCGACCTGTTCACGGTGACCTCCGGGCAGATCGTCGTGCTGGCCGCCTGGCTGCGCGGCGAGGACGTGCGCCGCCTGCTTCTTGAACACAGGGGGGCGTCCGGCGGGCTGCTCCAGGCCTGGCAGACCGCCCTGTTCGGGCACAAGGGCGTGTTCCGCCCGGTGCTGGGCGAGAACGCGCGACGCTGGCTGGATGTCCCGCTGTCGCCCTCGGCGGTGCTGGAGCGGCTGATGCCGGCCCGCCAATACGCCCCGGTGCGCGACCGCGACACCGTGGCCGAGATCGCCCGCACCCTGAACGAGGCCGAGGTCGGCGTCGTCTTCAACACCTACGACTTCCGCTCCGGAAACGGGCTGCTGCACGGCAACGCCGCCGCCCGCCGCCTGATGGCCGGGGAGGTCGGGCTTGAAGACATCACCGCGGACGCGGTGGAAAGCGCCCTCTGGCTCTATCTCTACGGCTTCGAGGAGGCCCCCGGCGGGCTGATCGACGGCGCCTATCACCGCAGCATCATCCTGTCGGAACTGCACGGCTTCGACGAGGTGACGGTGGCCGCGCCCTTCCCCGTCTCCTGGATCGGGCCGGTGCCGCGCAACCAACTGGAGGTGGAGAACTGGAAGATCCGCCAGTGGTTCGCCAACTCCTACAAGGCGGAGGTCGCGCGGCTGCGCCGGGTGATCGAACTGATGGAGCGCGGCACGCTCAACGACCCGGCCTACCGCATCCGCTCGCTGACCGAGTTGCCGCTGCGCCGCCATTACGGCTACTTCGACTATTTCACGGAGAAGGCGGAGGTGTTCGACGACGCGCTCGCCCAGGCGCTCGGCCATTTCGGCGGCGGCCCGGCCCACGAGCAGCGGCGCGCCGGCTGACCGGCTGACACGGAGGGCCCGGCGGCTCAGGCCGCGCGGGCCTCCACCAGCTTCACGCAATCGCCCATTACGAAGCGGCTGTCCACCGCTCCCATGCCGGCCTGCGGCAGATGCCCCTCGTAGCCGGCGGTGTAGCGGGCACCGAAGGCGAAGCTCAGCCAGGGCGACACCACGCGCATCCACAACCGGGCCGCCGAGCGCTCCGACTGGGTGTAGTCGAGGATGCGCAGCGTCCCCTCCGGCTTCAGGATACGTCGCATCTCGCGCAGCACCGGCACCTGAAGATCCTCCGGCAGGACGCAGAAGACGAAGGTCGCCACCACATGGTCGAAATGGCCGTCGGGGAATCCGGTGGCGGCCAGATCCATCACCTGGAACTCCACCGCCCGCCTCAGCCTGTCCGCCCGCTTGGCGGCGCGGGCCAGCATGGCCGGGCTGGCGTCCACCGCGGTTATCCGGGCGCCCTCGGGATAGAAGGGGATGTTGCAGCCGGTGCCAGCCCCAGCGTCCAGGATGCGGCCGGACAGGCCGCGGAACGTGCCCCGGCGCAGGCGCCGCTTCCACATCACCTCGTAACCGAGGTCCAGCGCGTCGTAGAGCGGGGCGATGCGTTCGTAGGTGCGCACATAACCGGTCTGCATGGTTCGAGACTCCCCCGAAGCGGCCCGTTCACACCGTGAGCGTCAAGGGCCGGAAGCGCGTTTTGCCTGTTCTTCCTTTCATAGCAGGCGAATGTGACGGATCATCGCGCCTGGGGTTCGAAGCCCGACAAACGGCCCGACAAACGGAATGGAGATGGCATGGATGCGCTGAACCCGGCGGCGGAGGCCCGCCGTCAGGCCGGACTGGAAATCCAGGCGCTGGCCGAGGATTTCGAACAGAGCGACGAGGCCGCTTTCCTGCGGATGCGCATCATCGGCGGGGTGGTCGCGGGGGTGGTGACGCTGGTCCTGCTGGTCCTGCTGACCGCGGGGGCGGACTGGCGCTATCTGTTCGGCTTCTGGGTGGTGATCGTCGGCTTCATCGGGATCGGCTACGCCGTGTCCGTCTACCGCCAGCGGCAGCAGACCGCGCGGCTGCGCGCCCTGGCGACCCGCTGGCTGAGCGGCGGAACCGTCCCGCCAGTCTGAGGGGGCCGGTCTGAGGAAAGGGCCGGGTCAGGAGGCGCGCGAACCGCGGTGCTTGCGGCGGCGCTGGAAATTCTGGATGCGCTCGATCACCTCGCCCATGTCCGCCGCCTCCTCCACCTCGCCGAGATGCAGGAGGACGCGGATGTAGGTGTCGATCAGGCCGAGAACGGCCTCCTCGTCGGTCACGCCGTAGGCCGCCTGGCCCAGGGCATCGACGATCAGGGTCCCGCTGTCGGCCAGCGCCTCGGCCACCTCGTTGATGGCGCGATCGAGGGCGGTGTCGTCCCCGTCCGGCGCTTCCAGCACCGGGTCGAGGATGTCGGGAAAGGAAAGCCGGTCGGCGGGATAGCCAGCCATTGGCAACTCTCCAAGAAAAAAACAGGGCCGTGAACCGGCCCCTGGTGCGCGCGAACGGAGGGCGGGTGTCCCCCTTCTGGTGATTCGTGGCCCTATGAAACGTGACGGTGAAGGAGGATGGCCGCGTCAGGCGGCCATCGATTCCATAGCTTCGGCCAGGGCGTCCGCGTCCTCCGCGACGGGCAGACCCGTCCAGGGGATCAACTCGCGCCCGGTGTTGGCGAGGCGCTTGGCCTCCATATGGCCGATCACCGCGGTGCCTTCCCGTGCGATCCGCAGGATGTCGCCGTCCTCCGGAACCAGCGCCCGTTCCACGCCGCAGGCGCGGGCAAGGCGGGCGTGGGCCTCCAGATGCTCGATGGTGCCGTGCACCGGCACGGAGAAGCGCGGGCGGATCAGGTCGTACATGCGGATCAGGTCGTCCCGCTTCGGGTGGCCCGACACATGCACCGGCGCATCGGCGGGGGTCACCACCGTCACGCCCTTGGCCTTCAGATGGTCCTGCACGTCGGCCAGCACCACCTCGTTGCCGGGAATGGCGCGGGCGGAGAAGATCACCGTGTCGCCGCTTTCCAGCCATAGCTCACGGTGGCCATCGCGGGCCAGCCGGCTGAGCGCCGCCCGCTCCTCGCCCTGGCTGCCGGTGCACAGGAACACGAGGTTCCGGCGCGGAGTCCAGGAGGCTTCCATGATGGAGATAAACTCCGGAGCCTTCTCCAGATAGCCGCTGGCGCGGGCCGCCTTCTCCATGCGCAGCATCGACCGGCCAACCAGCACCACCTTGCGGTCGTGGGCCGCCGCGGCCTCCGCCACCGCCTGCATGCGGGCGACGTTGGACGCGAAGCCGGTCACCGCGATGGCGCCCTTGCGCCCGGCGAAGGCCTCGATCAGGCCGGCGCGGGCGTCCGCCTCCGACCCCGTGGTGCCGTCGACGTTGGCGTTGGTGCTGTCGCACATCATCGCCAGCACGCCGCGGTCGCCCAGACGCTTCAGCGCGTCCAGGTCCATGGTCGGGCCGACCAGCGGGTGCGGGTCGAACTTCCAGTCGCCGGTGTGCAGGACCGTGCCGGCCTTGGTGTGGATCGCCACCGACACCGGCTCGGGGATCGAGTGGGTGACGGTGATGGTCTCGATGCCGAAGGGGCCGATCTCGAAGGCCGCACCCGGTTCGAACACCCGGATGCGGGCGTGGCGCAGGCCGCCGGACTCCTTCAGCCGTTCACGGATCACGTGGGCGGCGAAGGGGGTCGCGTAGATCGGGCATTCCAGCCCCGGCCACAAATGGTGGATGGCACCGATGTGATCTTCGTGGGCGTGGGTGACGACCAGCCCGACCACCTCGTCCATCCGCTCCTCAATAAAGGAGGGATCGGCCATCAGGCTGTCGACGCCCGGCGCCTCGTCGCCCATGAAGGCGACGCCGGCGTCCACGATCAGCCACTTCCCGGCATGGCCGTAGAGCGCCATGTTCATACCGATGCGCGAGCAGCCGCCGAGCGGGATGAACAGGATCTCGTCGTTGCCCGGAACCGGGCCGGGAACCGGCGCGCCCGGCGGGCGGGTCGCCTTGGGGCGCTCGTAGGGCTTGGGGTTCTGGTTCTTCTGGAAACGCGGGCCGCCGGACTTGCCGCTGCGCACATCGCCAACAATCGTGTTCGGGCGGTTGCCGCCAAAATTCGAGTTCGGGCGGTTGCCGCCCTTGGGCGCCGCGCGGCGGCGCTTGTTATCAAACGTCATACGTCCTTCTTGCTTCACGACATCTCAGCCGGCATTCAACGCTGCCGGACGGGCGTGCATCGCGTGTCGATGCGGATCTCGGGGGGTCTCCCCGGCCATCGGCGGCGCCAGGACCGTGGGGATGGGTCAAGGCAGCCGGCCGCACCGGCCAGGGAGAGCGGTGTTCGAGCCAGTAATCCAGATGACGACGCCGGTCAACCGCTGAATCACGACCCGGAAAAGGGTTCGCCGGTCGGTCACCCGAAGGTTACGGCCATCCGCCGGCGATGTTGCACATATGTTTCCTTCGCCGCGGCGTTCAAGGGGGCGCCATCGCCTGATTTTTTGCGGCCTTCGCGCGTCGCGCCGGCGGGGGGCGCGGATGGTGGAATTGCGGGCGTTCGCGGGCTCCCGAGGGCGCCTCGGTTGGCTGGCCTGTGTGGAGCGCATGGCAAAGACACCACCAAAGACATGGCAAAGCCACCGCCGGTCCGCGATCCTTCGCCGCCTCTCCTGTTGTTTGCGGACGCCCGGCGAACGGGCACTGTCCAAATGGGGAGCATCCCATGTCCGACTATGAATCCAGGTGGAGGAACGACCCGGGCACCCGCCGCGACGACGATCGGTGGGAGCGCGACCGCCAACGCGGCGAAAGCCGCGAGTGGAGCGCCGGTTCGTATCAGAACCGTGGCCGTGACGAGTTCGGTCAATCGAATTGGGGCCAGTCCGGATCGGGCCAGTCCGGCCGTTCCGGCATGATGGGTGGCGGTGGCCGCCAGCCCGGCTACGGCTACGAGGGCCAGGGTCGCGAAGGATTCGACTACGGCCGCGACTATTGGCGCCAGCAGGAAGGCCGGGGCGATTACGGTCAAGGCTCCTATGGTCAAAGCTACGGCCAGGGCACCTATGGTCAAGGCTCCGGCAATCGCGACTACGGCCGCGATTATGGGTCCCGGGGTTCCTTCGGCCAGGGCCAGCGCGACTGGCGCTCCCGCGAGGATCGTCAGAGCTACGAGGACCGTGGCGACTACGGCCAGGACTTCGGCTACCGTGGCGGCTTCGGACGTTCCGATTACGGCAGCGGAGCCTATGGCGGCCGTGATTACGGCAGCCGCGACTATGGCGGCATGGATTACGGGTCGCGCGGCACCGGAAACCGCGACTACAGCAGCCGTGACTACGGGAACCGCGACTATGGCCGGATGGGCTACGGTGGCGGCAGCGGCTACGGCCGCAACGAGGAGCGCGGTTTCTTCGAACGGGCGGGCGACGAGATGGCCTCCTGGTTCGGCGACGAAGACGCGGAACGCCGCCGCCGCATGGATGCCCGCAACGACGATCCCGGCGCCCAGCACCACCGAGGCCGCGGGCCGCGCGGCTACACCCGCTCCGACGATCGCATCCGCGAGGATGTGAACGATCGCCTGACCGACGACCCCTACATCGACGCGTCGGAAATCGACGTGACCGTCAGCAATTGCGAGGTCACGCTGAGCGGCACGGTGGGCGACCGCCGGACCAAGCGCCGCGCCGAGGACATGGCCGAGACCATTTCCGGCGTCCGCCATGTGCAGAACAATCTGCGCGTCCGCGAGCGGACCTTCGGCGGCACCGGCACCACCGCCGGGGCGTCGGCGATGGCCGGGCTCGGCGGCACCGGGTCTTCCGGCACCGGCATGAGTGGCTCGGGGATGGGCAGCACCGGCATGAGCGGGTCCACAACGGGCACGTCCGGAACCTCCAGCACCTCCGGGACCGGCATGAGTGGTACCGGTATGGGCGGGACTTCCGGAACCACGGACAGCACCAGCCGCTCCAGCACCTCCGGCAGCACCAACCGCTGACCGTGCCCAACGCGCCCCTCCCGCCGTTACCGGTGGGAGGGGCTTTTCCTGTCCGCCGTCAATCTCCATCCTTCCGCTGCTCCGCCGGCTTCTCCGCGCGGGTCAGGTTGAAGGCGGTGTTGATCAGCGCGATGTGCGAGAAGGCCTGCGGGAAGTTGCCGACCAGCCGCTTCGCCGTCGTGTCGTACTCCTCCGACAGCAGACCCAGATCGTTGCGCAGGGCGAGCAACCTGTTGAACAGCGCCTCGGCCTCGGCCTGACGCCCCTGGAGCACATAGACGTCGGCCAGCCAGAAGGAGCAGGCGAGAAACACCCCCTCCCCGTCGGGAAGCCCGTCGTCGGTTCTCTCCATCCGGTAGCGCATGACAAGGCCGTCCTGAAGCAGTTCCCGCTCGATGGCGGCGACGGTGCCCTGGATGCGGGGATCGTCCACCGGCAGGAAGCCGAGCATCGGCAGCATCAGCAGCGCCGCGTCGACGTGGCTGGCGCCGTAATGCTGGATGAAGCTGTTCCGCTCCTTCGAATAGCCTTTGGCACAGACATCGTCGAAAATGGCTTGGCGCAACGCTTTCCAGCGGTCCAAAGGCGCGTCCAGGCCGAACCTCTCCGCACTCTTCACCATACGGTCCACGGCGACCCAGGCCATCACCTTGGAATGGGTGAAATGCCGTGCGCCGCCGCGCACCTCCCAGATGCCTTCGTCGGGCTGGTCCCACACCGATTCCATATGGTCGAGCAAGGCGCACTGGACCTGCCAGGCTTCCGGCCTGATCTCGATGCCGCGCATCCGCGCCTGATGCGCCGCGTCCATCATCTCGCCATAGACGTCGAGCTGGAGCTGGGGGGCCGCGGCGTTGCCGACGCGGACCGGGCTTGCCCCCTCGTAGCCCGGCAGCCAGGGCACCTCCCATTCCAGCAGGCGCCGTTCGCCGGCGATGCCGTACATGATCTGGATCTGCTGGGGGCTGCCGGCGATGGTGCGCAGGCCCCAGTCGCGCCAGTCCAGCGCCTCCTGGAGATAGCCGGCGTTCATCA
Source organism: Azospirillum brasilense (assembly GCF_022023855.1). Taxonomy (NCBI): domain Bacteria; kingdom Pseudomonadati; phylum Pseudomonadota; class Alphaproteobacteria; order Rhodospirillales; family Azospirillaceae; genus Azospirillum; species Azospirillum brasilense. The sequence goes on from NZ_CP059452.1 coordinate 539,579, forward strand.
GCGCCAGCAGGGTCAGGGTGGCGTCGCGCAGCCAGCAATAGCGGTAGTCCCAGTTCCGCACCCCGCCGAGCTGTTCGGGAAGGGACGTGGTCGGCGCCGCGACGATGCCGCCGGTCGGGCGGTAGGTCAGCGCCTTCAGCGTGACCAGCGAGCGCACCACCGCGTCCCGCCAGAGGCCGCTGTAGGCGCAACGCCCGCTCCACTCCGCCCAGAAGCGCTCGGTCTCCATCAGCGCCTGCTCGGCATCGACCGGCTCCGGCAGCGGCAAGTGCGAGGGGGAATAGATCATCACGAAGCTGATGCTCTCGCCCTCCGCCACGGTGAAATCCGCAACGGTGCTCATGTCCTCGCCGTGGATCGGGGCGCTGGTGTGGAGGACGACCATGTCCGGTCCGGCGATGGCGCGCAGGGTGTGCGGGCCGATCCGCGTCACCCATGGCACGACGTGCCCGTAGCCGAAGCGGAGCGTCAGGTCCATCCGCATGGCGACGCACCCGCGCTTCCCACGCAGAATACGCACCACGTCCGACGCCTCGCCGCGCGGCGGCATGAAGTCGATCATGGTGACGGCACCCTCCGCCGTCTCGAACTCCGTCTCCAGTATCAGGCTGTCGCCGCGGTAGCGCCGGCTCGTGCGGGCGTCGGGATCGCTCGGGCGCAGCAGCCAGCGCCCGTTCTCCGGCGTGCCCAGCAGTGCTGCGAAGCAGGCGTCGGAATCGAAGCGGGGCCAGCACAGCCAGTCGATGGAACCTTCGGCGGACAACAGGGCTGCGGTCTCGCAGTCTCCCAAAAGGGCGTAATCCTCAATGCGGGAGGCCATGGCACGCTCTCGAACGATTGGGGGTGCCTTTGGGCAACGGCCTGTGACCGCTCCGGTTCCCTCCGAACGAGAACCGGAAGCGACGAAGGTCGATCGTCCGGTTTGACGATTCTGGCTGCCGGACCCGCGTGTTAGCGTTTTCGCCCATCGTTGCAGGACGACGCATCGAGGCCACCATGGATACCGGACGCGCCCCGCCCCGGCGGCATGCCCGCCACCCTGCCCGCCTTGCGGCGGCATTCCTGCTCGCCGGTCTCCCGATGATGGCGACGGGAGCGGAGCCCCCCACCGTCTCGCTGCGGCCCGGCGCCGACATCCAGACGGCGGTGGACCGCCATCCCCCCGGCACGCGCTTCCGGCTGGAGGCCGGCATCCATCGTTTGCAGTCCATCGTTCCCCAAGAACGGCAACCGGTTCGAGGGCGCCCCTGGCGCGGTGTTGAGCGGAGCGCGCCGGCTCACCGCCTTCGTCCACCGCGGCTCCATCTGGGTCGCTCGCGGGCAGACGCAGGAGGGCCGGGTCAACGCGGCGGAGTTCTGTCGCTCCGGCTTTCCCCGCTGCGCCCGCCCGGAGGACCTGTTCATCGACGACACGCCGATGCTGCATGTCGACAGCCGGTCCGCCGTCGGGCCGGGGCGCTGGTTCTTCGACTACGACGCCGACGAGATCGTGATCGGCGACGATCCCACCGGGCGGCGGGTGGAAACCAGCGTCACCGCCCGCGCCTTCGGCGGAACCGCGTCGGGCGTCGTCATCCAGAATCTGACCATCGAGAAATACGCCGCCCCCATCCAGGCCGCCGCCGTGGACGCGGAGTTCGGCCCCGGCTGGACCGTCCGCAGCAGCGTCCTGCGCCTGAACCACGGCGTCGGAGTCAACGCCGGCAACGGCAGCCGTATCCTCGACAACCGCATCCTCGACAATGGCCACGCCGGCTTTTCCGGATCGGGAACGGACTTTCTGATCGCCGGCAACGAGATCGCCCGCAACGGCTATGCCGGCGTCGATTTCCATTGGGAGGGCGGCGGCGGCAAGATCACCGAATCCGGCGGCGGCGGACTCATCCGCGGCAATTGCGTCCACGACAATGTGGGTGCCGGAATCTGGGCCGACATCGATGTGCACCGGTTGGTGATCGAGGACAATCTGGTCTTCGGCAACGCCGACAACGGCATCACCTACGAGATCAGCTACGACGGGGTGATCCGCAACAACCGGGTCGCCGACAACGGGCAGCGCGGCCAGGGCTGGTTCTGGGGCGCCCAGATCCTGATCTCCAGCGCGCGGGGCGTGAGGGTCTACGGCAACGACATCGACGTGCCGAACGGCTACGGCAATGCGGTGACGGTGGTGTCCCAGGACCGCGCCCCCTACACCCCCGCCGTCGGCAACGAGATCTTCGACAACCGCATCGTCATCCGCAACGCCGACGCGCGGGTCGGCGCCGTCACCGACGTGGACGCCGACAACGCCGTGGTCGCCGCCGGGAACCGGCTTTACGGCAACCGCTACCATCTGGCGGACCTGAAGGAGCGAATCTGGTTCTGGAACGACGCGGAGGCCGACTGGAACGCCATCCGCGCCCAAGGTCAGGAAGTGGGCGGTGTCGTCAACGCCGGCATTCCACAGAAGACGCCGCTGGGCTGCCCTTCCATGGCCCCAACGGACAATGTTCGATGATCTTTCCTTCCCCCAACTCTTCCATAAAGAGAAAGAGCCAACCAAGTCATCACGCGGAGGTTCCTCTGCCACTGTTACAGTTTTGAAAAAGTTACTAATTTGGGGGTACTTTGCGGATATCCGCGCACAGTATTATGATCTTGTTTGCGATTGACGGTCAAAAGCGGCTGCGATGTTATTGGATCGAAGCGGTCGTCCAGACCTCTTGCAGCATCGCCTCCGCGCTCGATCCGTTTCCATTGATCGAATAGGGCCAAAGTCTTCGCGCCGGTGATGTCGGCGGCGACGTTGGCGACGATCCTGGGCGGTTCCCTGCGGCGGCGTGTCCATGGCGTGTGGCTGAGGGAGATTTTGTATGTTGCCGTGCAAAGACGGAACGCGCCTGCCCAACGCCTTCCGCCGCGCCCCATCGGTCACGTCCTTCGCATCCAACCACATCCTGGCCGCCACGCGCCTGACCGCCGCCCCGATGAACGACTCCGGCTCGTTCGGGTCCTATTACCGAATGTCCGGGGGAGCGCGGCCGCTGGGGGAGGAGCAGAGCGTCACCGCCATCCTGCACGACGAAACGCCGCTGACGCGGGAAAGCCTGTCCACCAGCCTCAACCTGTGCGGACGGGGAGTGCGGGTGCTGACGGCGGCATCCCTTGCCGACCTGGAAAGCGTGGTGCGGCGGGACGGAGCGCCGGATGTGGCTCTGGCCAATTTCAGCGGGCGGCTCGCTTCCGATCCGGATTTCCGGCCGAGGCTGGCCGAACTGCTCGCCGTCCTGGACGGCATCCCGCTCATCATGCTGTCGGATTCCGACGAGACCTCGACGGCGCTGGAGGCTATCCGCCAGGGTGCGCACGGCTACATTTCCACCACCGTCGGCCTGACCATGGCGTTGGAGGCGATCCGTCTGGTCGCGGCGGGTGGCATCTTCGTTCCGGCACCCATCCTGCACCGGTTGATCATCGACCAAGCCGGGTTGACGGACCCGATGCTTCACGCCGCCTTATCCGTCCCGGAGCCCACAGCCAACGGCAAGCCTCATCTGACGCAACTGACACCGCGTCAACTCTCCGTCCTGGAATGCCTTCAGGAGGGCAAGCCGAACAAGGTCATCGCCCACGAATTGGGAATGCGGGAAAGCACCGTGAAAGTGCATGTCCGGAACATCCTGCGGCGGCTCGGCGCCACCAACCGGACGGAAGCGGTCTGCCGCGTCATGCGCGAAGACAACTGAGCGCAACACAAAAGAACGGCGCGGCGGGATCCCGCACCGTTCCATCACGGGACCGACCGATCAGGGCTGGTTCGATTCCAGGACCGTGCCGCGGGACAGATGGGCGTGCGCCATGAAGGCGGCCTCCGTCCGGTTGGTGGCGCCCAGCTTCTTCAGCACGTTGCGCACATGGGCCTTGGCGGTGTTCTCGCACATGCCCAGCATGTAGGCGATCAGCTTGTTCGACTTGCCCTCCCGCATGCAGGTCAGCACGGCCATTTCCCGCGGCGTCAGCCCGCCGATCCGGTCCGTCGCCGGCAGGGAAGCGCCCGGCGGCGGGGTCTGCGGAACGGCGATGCCGCCCGGCACCGGCGCGATCAGCGATTGCAGGGAGGTGGCCGGCACGAAGGTTCCCCCCGCGGCGACCAGCCGGATCGCCTCCAGCATGACTCCCAGCCCGAGGTTGGGCACGATGTAGCCGCGTACGCCGAGGCGCAGGCTTTCCAGGATCATCCCGCCGTCGTCGCGGTCCGAAATGAGCACCAGCGGCACCGGCAGGCAGGCCGACACCGCGTCACGGATAGCCGCGCACAGACCGTCGTTCAGGCCCATCTGCGCACCGATGTTGCACAACACGACCTCCGTCCGTCCGTCCCGCGCCAGGACTCCCGCGGCGTCCCTCAGCGAGGCCACCGATCGCACGGTCATGTCCTGGCACAGCGTGCCGAGGCCGAGCGAAAAGCAATCCCGAGTGAGGCTGTTCGGGTCCGCCAGGACCACCGAAATCCCTGGGGCGATCCCTGGAGCGATCCCCGATTGCTGCTTGATGTCCGTCGTCATCCGCTCCCCCTTTTGGTTAAACGCCATTTTTCGCACCCTTCAAACCGGGGCAGCAGGCCTCAGCCCACCCTCGTCGGCAAAAGGGCTTCAATTTTCGGGTGAGCGCGTCCGCTCGCGGATACTCGGAAAGATTTTACTTTCTTCATTTTCAGCGCCTTTCCCTGCCGACCAGATGGATTGTTTGTGTTGGAAGATCATCAGGAATGCTTGCGCGGTTTGCATTTGATGCTTTCAACGTTACCAGAACATCCGGTCCGGTAAATACGCACTTCGATGAAGGGTTGTGACCGGTCGACGTTTTATTCCGTACCTATTCCGGCGCCCATGGCGCCTCTCCTCGCAGGGCGCGTACGCCTTTGTGAGGATGGGAGCGGCGTGGCGTGCTTATGCGACCCTATCCCGCAGCCGGGACGAGGCAAGCCACCATCCACCTCCTTCTGCTTTGCGACCAAAAGAACAGGCCCGAATGGCACAAGTCGGGGAACAGCGCCCTCTGACCAATGGAAAGGCCACAAGGACCAGACGGTGCGCTTCCGGATGGTGATCATCGAAACCTCTCCTGAAGACACAGGATTCAAACGAAAATACTTCAAATAGGAGGTAAAGGCGAAGTCCGACGTAGTTATTCCTGCGCGGGATTGACGTTGACGATTGCTTGGGTGCAGCGCAGCATAAGGCCAGGAAAACGGGGTCGGGAGATAGGCTTCATGGGATCGAGCGGGAAGGCGGTTTCATCGCCCCGCGCCGCCGCGCGCGGCCCGGGTCCGATGAACGGACGCCGGGCCATAGCGGCCCTTCTTCTGGACGAAACGCCGTTGACCCGTGAAAGCCTGTCCACTGGCCTCAGCCTGCGTGACCCGAGCCTGCAAATGCGGACCGCGGCATCGCTGGGTGAGGCGAAGGCGATGCTCGCCGCCGGAACGCCACCCGCCGTCGTGCTGTGCAACGTCGTCAGCCTGACTCCGCCGAACGGCAGCGTCCTGGCGACGTTGCGCAACGTTGCCGGCGCCTTCGGCGGCACGCCGCTGGTCGTTCTGTCCGACGGGGAAGAAGCGGACCTGCCGTTGGAAGCCAGCCGACTGGGCGTGCGGGGGTGTCTGCCGACCAGCGTCGGCCTCGCCGTCGCACAGGAGGCTCTGCGTCTGGTCGCGGGCGGCGGCACCTTCTTCCCCTCCCCCTTCCTCCACCGCCTGATGCAGCATTGCGAGGCGGCGGCGGACGAACCGCCCGCGCCGCCCGGCGGAGCGGCGCTGACCGCGCGTCAGCGTGGCGTTCTGCAACGGCTGCGCGAGGGGAAATCGAACCGCGTCATCGCGCAGGAGTTGGGGATCAGCGAGAACACGGCGAAGGTTCATGTGCGCGGAATCCTGCGGGCGCTGGGCGCCTCCAACCGCGCCGAGGCCGTGCGCAAGGCGTGGCAACCCGCCGAGCCTGCTGTTCCGCAACCGCTCAGCCAGGATCGGCGCCGGGATCGGGACTGACCGTACCGCCGCCGTGGATCAGCCGCAGGGCGGCGATCACCTCGGCCAGCGGCATCCGTCCGCTCAGCACCCCACGCAGACCGAGGCGCGCCGCCGCCGCTGTCACCGCCGCGCCGGGCCGGTCGGCCAGAACAGCCACGGGGGGATGGGGCCCGCCTCCCGACAGCGCATCCAGAAGTTGGCCGACGCCGCCCTTGGCCGGATCGGCGCGCCCGATGCTCACCAGAACCACGTCGGCGCCGCGCAGGACGGCGGGAAGGTCGGCCAGCGCCGCGGTGCTGCGCCGGTGGCTGACCGCCACGTCCGGCGCGAAGGCGTTGATGGCGGCGGCGAGGCTTTCACCGAATAGAGAGCGGTCGTCGATCAGCAACACGGCAATCGGTGTCCGCCCGCCGGTCCGCCCGTCCGGTTGCGGAGGAACGGCGCCGCCCCGCGCGCCGGAGGGCGCACGGGGCATGAACTCTTGACGGATGCCGGCCAGCGCGTCCAAGCCAATCATGGCTGTGTCTTTCGGAATCGGGAGATCCCAGCCGGCCCCCGCGCGGGGCCGCCGCCGCCGGGGCGGGGACGGCCCGTTCAAGGCGCCGGTGCGTGACCGGAGTCGGCGGGCGTCGCGCCCGCGTCAATCAGCCAGGTCGGAGGCGGCTGCAGCAAGCTGCCCGGAGAAGGGAAGGACACAGGAGTCCGCCGCGAAGCCATTGCTGAGGAGCATGGCCTCCGCCGCCTTGCGCCGCTTCGCCGCGTCGGGCCGCGCGTCGCGCCGCCCAACGGAGCAATAGTGGAAACCCGCCGCCGCCATGGCCGCCGGGGCATAGACGTTGCGCAGATCGACCATCACCGGGCGGCGCATCAGGCTGCGGACGCGGCCCAGATCCAGCGCGCGGAACTCGTTCCATTCCGTCAGAATGGCGACGCAGTCGGCCTCGGCGAGCGGGGCGTAGGCGTCGTCATGCCAGACCACGCCGGGCAGCAGATGGCGCCCCTCCTCCATGCCGGCGGGGTCGTAGACGTGAACCGTGGCGCCTGCCTCCTGAAGCAGCGGGATGATCTCCAGGCTCGCCGCCTCGCGCATGTCGTTGGTGTCGGGCTTGAAGGTGATGCCCAGCACGGCGATCCGCTTGCCCGCCGCGTCCGGCCCGCAGGCCTGGAGGATCCGCCCGGCCATCAACCGCTTGCGCGCCCGGTTCACGTCCACCACCGTTTCGATCAGCCGCACCGGCGCACCGTGCTGCCGCCCGGTGCGCACCAGCGCCTCGGTGTCCTTGGGGAAGCAGGACCCGCCGAAGCCCGGCCCGGCGTTCAGGAAGGGCCGCCCGATGCGCGCGTCCATCCCCATGCCCGCCGCCACGTCCTGCACGTCGGCCCCCACCCGCTCGCACAGGTCGGCCACCTCGTTGATGAAGGTGATCTTGAAGGCGAGGAAGGCGTTGGCCGAGTATTTCGTCAGTTCCGCCGTCTCGATGCCGGTGCGCACGAAGGGCGTCCCGGCCCGGATCAGCGGCTGGTAGAGGGCGTCCATCACCGCCCGCGCCCGGTCGGAGTCCGCGCCGATCACCACCCGGTCGGGCTGCATGAAGTCGCCGATGGCCGAGCCTTCGCGCAGGAATTCCGGGTTGGACACCACGTCGAACTCGGCGCGCGGGTTGATGTCCCTCACGATGGCGGCGACTTGGCGCCCGGTGCCGACCGGCACGGTCGATTTGGTGACGATGACGGTGTAGCGGGACATGGTCCGCGCGATCTCCGCCGCCGCGGCGTGGACGTAGGTCAGGTCGGCCCCGCCGTCGCCGGGGCGGGAGGGCGTGCCGACCGCGATCAGCACCACGTCCGCCCCCTCCATGGCGACCGCGAGGTCGGAGGTGAAGGACAGACGGTCCGCCGCCATGTTGCGCGCCACGAGGACGTCGAGACCGGGCTCGTAGATGGGAATCTCGCCGCCCCTCAGGCGCCGGATTTTCGTTTCGTCCTTGTCCACACAGCACACGTCGATGCCGAATTCGGCAAAGCAGGCGCCGGACACGAGACCGACATAGCCGGTCCCCACAACAGCGATCCGCATCATTCCACTCCTGTTGCTTGATGGCGTTGCCGAAGCCATCCCTGGCCGGCTCGAAAGTTGGCCGTCAGGCCACGGCGCGCTCCGCCATGCCGTTCGCTTGCCCGCTCTCGCGCAGCGCCCAGCGCACGGTTTCCGCCAGCCCCTGCTCCAGCCGCGTGCGCGGCGTCCAGCCGAGCACCGACCCGGCGTAGGTCACGTCCGCCTGCACGCTGCGCTGCTCGCCCGGACGTTCGGGGTGGTAGAGCACGGGATGGTCCGCCCGCGTCCGGCCGAGCGCTCCCAGCGCGAGGTCGGCCAGTTCGCTGATGCTGGTCTGCCGCCCGCTGCCGAGGTTGAAGATCTTCCCATGGCTGGTCGGGTTGTCGAGCGCGCCGACCCAGGCGTCCACCACGTCGTCGATGAAGACGAAATCGCGGGTCTGTTTGCCGTCGCCGTAGATGCGGATCGGCTCGCCGCGGATGATGTTGCCCAGGAAGATGCCCAGCACCCCCTGGTAGGGGTTGTCCACCGCCTGCCGCGGCCCGTAGACGTTGTACATGCGGAAGGAGGTGACGGCCAGACCGCCCGGCAGGTCGGGCCGGGCCGCGGTCAGATGCACGTAGCGTTCGCCCGCGTATTTCGTCACCCCGTAATAGGACACCGGGGAGCAGGGCGTATCCTCCGGCGTCGGCACCACATCGGCGTTGCCGTAGGCGCTCATCGAACTGGCGTAGAGAAGGCGCTTCACCCCGCGCTCCACGCACTGCTGGAGAACGTTCACCGTCCCCTCCACGTTGGTGCGCAGGTCGCCGACCGGGTTGCTGAAGGCGCGGATGATCGACACCTGCCCGGCGATGTGGATCACCGCGTCGGGCACCGCCTCGAACGCCTTGTCGAGGTCAGCGGGGTTGGTGACGTCGCCGCGGATGTAGCGCACCTCCGGCGGCACGTTGGAGCGCAGCCCGGTGGACTCGTTGTCGATCACCGTCACCCGGTGGCCGAGCGACACGAGGCGGTGCGTGATGTGGGAGCCGATGAATCCGGCCCCGCCCGTTACAAGCACGTTCATTGGTTCCTCCACCGCACAGGGATCGGGTTACGCGCTGAGGGCGATGCGGCCCGGTTCCAACTGGGTCTGGTCCGTCGGCAGGCCGTTCTGAGCGAGATAGCGTTCCGCCCAGTCCCACAGGCGGCGGATGCCGGTGTCGCGGTCCACCTGCGGGCGCCAGCCGAGGACCTGCTCGGCCTTGCGGATGTCGCTGACGTAGCAGGGCTGGTCGCCGGGCCGCCAGTCGGAGAAGTCGGCCTCCACCGGCGCGCCGCGCAGGGTGGACAGCATCTCCCCGAACTCGCGCCAGACCGAGATGGTGTTCTCCGGCCCACCGCCGATGTTGAAGACCTGCCCGCGGCTGACCTCGATCTTCTCGGTGGCGAGGCGGAAGGCGCGCACGAGGTCCTCGACGAACAGCACGTCGCGCACCTGCATGCCGTCGCCGTAGATGTGGATGGGCCGCCCGCTCAGCGCCGAGATGATGAAATGCGCGACCCAGCCCTGGTCCTCGTTGCCGAACTGGCGTGGGCCGTAGATGCAGCTCATCCGGAAGACGACGGTCGGCAGGTCGTAGATGCGGGCGTAGTCGCGCACATACTGGTCCGCCGCTCCCTTGGAGCAGCCGTAGGGTGAATGGAAGTCCAGCGGCTCCGCCTCCGAGACGCCGAGCGGGCGGTCGACGAAGCGGTAGCGGCTGCCGGTCTGCTCCACCGCCACATGCTCCAGCCCGCCATAGACCTTGTTGGTCGAGGTGAAGACCACCTTCGGCGGAGTCTTCATGCGGCGGGCCGCCTCCAGCACGTTGAAGGTGCCGAGTGCGTTGATGTCGAAGTCGGTGCGCGGGTCGTCCAGCGACGAGGTCACCGCGACCTGCCCGGCGAGGTGGTAGACCTCCTCCGCCCCGGCCATGCAGGATTTGACGGCGGCGAAGTCGCGCACGTCGGCCTTCATGAAGGTCAGGCGGGAGCCGGCGTTGAGGGTTTGCAGCCACGCCGCGTTCCGCTCGCTGCCCGGCCGCAGCAGGGCGTCCAGGACGACGACGTCGCGCCCGTCATCCAGCAGGTTCTTGACCAGATTGCAGCCGACGAAGCCGGCCCCGCCGGTCACGAGCGTCTTGCCTTCCATAGGTGTCTTCTCCATTGCTGCGGCTTTTACCGGTTGGGCAGGGGATGTTGGGCAGGGGTTCAGGCGGCCTTGAGGACGGCGGCGCCCGCCGGGCGGCGGACCACCGCCTCGTAGAGCCGGTGGGTGTCGGCGGCGGCGGCGGCCCAGTCGAAGCGCTGGGTGGCGCGCAGGCGGCCGTGGCGGCCCATCCGCGCCCGCCGCTCGGGGTCAACGGCCAGCTGCTCGACGGCAGCGCGCAGGGCCAGCGGGTCGCCCGGCTCCACGATCACCGCGCAGCCGTCGTCGACCTGATGCGGGATGCCGCCGACCCGGGTCGTCACAACCGGAACACCGAAGGCCATCGCCTCCAGGATCACGTTGGGGAAGGTGTCGGCCAGGGTCGGGAAGACGAACAGGTCGGAGCGGCGGAACATGGCGGCGACCTCCGTCTCGGCCAGATTGCCGGTGAGGTGGATGGTCTGGCCCGGCCCGCAGCGGCGCTGGTAGGCTTCGTAATCGACGAAGTCCCGCTTCTCGCCGCCGACGATCAGGCGGAACGGCATCGACAGCCCTACGAAGGCGTCGAGCAGCACGCCCAGCCCCTTGTTGGCCGTGTGGTTGGCCAGGAAGAAGGCGGTGACGGGGCCGCCATCCTCCTCCCGCTCCGGGATGCCGAACCTCTGGTGGATGTCCTGGTCAGCCGGGGTCGGGGCGCCCCAGTCGTTCGGGCGATCGACGCCGTAGGGAATGACGGCGATGTCGTCCCCCGTGAAGCCGAAGCCGCGGACGATCGGCAGGTCGACCGGCGAGATCGCGCAGATCGCCGCGGCGTTGCGGACGACGTAGCGGACGGGGCGGTCGATCAGCAGGTCCCAGGCCAGCCGCCGCGCCGCGTCCATGCGCCGGAAAGCCGCCGGGTTGCCGATCTCCACGAAGCCGTGGGTGGACACCACGTAGGGCACGCCCTTCGCCACGCAGGCGCGGGCCACCCGCATCATCTCCAGCGCCGGGATCGGGTTGTGGATGTGCACCAGATCGTAGGAGCCGTGGCGGATCAGCGCCGGGATGCTCGACTGGTAGAACAGGGTCTTCGCGCGGTTGGGCAGGACGGAGTCGAGCCCGGCGAAGGGGCTGGAGGTCCGCACCGCGATCCGTTCGCCCGGCTTGGTGAGGTCCATCGGGACCCGGCTCGCCATGCCCATGTTCGCGATGTCGATGCGGTCATGCGCCTGCAGCGCAACGCTCAGCTTCTCCGCCGCCTTGCTGGCGCCGCTGACCGCCAGATGCGGCGGCACGACGATCGCCGACAGGATCTTCAGGCTCATCGCAGGAATCCTCGACTGTCATGGAAGCGCGGACCGCATCGGTCGCGGTTCATGGCGCTGTCCCCAGGTCGCTCAAGAAAATCTGCCGATGCATGGCCGTTTCATTTTAAAACCGGCGCTACACAATCACAGCATCGGAAGACGTTTCATTTTTAATAACGGCTCTTTTATTTGGCAACCGCCAAACAACCATCACCGTCTAACCAAATCGAAGCTCTCCTTTCGGACGCCGTGCCTGGCCGCTGCGGACCAGCGGCATCTGCACCGCCTGACAGGCCAGAAGGAACAGGAAAGCCGGGTTCAGCATGACGTAGCGCCGCCACAGCCGCCGCGGTTCGGTGGACAGCCGGAACAGCCATTCCAGGCCGGAATTCTGCATCCACATCGGCGCCTGAGGCTGTTTCCCGGCGATGAAGTCGAAGGCCGCGCCCACCGCGATCAGCGGCATCGACAGCGCGGCCTTGTGCTCGTAGACCCAGGTTTCCTGGCGCGGGCAGCCCAGCCCGACGAAGACGATGCGGGCGCCGGACTCGATGATCTCGCGGTCGACCGCCGCGCGCTCCTCGGCGCTCAGCGTGCGGAAGGCGGAGGGGCGGGCGCCGGCGATGATCAGGCCGGGGAAGCGCTCCATCAGCGCCGTGGTCAGCGTGTCGAGCAGCCCCGCCGTGGCGCCGTAGAGGTAGATGGGAAGCCCCCGCGCCGCGGCCGCCGCACAGGTGCGCAGCATCAGGTTCGGGCCGTAGACGCGGTCCGGCAGGGCGGCGCCGTGCAGCCGGTTCAGCGCCCAGCGCACCGGCTGGCCGTCCGGAGTCACGAGGTCGATGGCGTTCAGGCGGTAGCGGTGCTCGGGGTCGAGCGCGCCCGTCATTACCCCGTGAACGGCGAGCGCGCTGACCGCGAAGGGCTTTTGCTGTTCCGCCGCGTCGATGATGGCGCGCACGCCGGCCTCGTAATCGACGGCGTTGACGTAGACGCCGAGCACTTCCTTTTTCCCATGGTCGATCATGCCACGGCCTCCACGCGCCAGCGGCGCCGATTGCTGTCGTGAATGTCGGTGAGGATGTTGCGCACATCGTGCCGGATGTCCCAGGACGGGTAGTGGGAGCGGAACCGGTCGAGCGAGCTGACCCACCAGATGTGGTCGCCGATGCGGTTGGCTTCCTTGAAGGCTAGATCCATCGGGCGCCCGGTGATCTCCTCGCACAGCGCCACCGCCTCCAGGATGGAGCAGTTGCTCGCCCGTCCGCCGCCGATGTTGTAGACCTCGGCGCTGCGCGGCGCGTCGTAGAACGCCTGGAAGGCGGCGATCAGGTCGTTGCTGTGGATGTTGTCGCGGACCTGCTTGCCCTTGTAGCCGATCACGTCGTAGCGGGCGCCGGTGACGGCGCAGCGCATCAGATAGGCCAGGAAGCCGTGAAGCTGCGTCGGCGAATGGTTCGGCCCGGTCAGGCAGCCGCCGCGGAAGCACACCGTCTTCATCCCGAAATAGCGGCCGTACTCCTGGACCAGAACATCGGCGGCCACCTTGGAGGCGCCGAACAGGCTGTGCAGGGTGGCGTCGATCGACATGTCCTCGGCGATGCCGCCGGCGTAGCGGTGGGACGGGTCGATCTCGTAGCGGGTCTCCGTCTCGATCAGCGGCAGGCGGTTCGGCGTGTCGCCGTAGACCTTGTTGGTCGAGGTGAAGATGAACACGGTGTCCGGGCAATGCCGCCGCGCCGCCTCCAGCAGGTTCAGCGTGCCGTTGGCGTTCACCGAGAAATCCATCTGCGGGTCGCGCGCCGCCCAGTCGTGCGAGGGCTGGGCCGCCGTGTGGATGATCAGCGAGATGGCGGACCCATGCCGCTCGAACAGCGCGTCGATGGCCGTGGCGTCGCGGATGTCGACGGCGTGGTGGCGGTAGCGCTGGCGCAGCGTCTGCTCCAGAGTCTGGCGCTGCCACGCGGTCGATGCCTCGTCGCCGAAGAAGGTGCGCCTCATGTCGTTGTCGATGCCGACGACGTCCATTCCCAGCGCACCGAAATGCAGGCAACTCTCCGACCCGATCAATCCGCAGGAACCGGTGACAAGGGCGACGGACATGACGTCTAACTCCTTCGCGGTTTGTTTGTTGGTTCAGCAGGGAGGTTCGTCAGTAGGCGTTGCGGTCCCAGAAAAGGAGGAGGGCGGTGCGCACCATGATCTCGGCGTCCAGCCCCAGGGACCAGTTGTCGACGTAGTAGAGGTCGTGTTCGACGCGGCGGGCGGCGGTGTGGAGGTTGTCGATCTCGCCACGCAGCCCGTTCACCTGCGCCCATCCGGTGATTCCGGGGCGGACGCGGTGGCGGCAGGCGTAGTTCTCCACCGCCTCGTGGTACAGTACGTCCCCGGCCTTCATGGCGACGGGATGGGGCCGCGGCCCGACGATGGACATGTCGCCGCGCAGAACATTGAAGAGCTGCGGAAGCTCGTCGATGCTGGTGCGGCGCAGGAAGCGCCCGACGCGCGTCACCCGCGGATCGTTGCGCACCGTCCGCTGCGCGCCCGTTTGGTCGCCGCGGTCGGTGTGCATCGTGCGGAACTTCCAGATCTCGAATTCCTCGTTGTTGAAGCCGAAGCGCTTCTGGCGGAACAGCACCGGGCCGCGGCTTTCCAGCTTGATCGCCGCCGCGGCCAGCAGCAGGACCGGGGCCAGCGCCGCCAGCGCCGCGCCGCCGATCAGCAGGTCCTCCGACCGCTTCAGCACGCCGCGCCAGCCGGCCAGCGGGTGATGGATGACGCCGAGCAGCGGAACGCCCGCCGTCGCATCGACCGACAGGCCCGCGGTGCGGGCGATCAGCCGGTGCGGCAGCAGGCGGACGTCCACCGCGAGGACGCGCAGCCGTTCCAGAATGTCGGTGATTTCGGCCTCGGCGCTCCAGGGCAGGGCCACCACCACGAGGTCGATGCGGTTCTTGCGCACCTGTTCGACCAGCCCGGTCACGCCTCCCAGCACCGGCACCCCGGCCAGCCGGGCGGTGGCCAGGGGCGGAGCGTTCACGGATGACGGCCGGTCCGCCGCGGTGGACACCGCGCCGACCACCTGATAGCCCGCCCCCTCCGTGCGCTGGAGCCGGTCCAACCATTCGAGAGCCAGATCGTTGGTGCCGACCAGCAGGGTCCGCTGCCGCAAACCGCCGGCCAGATTCCAGTCGCGCGCCAGCCGGAGGAACAGGCTGCGCAGCGCGGTCAGCCCGAACAGGCCGAGCCCGTACCACAGCCACAACGTCCCCGCCGCCGCCGTGTCCAGCCGCCGCAGATCCCCCGTCACGCCGAGCATGAGGACGAGCACCAGGAAGGCCGCCGTCCAGGCCCCGAACAGCGGCCCTGCGTGCGAACCGATGGTCCGCCGCACCGCCTTGGGACGTAGGTTGCGGTAGCAGCCCGCGCTGTAGAAGCACATCAGCGACAGCACGGCCAGCGGGCCGACCGCGGCGTTGAAAACGCCCGCGAAAGCATGAACGGCGTCTGTGAACAGGGCCGGATCGGCGGGAGCGGCCCGCAGCACACGGGCGGCGATGCCCTCCGCCGCTAGTCCCGTCCCGACGACCACCAGCGCGTCCGCGGCCACCAGCCCACACAGCAGGGCGGGGGCGGAGGCCGCCGCGGCGACCGGCGAGACGGAGTCCGGGCGCGGGCCCTGGAAGGCCATCCCCACGCGTGCGCCGTAGTCCGGCTTCGCCGAGCTGTCTCGTGAAGGGAGTTCGAACATCCGCCGTTTCCTGTTGGCCCATTCCCTGCCGCCGCACCCCAGCGATGCGGCGGCGCTGCCGGCTGCGTCGCCGCGCTCAGAAATAGGTCTTGGCGAAATAGGCGATGGTGCGCTCCAGCCCCTCTTCGAGCGGCACGTGCGGCATCCATTTCAGGTAGGCGTGGGCCTTGGTGATGTCCGGCTTGCGCTGCCGCGGATCGTCCTGGGGCAGCGGGTGCCG
Organism: Azospirillum brasilense; assembly: GCF_022023855.1. Lineage (NCBI taxonomy): Bacteria > Pseudomonadati > Pseudomonadota > Alphaproteobacteria > Rhodospirillales > Azospirillaceae > Azospirillum > Azospirillum brasilense. Next base: position 555,075 of record NZ_CP059452.1, read on the forward strand.
CTCGACCCGGGAGCGCGATCCAGTCATCCGGATGACGGTCTCCGCCAGCTCCAGAATGGTGAACTCGCCGGGGTTGCCGAGGTTGATCGGGCCGGTCACCGTCCCGTCCGTCTCCATCAGCCGGTGCAGCCCCTCGACCAGATCGTCAACGTAGCAGAAGGACCGCGTCTGCGACCCGTCGCCATAGATCGTGATCGGATCGCCCTTGAGCGCCTGGACGATGAAGTTCGACACCACGCGCCCGTCGTTCGGATTCATGCGCGGCCCGTAGGTGTTGAAGATGCGCGCGACCTTGATCGGGACCTTGTGCTGCCGGTTGTAGTCGAAGAACAGCGTCTCGGCGCAGCGCTTGCCCTCGTCGTAGCAGGCGCGCGGCCCGATGGGATTGACGTTGCCCCAATAGTCCTCGCGCTGCGGGTGGACGAAGGGGTCGCCGTAGACCTCGCTGGTCGAGGCCTGGAGGATCGTCGCCTTCACCCGCTTGGCCAGCCCCAGCATGTTGATGGCGCCGTGCACCGACGTCTTGGTCGTCTGCACCGGATCGAACTGGTAATGCACCGGCGAGGCCGGGCAGGCGAGGTTGTAGATCTTGTCGACCTCGACATAGAGGGGAAAGGTGATGTCGTGGCGCACCGCCTCGAACTTCGGGTTGTCCAGCAGATGCGCAATATTCGAACGCGATCCCGTGAAATAATTGTCGACGCACAGGACCTCTTTCCCGGCGGCCAGAAGACGCTCGCACAGGTGCGATCCGATGAACCCGGCGCCACCTGTCACAAGAACGCGCTCAGTCGTGGACGTCATTGAGCCTCTCCATGGAGTTGACCGGGGGAATTCGACCAGGCAGCGGCCGCACGCGGAGATATCGCGCCAAACCGCTTCCACGATTATTTTAAAATCCGACGACGATTCGCAGCATTTCGCCACACGATACGGAGCAACACTCAGCCCCTTACGTGGGAATGCACGGCCATGTCTGGAATTGAGCGGCGTTTTGAAGCCTGAACCGGCTCCGCTTCACCCGGCAAACTGTGACCGGCGCGGAGTTGACCGTCAAACACGCGGACGGGGTATCGGATATGATTATTTATGACGGTCGTCGTCGTAAGCACAGCGACGGATGGCCCTTCTTTTTTTCAATTGTTGCGTGGCCCTATTCACGATAATCGGAGTCTGTCCGGTAACGGTTGCAGCAGCGGAACATCACTGTCTATTTGGCCCATCCATTCGGACCTGGTCTTTAAAAGGTGTCCGAATTTTTGGTTATCTCCAAGGAAAACAAAAGGCCGCAGTGCGTCCTTTTGCAACCACCCGCCATGCCCATCCCGGGCCGGACCGCCAGCCAGCAAGACGAAAGGGGCGACGACGTGACTTCTTCGATCGGCAAAGGCGGAACGCTTCCAGGCCACGAAGCGCACACCAGCGTCCTTCCGGACAGTCTCCTGCAATCGGGCGCCGGGGAATCCTCCGACGTCCGCAGCCGGCAGGAGGCGACCGTCTTCGCCACGCTGGCCGTGCTGTGGCGGCGCAAGCTGCTGCTGCTCACCGTCATCCTGCTGGGAACGGCGACCATCACCTACGTCATGCAGTCGCTGAAGCCGATGTACCGGGCCACCGCGATGGTGCAGCTCGATTCCCGGCGGGTCGAGTTGGCGGAGTTCAAGTCGGTGGTGTCCAACCTGACACCCGAGGCGCCGGCGGTGCGCAGCGAGGTGTCCATCGTCGGCTCGCGCGCCCTGGCGGAACGGGTGGTGGAAAAGCTGGGCCTGATCAACGATCCCGAATTCAACCCGACGCTCAAGGCGCCGGACGGCGCGGACGATCATTGGCTGAAGCGGGTCACCAAGGCCGGTGTCGGTGCGCTGCCGCCGGAAGGCAACGACGTGCTGCGCCGGATCGTGCAAGAGGCGACCGCGCTGTTCCGCGCCGATGAAAGCCCCATCGCCCGCGACCCGGATCAGGCCCGCCTGCTGACCATCGACACGCTGCTGCGCCGGATCGAGGCGCGCAACGACGACCGTTCCTTCACCATCATCATCGAGGCGTCATCGGTCGATCCCGCCAAGGCCGCCGCCATCGCCAATGCCTTCGGCCAAGCCTATCTGGACTACCGGACGGAAATGAACCGCAGCATGACCGAGCGGGTCAACCAATGGCTCGGCGGGCGGCTCATCGAGGCGCGCGAGGCGGTGCGAGGCGCCGAGGAGGCCATCCGCAGCTTCCGCAAGGAGAACAGCCTGCTGGAGTTGCCGCCGGACGGGCGCAACATGGTCCAGCAGCAGATGAACGAAATCGCCACCCAGCTGACCGCCGCGCAGGCGCAGAAGGCGGCGGCCGAGGCCCGCGTGCGCCAGGCTCGCGACCAGACCGCCACCAACAACGCCGCGGCGATCCCGGAGGTGCTGGCCTCCCCGCTGATCCAAAAGCTGCGCGAGGCGGAAGCGATGCTGGAGCGCCGGCTGGCCGAGCTTCAGCAGGTCTACGGCGACAAGCATCAGGACATCGTGAATCTCCGCCGCGGCATCGGCGAGTTGAAGGCCCGCATCCGCGACGAGGTCGGCAAGATCCAGAAGGGCCTGGACGCCGATCTGGAGGTCGCGCGCATCCGCGAGGCCACCCTGCTGAAGAGCATCGCCGACCTGCAGGAGCAGCAGAAGGGCATCGAGGCGACCGGCATCCAGCTCCGCGATCTGGAACGCGCCGCCGACGCGCACCGCACGCTCTACCGCAGCCTCGCCGAACGCTACGAGCAGACGATGGCGCTGAAGAACACCGGCGCGCTGGACGCGCATCTCAGCGCCCCGGCCCTGCCGCCGATCCGCCCGGCCTTCCCGCAGCTGCGCATGTCGCTGGGCGTCGGGCTGGTCGGGTCAACGGCGCTGGCGGTCGCGCTGGTGCTGCTGCTGGAGCGGCTCAGCTCCGGCCTGCGCACACCGAGCCAGGTGGAGCGGGCGACCGGCGTGCCCTGCCTCGGCATGGTCCCGTCGCTTTCCCGCAACGAGGCGGCCTGGAACCTGCCTCTCCACCCCGATAGCCGCCGCGCTCGCGAGATCGGGGCCTTCCGCGAGGCGATCCAGACGGTGCGCACCATGGCCTGCATGCCGCGCAAGCGGGGGACGCCGCCCAAGGTGCTGCTCGTCACCTCCTCCATCCCCAAGGAGGGAAAGTCGGTGCTGGCGGCCAATCTGGCGCGGTCGCTGGCCGGGCTGGGGCTGAACACGCTGCTGATCGACGCGGATTTCCGCCGCCCCTCCATCGCGAAGCTGCTGGGCTACCAGCCGCAGGGCAGCGTCGCCGACCTGCTGGACGGCCGCGTCGGCATCGACGACCTGATCCATCAGGAAACCACCAACCTCAGCGTCCTGGGCAACACCGTCGGCACCCCCGACGCGCATGACCGCATCAGCTCCCAGGCGATGAGCGACCTGATCGCATGGGCGCGCCACAATTACGATGTGGTGGTGATCGACTCAGCCCCGGTGATGCTGTTCTCCGACGCGCTGGCCCTGTCCTTCCTGGCCGACAGCGTGATCTACGTCGTCCGCTGGCAGCACACCCCGCTGGACACCGTGATGGCCGGCTTCAACAAGCTGAAATCGGTCGACAGCGCGGTCGGCGGCGTCGTGCTGTCCCGCGTCGTCGCGTCCAAGCACGTCAAGTACGGCCACAAGGACGACGCCTACTACTACGCCCTGCACGCGCCCGCGCGGCATTGACGGCGCCGACGGACGGCGCCCCCGCGAAGGCAATCCCAATAGCGAGGATTCCATGACCAACGCCGAGTTTCCGCGGCTCGCCATCATCGGCTGCGGCAGCATTGTGAGCCATCACCTGTTGCCGGCGCTGCTCCGCCTGGGCTGGCGGCCGAGCGTGCTCGTCGATCCCTCGCCGGAGCGGCTGGAGGCGGTGCAGGCCCTGCTGGGCCGCAACCGCGCGCCCGTCGCCGTGGCCGACTGGCGGGAGGCGGCGGACCGGTTCGACGCGGCGCTGGTGGCCGCCCCGCCGATGCTCCACGCGCCGGTCGGCCAGAGCCTGCTGGAGGCCGGGAAGCACGTCTTCATGGAAAAGCCGCTGGCCGTCACGCTGGCCGACGCCGAGCGCATGGTGCAAACCGCGGAGGAGCGCCGGCGCGTGCTCGCGGTCGGGCTGATGCGCCGCTACGTCAACGGCGTCCGCTGGCTGAAGGCGCTGGTGGACTCCGGCCAACTCGGCCGCATCCTGCGCTTCGAGGCGCGGGAGGGCTTCGTCTACAACTGGGGCATCAGTTCCCCGTCGATGCTGCGCCGCGACGGGGCGGGCGGTGGCGTTCTGCTCGACACCGGGTCGCACACGCTGGACCTGCTGCTGTGGTGGTTTGGCGAGGCGGCGGAGGTCGACTACAGCGACGACAGCCACGGTGGGCTGGAATCCGACTGCCGGCTATCCCTGACCATGGCGTCCGGCGCCACCGGATCGCTGGAGCTGAGCCGCACCCGCGCCCTGCGCAACACCATCCGTGTCTACGGCAGCAAGGGCAGCGTCGAGGTCCACCTCTATGAGAACCAGATCGCGTCGGACGTGCCGCAGATCCTCGATTTCGTCCATGACGGCTTCTCGGCCAACCACATCCCACCGCAGATCTTCGGCGACCTGTTCCAGGCGGAGCTGAAGGATTTCGCCGACGCCATCCGCAACGGACGCCCTGCCACCGTCGGCGGGCGCGACGCCCTGCCCTCCACCGCGTTGATCGAGCGCTGCTACGCCAGCCGCCAGCCGCTGGCCCTGCCCTGGGTCGACGGTCCGGCACCCGCCACCGCTCCCCGCACGGACGGCCCGACCGTGGTGGTGACCGGTGCCGCCGGCTTCATCGGAGGGCGGCTGGTCGAGCGGCTGTGCCTGGAGCATGGCGCCAAGGTTCGCTGCATCGTGCGCGACATCGCGCAGGCGGTGCGTCTGGCCCGTTTCCCGGTGGAGATCATCCGCGCCGACCTGCTGGACCGCGAGGCGATCGGCAAGGCGGTGGCGGGGGCCGACTGGGTCTTCCACTGCGCCTACGACGTGCGGTCGCGCCGCCAGAACATCGACGGGATGACCGCGCTGATCGACGCCAGCCTCGCCAACGGGGTGGAAAGCTTCGTCCATCTCAGCACCTTCTCCGTCTACGAACCGCTGCCCGACGGTCCGCTGTCGGAGGAGACGCGCGACGGCGACCGGGCCTGGAGCTACGTCCAGAACAAGCTCGACCTGGAGGCGATGGTGCTCGACGCGGCGCGCAAGCGCGGCCTGCCGGGTGTGGTGCTCCAGCCCTCCATCGTCTACGGCCCCTTCTGCAAGCCCTGGACGAACGCACCCGCCGAGATGCTGCTGAGCGGCACGGTGATGCTGCCACAGGAGAGCGGTTTGTGCAACGCCGTCTACATCGACGATCTGGTGGACGCGATGATCGCGGCGACCCGCAGCCCGCAGGCCATCGGGGAGCGCTTCGTGATCTCCGGCCCCGACGCCCCGCCCTGGGCCGCCGTCTTCGGGTGCTTCCAGGAGGCTCTGGGCGTGGACAGCCTGCGCTTCCAGCCCGCCGAGGCCATCCGCAAGGAGATGAAGAGCCTGCGGCGCGACATCGCCATGGTGCTTCAGGACCCCAAGAAGATCATCCAGATCATCGTGCGCTGGCGCCCAGCCCGCCGGGTCCTCCAGGGCGGGTTCGACAGCCTGCCGCCGCGGCTGCGCCATCTCGTGATGGTGCATTATTTCCTGAAGAAGAAGGCCAGCCGCAATCAGCTCTGGCTGCCCGACGCGCAGAAGCTGGCGCTCTATCAGGCCAAGGCGCTCATCGACCTGACCAAGGCGCGGCGCCTGCTCGGCTACGCGCCGCGCTTCACCTTCGAGGACGGCATGGCGCTGACCGCGGACTATCTGCGCTGGGCCTACCGCGACGTGCCGCGCACCACCCCGGCCACCCCGGCCGCCCCACGGCCCGCCAATGAGGGCCGGCATCCCCTGCCCGCCTCCACCGAGACGACGCGGGTCGGCAGCGCATGACGATGATCCCGGCGTCGCTCGTCCGCAGTTTCTGGACCCTCGCCGACCAGGGCGTGGTCAGCCTGGGCATGTTCGCCATCAACATCCAGCTCGCCCGCAACTTCTCGTCGGAGGAATACGGGACCTTCGTCTTCTTCCTCTCGGTGCTGCTGGCGCTCCAGGTCGTCAACGTCAGCCTGATCCAGTATCCGCTGTCGGTGGAGGGCGCGGTGCTGGAGCCCGCCGAACGCCGGACCCTGGCGGGCCGCGCCGTCCTGATGACCGCCGGATCGATCCTGCCGCTGTCCGGCATCCTGGCGCTGGTCGGGTACGGGCTTGGCATGCCGGAACTGGTCGGCCCCACCGTGCTCTACTTCATCGTCTGGCAGGTGCAGGAGATCGGGCGGCGCGGGCTGATGTCCGGGCTGAAGCATGACAAGGCTTTGTGGGGCGACAGCGTCACCTATCTGGGCCAGATCGCCGTGCTGAACCTGATGGCGCTGGGCGGCCATCTGACGCTGGAACGGGTGTTCGTCGCCATGACCGGTCCGGCGCTGGCCGGGGCGGTCGTCCATTTCGCGATCCTGCGCCCGCGCTTCGGCGGCTTGTCGGACCTGCCCGCAGTCGTCCGCCGCTTCTGGTCGATCGGGCATTGGGCGCTCGCCAACAATCTGTTCCTGATGCTGCGGGTGCAGAGCCTCGTCTGGCTGATGGCGGCAATGGACGGCATGGCGTCGACCGCGGCGTTCCAGGCGGTGGTCAATCTGGTGAACATCGCCAACCCGATCATCATCGGCATGGGCAACCTCGTCCCGCAGATCGCCGCGCGCGGCCGCAGCACCCTGTCCACAAGCACCGGCGGGCTCCATCCGGATGAGCAGGCGTGGCTGGCGATCCGCGGCTACGTCGTCATCGGGGCGGCGCCGCTGCTGGTCTATTACAGCCTCGGCCTGCTAATTCCGCACCAGATGCTGAACGTCGTCTATGGCGCCATGTCGCCCTACGCCGACCAGGACTGGCCGCTGCGCCTGCTCTCCATCGGGGCGCTGGCCGGCTATCTGGCGGAGATGGTCTGCTCCTACTTCTACGGCGTGCAGCGCAGCCAGTTCGCTCTGGTGGTGAACGTCACCGGGACGCTGGCGGTGTTCGCGGTGGTCGGCCCGCTGGCGGCGATGTACGGCGTCGCCGGGGTGTGCATGGCCCTGCTGTTCTCCAGCCTGCTGCGCGTCGGCGCCGCCCACTATTACCTCTCCAAGACGAGGACCCCCCATGTCGCCCGCTGACGGCAGCGCCGCGTTCGCGGTGGAAGAGGCCCCGCTGCGCCCGCTCGACCTCCGGCATGTCGTGATCCAGCCGGCCATCGCCCACCCCTCTTCGGCGAACGGACTGCACAATGTGGTGCGCAGTCTGATCGCCGAGCAGCGCGCCATGGGCGACGACGCGCGGCTGTGTCTGTTCTCCGACGATCCGGACGCCCTGACCGGCATCCCGGCGGACTGCCCGGCACAGCGCTTCCCCCTCGGCGGGCCGCGGCTGTCCGGGCGGTCGCTGACCATCGCGGACGCGACTCTCGACCGCCTGCTCGACGGCGCCGGGACGGACACGGTGGTGCACATCCATGGTGCGGTGAAGCCGCTGTTCGCGGCGCTCGCCCGCGGGCTGCACCGGCGCGGCGTCGCCTATGGCGTGACACTGCACGGCCAGTGCTCCCACGTCTACGACATCGCGGGCCGGGTGCGCCGCCGTCTGCCCGCGGCGTGGCTGCGCGTCTTTGACGGTCCGGCCTTCGCCCGCGCCCGCTTCGTCCACGCCATCACGGAGGAGGAGGCCGCCATCGTCCGCCGGGTGGCCCCCGCCGCCGCCGTGCGCCTGCTGCCCAACACCGCCTGGTCGGCGCGGCGCGGCGGCCTTCCCGCCGCCGTTCCGCGCGCGGCACCGGACGGCGACCGGCTGACCTTCGGCTATTGCGCGCGCTACGAGATCGACCACAAGGGCGTGGACCTGCTGATCGACGGCTTCGCCGCCTACCGCCGCGCCGGCGGGCGCGGGGTGCTGGAGCTGGCCGGGTCCGGCCCCGCCCGCGCCGAGTTGGAACGGCGTGCGAACGCCCACGGCCTTGGCACCCACATCCGCATCCATGGCCCGGTCTTCGGGGCGGAGAAGGCGGCGATGATGGCGGGCTGGCACTATTTCGCCCTGACCTCGCGCTACGACGTGATGCCGACCGGCTGCCTGGAAGCCGCCTTGTCCGGCCTGCCGCTGATCGTGACGCGGGAGACCGGCCTCGTCCCCTATGTGGAGGGCCACAGCGCCGGCTTCGGCGTGTCGGCCCTGACGGCGGAGGCGGTGGCCGACGCGCTGGCGCGCGCCGAGCGGACCGGCCCCGGCGTCTGGCAGGACATGGCGGCCAACGCCCACCGCATGGTGGTGGCGATCGGCGACTGGGGGCGGATCGCCGCCCGGCTGCGCGCCGCCGCCTACGGACGCCCGTCATGAGCGCCGTCCTCGCCACGCCGAAGCGCAGCGGGACCCGCGCCGCGGACCATTACCTGACCTTCCTGATGGTCGTCCTGCTGGGCTATTCCCTGGCCGGGCGCGGCTTCGCCTACATCGGGGCGCCGCCGCTGTTCATCGGGGAGGTGCTGCTGCTCTCCGGCCTGCTGGTCATGCTGCGCACCGGCGGAGTCTTCGCCACGGTGTCCAGCCTGCCGGGAACGCTGCTGGCGATCCTGATCGTCTGGGTGCTGGCGCGCACGCTGCCCTATTTCGGCACCTACAGCTTCGATGCGCTGCGCGACAGCGTGATCGTGATGTACGGCCTGCTCGCCTTCGTCGTCATCGCCCTGCTGTACGACGAGCCGAAACGGCTGCGCCGCCTCGTGCTGGCCTATGGCGGCTTCGCGGTGTTCTTCGTCACGGTCATGCCGGTCGTCTACCCGCTGTTCCAGCTTCTGCACGCGCAGATCCCCACTTGGCCGCGCTACGGAGTCCCCTTCATCAGCCTGCGCCCCGGCGAGGTCGGCGTGCATTTCGCGGGCGTCGCCCTGTTCGTGCTGCTGGGCTTCCGCCGCTTGAACCCGCTGCAACTGGCAATGCTGGTGTTCGGCATGGCCCTGGTCGCCGCCCACAGCCGCGGCGGGATGCTCGCCATCGTCGTGCCGTTGGCCATCGCGCTGGCCCTGGTGCCGCGCAGCCGGCAGCTCGCCCCGCTGCTAGGCATCACCGCGGTCACCGTCATCGTAGCGCTGGTGCTGAACCTGGAGATCGAGGTCTCGTCGCGGAAGCTGTCGGTCGACCAACTCGTCACCAACGTGCTGAGCATCCTGGGGACCACCGACACCGCCACGCTCGACGGCACCAAGCAATGGCGCATCATGTGGTGGGACAAGATCATCGGCTACACCGTGCAGGGCGACCATTTCTGGGACGGAAAGGGCTTCGGCATCAATCTGGCCGACGACGACGGGTTCCAGGTGGTCGATGCCGAGGACGGGCAGGTGCTGCGCAGCCCGCACAACGCCCACATGACGATCCTCGCCCGCGCCGGGGTGCCCGGCTTCGTCCTGTGGGCGGCGCTGTTGGGAAGCTGGTCGGTCTTCATGATGCGCGCCTTCCTGCTGGCCCGCCGCAACGGCGACCGCGCCTGGGCACGGCTGTTCGTCTTCCTCTTCTGCTACTGGCTGTCCATCGTTATCAACGCCTCCTTCGACGTGACCCTGGAGGGGCCGATGCTGGGCATTTGGTTCTGGGTCCTGTTCGGCGTCGGCATCGCCGCCGGCCTGATTTACCGCAACGAACTCGAAAACCGGTCCCCGCTGCCGCATTCATGAGGGAGGATGAACGATGAGCGTGCCGTTCATTGGCGAATCCGCCAATTCCGGAAAGTCGATTCTGCTGGTGGCCTTCGCCTTCGAGCCGGACAGCGGGTCGGAATCCGCCAACGGCTGGAATTGGGGCGAGGGGCTGAAGCGGTCGGGCTGCCAGGTGACGGTGGTCACGCAGGGGCGCCTGCGCCCGAAGATCCTGGGCAAGATCGCGCGCGGCGAAACCGCCTTCGAACCGGACGACTTCGTGTTCATCGACCGCCCCGACACCATGGCGCACCACGACAGCAAGACGCGGTTCCAGCTGTCCTACATCGCGTGGCAATGGCGCTGCCGGGCGGTGGTGAAGGAGCTGGTGCGCCGGCAGCCCTTCGACATCATCCATAACGTAACCATCGGCGGAATCCGTTTTCCCGCCTTCTGCGGCGGATTGGCGCCCCTGTCGGTGATCGGCCCGGTCGGCGGCGGGGAGCGGGCGCCCTGGCCGCTGATCCGCCCGCTGGGCTGGAAGGCCATCGCGACGGAGCTGGTCCGCGACATCGCGATCGCCATGACGCGCATCGACCCCTTCCTCCGCCTGACTTACCGGCGCTACAACCTGATCTATGTGAAGACCCATGAGAGCCGCCACGTCCTGCCCGCCGGGGACCGCCACAAGGCACGCCAGCATTTCGGCTGCTCCCTCCCGCCCGAACGCTTCGTGCCGATGAAAGCCCAAACCGGCGGCGATGCCGGAGCGCCTCTGAAGCTGCGCTTCTCGGGCCGCTTCCTTTACTGGAAGGGTGGCTACTATGCGCTGGCGGCGCTGGCCAGGGCCCTGGAGAAGGGGGCGCGGGCACGCCTTCAGATGATCGGCAGCGGTCCGCAGTCGGAGGAGTGGAAGACTCTCGCCGACCGGCTGGGCATCGCCGACCATGTCGATTTCATCGAGTGGCTGTCCCATCCCGACTATATGGAAGTGCTGCGAAGCTCCGACGCGCTTCTGTTCCCCAGCCTGCACGACTCCGCCGCCAACGTCATCATGGAGGCATTGGCCAACGCGCAGCCGGTGATCTGCCTCGATCTCGGCGGGTCCGGGATCATGATCGATTCCTCCTGCGGCTTCGCCGTTCCCTGCCACGGGCGCGCCGCGGCGGAGGTAATCGACGGGCTGGCCGACGCCATCGTGACCCTCGACCAGGACCGCGCCCGCCTGCGCGCCATGAGCCGCGCCGCCCACGCGCGCGCCCAGGATTTTGCGAGCTGCCGAATCACGCCGGACCTCTACACGCCGGCGCCGGCATAGGAGCATTCGGACAAGGTCAATGCCGAGGCGATTGGCTCCCGCGCACGATGCGGCGCAGCGCCCGGCCGCGCAACATGTGGTCGTGAACGAAGCCCAGTATGTCCAAGACGCCATCCTCGGCGATGCGGAACACGACCGCGTGTCGCGGATCATGGACCCGTTCCGCCGGATCGGGACCATGATCCCGGCTGTGCCAGGCGTGGTACAGGCCGACGGACTGTTTCAAGCTCCGAACCCACTCGACGCCGTCCCGCCGCGGGTCGTCGGCCAATTCCTGCATCGCCTGGACAAGGAGGGCCGCGTAGCGCATGCGGCCGACCGCGTGAAACCGCTCCTCGCTCCAGTCCAGGATCGCGTCGAGGTCGGCTTCCGCCGGTGCGGACAGGCGGAACCCGCCCACGGTCAGCTCTTCCGGGCCGCGGCACGCTCCGACGCCCGGCGGTTCAGGTCGGCGAGCAGCGCGCGCCGATCCTCCTCGCCGTCCACCAGCCGATAGTCTCCGCGCTCGATGGCTGTCGTTCCACGTTCGGCAATGGCCTCGATGGCGGCGAGGCTGGCGCGCTCTGCGTCCAAATCGTCCTGATAGCGACGCAGCGCCTCGCGAACGACCTCGCTGGCATTCTGGTGCCGCCCGTCCTCGACCTGCCGGTCGATGAACGCGCTCAACCGCTCCGTCAGGCTGAAATTCCGACCACTCATGCCGTGTCTCCAGACGTAGTATCAAAGATTGATACCGGCTGGGATGGCCGTCAAGCCCGCAAAGGCCATGCGGTTTCGGCAACCGACAAAGGGCGGTCCAGTGTCGGTTGGACCGCCCTTCGCCGTTCCGGCCGCGTTACGCCGCGTGGCTCAGCAGCGACGGGTCGATGTGGTCGAACAGGGGATCATAGCCGGCATCGACCGGCATGGCCCCGTACACGCTGTTCGCCACCCCCACTGCGTCGGCCACGGCAACCGGAGCAGCCGCCGCCTGCTGGGCCGCGACGTGGCTCCACACGCTGTCCGTCCCGGCGTCGAGCGCCAGCGCCGTGGCCTCGCCGACCGGGGTGGCCGACGGGAAGAAGCTCTTGTCGGCGTCGACGACCAGCGTGCCGTTCCACCACAGGCCGGCTTGGCCCTTGACCACGTCCTTCCCGTCCAAGGCACCCTTGTCGTAGGTGACGATGCCGTCGGTGGGAGTGACGGACTTACCGTTGATCGTGACCTTGTTGACGATCAGCGAGCGGTCCTGCCCGTTCACCACCGCGTCGTTGTCGTACTGGATCTGCACCTTGTGCGCCTGATCGGCGCTCAGGCTGGTGGTAAAGTTGTAGTCCTTGGCCGAGGTGCCGGCCACACCCTCACCGACCTTCTGGCCGTCGACCAGCAGGTTGAAATGGGCGTTTACCCCGCCGGCCGCAGCGCCGGAGGCGTTGACGGTGATCGTCGTCGTGCTGGGACCGCTCTGCGGCAGCGAGCCGCCCGCGGGGAACTCCTTGGCCGGGGCGTCGACCACCAGCGTGCCGCCCCACCACATCGACGACTGGCCCTTGACCACGTCCTTGCCGTCCAAGGCACCCTTGTCGTAGCTGACGATCCCGTCGGTCGGGTTGTGGGCGGTGCCGTTGATGGTGATCTTGTTGACGAACAGATTGCGGTCCTGCCCGTTCACGAAGCCGTCGTTGTCGTACTGTATCTGAACCTTGTGCGGTTGCCCGGCGGTCAGCGTGGTGGTGAAGCTGTAGTCCTTCGCCGCCGTACCGACCGTGGCGTCGCCGATGGCCTTGCCGTCCACCAGCACTTTGAAATGCGCGTTCACCCCGCCCGCGGCGGCGCCGGAGGCGTTGACCTTGATCGTCGTGACGCTGGCCGTCGGCGTGGTCGGGACGGTCGGTGTGGTCGTCGTGGTGTCCACCGCGAAGCCGGCGGAGGCGCCCGCCTTGCCCGTGTTGCCGGCGAGGTCGGTGTAACTGCCGGCCTTCACCGCGAGGTTGGCGTCGGTGATCTTCGTGTTGGTCGAGGGCGTGAAGACGGCGGTGTAGGTGGAGGCGTCCACCGTCTTGAAGCCGCTCAGCGTGCCGCCCTTCACTGTGGTGTCGGCCAGCGCGAAGTCCTTCACCGCCTCGCTGAAGGCGAAGGTGACGAGCGGCGCCTCGCCCTTGGTCACGCTGCTGTCGGCGATGCTCACCTTGACGGTGGGCGGCGTGGTGTCGGTCGGGGTGGGGGCCGGCGGCGCGGTGGGTGTGACCGTCGTCCAGCCGGTGGTCGAGGGGTAGGCCTGGGACAGGGTCGAATGTTCGTCCTGCGTGGTCGCGTTCATGTAGGCGGACCAGCTGTCGCCTTCCGGGAAGTCGCCCCAGCGCCAGCGGTCGCCGTCCGGCATGTAGTAGGTGTTGTTGTCCCACACGTTGCCGCCGTTGAGCATGCCGGCTTCGTTGTGGTCGGCCACGCCGCCCGACTGGCCGTTGCCGTCCTTCGAGACGATGATGTTGTCGTGGATCTTGTTGTTGGTCGTGGTCCAGGTCCCGAACTCCCCGGCACCGCGGTCCTGCTGGATCATCACGATGCTGTTGGCGCCCTTGACCCCGGTGATGTCGATCTTGTTGCCGTAGGCCTCGACGTTCTGCGAATTCTGGATCTGGATCGACCCACCCCACAGCCAGCCCTCGGCCTGCGGCTTAGCGCCGTTGCCGACCATCACGTTGTTGCGGATGATGGCGTCGTAGCTGATCTCGTGGGTGATGCCGCCGCCGCTGTTGTTCAGGAGCACGTTGTTCTCGTACAGCGTCCCGACATTATCGATGTCGGTCCACAGGCCGAAACCGGTGTTGTCGTGGGAGTAGTTGCCGCGGACCACCAGATCGGTGGTGTAGGCGAACTTGGTGCCGCCGCCCTCCCAGAACACGTCGATGCCCGACCAGGCGCCGTTGCGCGCGATCTCGTTGCCTTCGACCAGGATCTTGGTCCCGGCGCCGCCCAGCCCCATCTCGCCGTTGTCGTGGACGTAATTGCCGATGAACTTGCTGCCGTCCTGCGCCGTGGCGCCGACCGCGTAGTTCAGCCGCAGCTCGTTGTCCTGGATGGTCCAGTTGACGTCGCCCTGGATGGCGCCTTCCTGCGCCGGCGGGGTGTATTTCTCGATGACGAGGTTCTTGACCGTCACGCCGTCCGCGGTGCCGCCGAAGGCGCGGGCGGTCGTCCCGGCCTCCACCTTGTGCCCCGCCGGGTTGTCGCCCAGATAGATCTTGTCGGCGTTGTAGTCGAAGTAGAAGGTTCCCGCCTTCAACTTCGACAGCGCGTCAACGGGGGTCAGCGGCTTGTCGTCGACATAGACGGTTTCCGGATAGCCGGCGCGCATCGCGCCGGGCGTCGCCTCGTCCGTCGCGCGGCGCTCGCCCTGTTGGGTCTGCCCGCCGACCGCCCAGCGCCCGGCGCTGTCCTGGGTGAAGCCGGTCAGCAGCTTCGACCCGTTCAGCACGGCGCCCTCGGCCCCGATGAAGGTCTGGTTGTCCTTGGGGGTGATCGACTGGAGACGGTACTCGCCCGGCTGCAACCAGAAGGTCGCGCCAGCGGGAGCGCCATTGACGATGGATTGGATGTTGGCGCCCGGTGCTATGACGATCGCACCGGCGGGGGCCGTCAGCGTCTTCGGTCCGTACAGGTTAGCCATATGTCAATGCTCTCTTGAGGTGTTATCTGCTGATATGAGTTTTTTGGCGGTTTCGCCCTTTGGCATATGCATCTACTACCAATTTGCGGAATGTTCCTGGCGGGGCATTTTTGTGAGATTCCCGGCATCTTTTTGCGAAGACTCCAGGAAGTCTCTGTTTTTCAAAAAGGAATCTTCCGCTTATCAAAGGGCGGAGAAGACAATGAGAATTTTTGCTTGCGGCCGCTTGCAAGCGCACAAGCGCCGCGCCGCGTCATCCGCTGGATGACGGCGCAAGCCCCTGGGGACGTCGAAAACGCAGAGGGATCAGTCGCCGCCGAACTGGCGGTCGATCCACTCGCTCACCGCCGCCGGATCGAAGCGGAGGTCGAGCGGGATGCCGGCGATGGCGGCACGGCAATGCTCGATGAAGGCGCGCTCCGCCCGATTCATCTTGGCGGCGGGGTTCCACAGCAGATGGATGTCCACCGGCGCCACCCCCTCCTCCGGCGGCAGGGGCCACAGCAGGCCGTCGCGCACGTCGCGCTCCGCCACATGGCGGGGCAGCGGCCCGATCCCCAGCCCCACCGAGATCATGCGCCGCACCTCGTCCAGATTGACCGAGGCACCGACGATCCGGCTCTCGATTCCCTCCTGCGCGCGGAAGACGGCCAACGGCGACAGCACCCCGCCGATCTGGTCGGAGGTGAAGGAGACGAACCCCTCGCTGCGCAGGTCGCCCAGCGTCAGGCCGGTGCGGCCGAACAGATGGTGCCGCGGCCCGCAGTAGAGGCGGTAGATCTGGCGGGCGAACAGCGCGTGCTCGACCAGCGGCGGCGGCTCCCGCATCAGGCAGAGGCCGAGCGAGCCGGTCTTCTGCTGGATCGCCATGTGGACGTCGGCGCTCGCCATCACGTCCAGCCGGAAGGTCACCTGCGGATGGGTGGCGTGAAAGCGCTCCAGAATGGCGTCGAACAGCAGCGACTGGATCCGGCTGGCCAGCAGGATTCGGATATGGCCGGAAATCTCCTCGCGGATGTCGCGCATCAGGACGGCGAAGCGGGAGATGTTGCCGTAGATCTCCAGCACCTCGGCGTAGATGATCTCCCCCGCCTCGGTCACCCGGAAGCGGCCCTGCCCGCGCTCGATCAGGCTGCGGCCCATCTGGTCCTCCAGCCGCTTCAGGGCCTGGGAGACCGCCGGCTGGGTCAGCCCGAGACGCTGCGCCGCGCGGGTCAGCCCCTGCTCCTGCACGATCACCATGAAGGTGCGCAGCAAGTTCCAGTCCAGCTGGTGGCCCAGCCGTTCCAGATCGCGCGCCGTCATCGGGGGAAAACCCATCGCCATAAATCCTGCTTATGTCGGCAATGAGGATTATCGATTTGGCGAAGGATGAGAAGCTGAATTGTAATACGCCTGTCGTCAGCGGTCGATCCCCGGCGGCGCCCGACCGGGCAAAACCAGGGTCATAGTCCGAAAGTCGAAATCGCCACAGTTTCTTTCCGGAGATTTGCCGACACACACGGACGACTGCGCGGCGGAGTGGTAAGAACGGAGTCGTCATGCCCGCATCCGACGAGGGTGGGCGGAGCATTGCAGCCGTGGACCGGGATGCGATCCTGGGCGCGGTCGCGACGCTGCGCGAGGATGGAGTGCGCCTGCTGTCCGATCTGGTCCGGAGCCCCAGCCTGCTGGGGCAGGAAGGCCCGGCGCAGGATCTGATGGAACGGATCTTCCGGGACATGGGCCTGGAGGTGGACCGCTTCGCCATCGACGAGGAGGCGCTGAAGGCCCAGCCCGGCTGGTCCCCCTCGCTGATCTCCTACGAAGGCCGCGAGAACGTCGTCGGCGTCCACAAGCCCCGGCGCGCGACCGGCAAGTCGCTGATCTTGAACGGCCACATCGACGTGGTGCCGACCGGGCCGGAGGAGCTGTGGTCCGCCCCGCCCTTCGAGCCGGTGGTCCGCGACGGGCGCCTCTACGGGCGCGGCGCCGGCGACATGAAGGCGGGCATCGCCGCCTACGTCATGGCCTTCAAGGCGCTGCAAAGCCTGGGCGTCCAGCCCGCCGCACCGGTCTATCTCCAGTCGGTGGTCGAGGAGGAATGCACCGGCAACGGCGCGCTCGCCTGCGTCGCCCGCGGCTACAAGGCCGACGCCGCGGTGATCCCGGAGCCCTTCAACCACACGCTCCAGATCGCCCAGGTCGGCGTGATCCGCTGCGAGCTGGAGGTGACGGGCCGACCCGCCCATGTGCTCGACACCGGCGCCGGGCTGAACGCCATCGAGGCGGCTTTCCGTGTGCTCAAGCATCTTAAGGCGCTGGAATCGGCCTGGAACCACCCCGACGGGCGGCATCCCGCCTACGCCCACCATCACCACCCCTACAACCTCAACGTCGGGCACATCGACGGCGGCGAATGGGCGTCCTCCGTGCCCACCCGCTGCCGGATGGAGCTGCGCTTCGGCTTCCCGCCGGGCCGCGCCGCCGCCGAGGTCAGCGCCGAGATCGAGCGCGCGGTGGCCGAAGCCTGCCGCAGCGATTCCGATCTCAAGGGAATCGACGCCCGCGTCGTCTTCCGCGGCTTCCAGGCGGAGGGCTGCACGCTGGACCCCGATCACCCGATGCTGGAGGCGCTGGACGCCGCGCACCGGTCGATCTTCGGGACCCCGGCGCCGAAGCTGGCCCAGACCTGCACCACCGACGTCCGCAACTTCCTGCTCTACGGCGACACGCCGGCCACCTGCTACGGCCCGGAGGCGGAGCGCATCCACGGCATCGACGAGTCCGTCTCGCTCGACAGCATGGCGAAGGTGACCGCCGTGCTCGCTCTGTTCATGGCCGACTGGTGCGGCCTCGAATCCATCGATCCATAACGGTCGCGTGACGAGAATCAACAATAAGGGGGCTTCAGACATGAGCAATCGTTTGCGTCACTTTCGTCAAACCCTGACCGCCGCGGCACTGGCCGCAGCATTGGCGGCGCCGCTGGCGCTGACCGTGCCCGGTGTCGCCGTGGCGCAGGAGCGCGGCGGCACGATGAACATCATCGTCCAGCCGGAACCGCCGATCCTGGTGCTGGGCCTGAACCAGCAGGGTCCGACGCAGACGGTCGCCGGCAAGATCTACCAGGGCCTGCTGACCTTCGGCTTCGACCTGAAGCCGCAGCCGGAACTGGCGGAAAGCTGGGAGGTCTCGCCCGACGGCAAGGTCTACACCTTCAAGCTGGTGAAGAACGCCAAGTGGCACGACGGCAAGCCCTTCACCGCCCACGACGTGGTCTTCTCCACCTCCAAATTCCTGATGGAAACCCACCCGCGCGCCCGCGCCACCTTCTCCAAGTGCGAGAAGATCGAGGCGCTGGACGACCACACCGTCCAGTTCACGCTGAAGGAGCCGTTCGGCCCGTTCCTCCAGGCCTTCGAGGTGTCGTCGGCCCCGATGATGCCGAAGCACATCTATGAAGGGACCGACTTCAAGGCCAATCCGGCCAACGCCACCCCCATCGGCACCGGCCCCTTCAAGTTCAAGGAGTGGAACAAGGGCTCCTACATCCACCTCGTCCGCAACGACGAATACTGGAAGGCCGGCAAGCCGTACCTGGACGACATCTATTTCCGCGTGATCCCCGACGCCGCCTCGCGCGCCGTCGCCGTGGAGCAGGGCACCGTCCAGCAGACCCAGTTCAACGACATCGAGACCTTCGACGTCCCGCGCCTGAAGGGCCTGCCCAACGTCGAAATGACGACCAAGGGCTACGAGTTCTTCGCGCCGCTGTCCTGGATCGAGATCAACACGCGCAACAAGCCGCTGGACGACAAGCGCTTCCGGCAGGCGATGATGCACGCCATCGACCGCAAGTTCATCCGCGACAAGATCTGGTTCGGCCTCGGCCGTCCGGCGACCGGCCCGGTGAACTCGGTCACCCGCTTCCACGAAGCCAACGTCAAGAAGTACGACTTCGACCCGAAGAAGGCCGAGGCGCTGCTCGAGGAGGCCGGCTACAAGAAGGGCGCCGACGGCACGCGCGCCAAGGTCCGCCTGCTCGTCATGCCCTACGGCGAGACCTGGACCCGCCTCGGCGAGTATGTGAAGCAGGCGATGAAGCGCGTCGGCGTCGACGTGACGCTGGAGACCACCGACGCCGCCGGCTGGGTCAACCGGGTGTCCAACTGGGACTACGACCTGAGCTTCAACTTCGTCTACCAGTACGGCGACCCGGCGCTCGGCGTGACGCGCACCTACGTCTCGGAGAACATCCGCAAGGGCGTGATGTTCTCCAACACCATGGGCTACTCCAACCCCGAGGTGGACAAGCTGTTCGCCCAGGCCGCCCAGACCAACAAGGACGATGAGCGCCAGCAGCTCTACTCCGCCGCCCAGAAGATCCTGGTCGAGGACGTGCCCGTCGCTTGGCTGCTGGAGATGGAGTTCCCGACCTTCGTGGACAAGCGCTTCAAGAACGCCGTCACGACCGCCATCGGCGTGAACGAGAGCTACGACAGCGTCTACATGGTCAAGAAGTAAGAAAAGGGAGCGGTTGCCCCCACCCCATCCCTCCCCCGCTTCGCAGGGGAGGGGGCCAAATTCCCTCCCTTGCGATAGCGGGGGAGGGTTAGGGAGGGGGGCAAAACGCATCCCGGGAGTGACAACATGCCCCGCATCGCCCTATTCATCTCACAGAGGCTGGTGAAGGCGGTCTTCGTCGTTCTGGCGATCGCCGTGTTCAACTTCTTCCTGGTCCACGCCGCGCCCGGCGATCCCGCCGCGGTGATGGCGGGCGAGGCCGGGGCCGCCGATGCCAAGTTCGTCGAACAGCTCCGTCAGCAGTTCGGCCTCGACCGCCCCCTGTACGAGCAGCTCGGCACCTACATGTCCAAGGTGGTGCAGGCCGACCTCGGCTATTCCTACCGCCAGCAGCGTCCCGTCTTCGACCTGCTGATGGACCGCCTGCCCGTCACCCTGTCGCTGACGCTGACCGCCTTCGTGCTGGCCCTGCTGGGCGGCATCGCGCTGGGCACGCTGGCGGCGATGCGCGCCGGTACCTGGTCGGACACCGCCATCACCGTGGTCGGGCTGACCGCCTACGCGACGCCGATCTTCTGGATCGGCCTGATGCTGATCCTTCTCTTCTCGGTCAATCTCGGCTGGCTGCCCGCCTTCGGCACGGAAAGCATCGGCGCCGGCTACACCGGCTGGGACGCCTTCGTCGACCGGGCGAAGCACCTCGTGCTGCCGGTGACCACGCTCGGCCTCTTCTACATGGCCGTCTACACCCGGCTGACCCGCGCCTCGATCCTGGAGGTGCGCGACATGGACTTCGTCAAGACGGCGCGGGCCAAGGGCCTGCCGGAATGGCGCATCGTGTCGGTGCACATCCTGCGCAACGCCATCCTGCCCGTCATCACGGTGGCGGGGTTCCAGGCGGGCCACCTGATCGGCGGCTCCATCCTGATCGAGACCGTCTTCGCGCTCCCCGGCATCGGGCGCCTCGCCTTCGAGGCCGTGTTGCAGCGCGACTATCAGGTCCTGCTCGGCATCTTCCTTCTGACCTCGGTGGTGGTGGTGGTGTTCAACCTGCTGACCGACCTGATCTATTCCCTCGTCGATCCGCGCATCGAGGTGGCGCCATGACCGCCGCGGCCATCGCCCCCGCCCGCAAGGGCTCCGGCTTCTGGGGCGCCTTCGCCCGCAACAAGGGCGCGGTGATCGGTCTGGCCTTCCTGACCCTGATCATCCTGATGGCGGCCTTCGCCGACGTGCTCTATCCGGACAGCCCGTGGGACATGACCGCGATGCCCTTCCAGCCGCCGCTGTCGGAGGATGCGCTGCTCGGCTCCGACACGCTGGGCCGCGACATCGCGGCGGGCATCGCCCATGGGGCGCGGGTGTCGCTGCTGATCGGGCTGACCTCGACCGCCGTCGCCGTGCTGATCGGCGTGTTCCTGGGGGCCGTCTCCGGCTTCTACGGCGGGCGCGTCGACGATCTGGTGATGCGCTTCACCGAGCTGTTCCAGACCATCCCGAACTTCGTGCTGGCCGTGGTGCTGGTGGCGATCTTCACGCCGTCGCTGACCTCCATCGTGCTGGCCATCGCCATCGTCTCCTGGCCGCCGCTGGCGCGGCTGGCGCGCGGCGAGTTCATGAGCCTGCGGAGCCGCGAATTCGTGCACGCCGCGGTGACCACCGGCCAGTCGAACATGACGATCATCTGGCGCCAGATCCTGCCCAACAGCCTGTCGCCGATCATCGTGTCGGCCTCGCTGATGGTGGCGACGGCGATCCTGCTGGAAAGTTCCCTCTCCTTCCTCGGGCTCGGCGATCCGAACCTGATGAGCTGGGGCTACATGGTGGGTGCGGCCCGCACCGTGATCCGTCAGGCTTGGTGGATGAGCTTCTTCCCCGGCATCGCGATCCTTCTGACCGTGCTCGCCCTCAACCTCGTGGGTGAGGGGCTGAACGACGCGCTGAATCCCAAGCTGGCGCGAAAGGGCCGTTCCTGATGACCGAGACGCCTCTCCTCGACGTCCGCAACCTGACCATCGACCTGCCGCGCGGCGCCGACCGTCCGCACGCGGTCGAGGACCTGACCTTCACGCTGGAGCCTGGGGAAATCCTCTGCGTGGTCGGCGAGTCCGGGTCGGGCAAGTCGATGACCGCGCACGCCGTGATGGGCCTGCTGCCCAAGGCGGTGACGGTGTCGTCCGGCGAGATCCGCCACCAGGGCACCAATGTGTTCAGCCTGCCGGAGCGCGACCAGCGCGCGCTTCGCGGCGGCCGCATCGCCATGATCTTCCAGGAGCCGATGACGGCGCTGAACCCGCTGATGCGGGTCGGTGACCAGATCGACGAGGTGCTGCGCTACCACACCACGCTCGACCGCGCCGCCCGCCGGGCGCGCGTGGTGGAGCTCCTCGCCTCGGTCGGCCTGCCGGAGCCGGACCATCTGCGCCGCAGCTACCCGTTCCGCCTGTCGGGCGGCCAGCGCCAGCGCGTGATGATTGCCATGGCGCTGGCGGTCGAGCCGGACATCCTGATCGCCGACGAGCCGACGACCGCGCTCGATGTCACCACCCAGAAGCAGATTCTGGAGCTGATCCAGGACATCCAGGCCAAGCGCCGCATGGGCGTGATGTTCATCACCCACGACTTCGGCGTGGTGGCGGAGATCGCCCACCGCGTGGCGGTGATGCAGCGCGGCCAGATCGTCGAGATCGGCACCGCCGAGGAGGTCCTGAACCGTCCGAAGCACCCCTACACCCGCCAGCTCATCGCCGCCGTCCCGCACCTGATCGAGCACCGCGAGGACTTCACCCACGCGCGCCAGCCGGTGCTGACGGCGGAGAAGGTGTGCAAGACCTTCCACCTCGGCGGCGGCTTCTTCACGCCGGGGCGCAAGGTGGTGGCGGGCGACGACCTGTCGCTGACCATCCACCAGGGCGAGACGGTCGGGCTGGTCGGCGAATCCGGCTCCGGCAAGTCGACGCTGGGCCGCTCCATCGTCGGATTGATCAAGCCGGACTCGGGCAGGATCCTGTTCGAAGGGGTCGATCTGCTGTCGCTGTCGCGCCCGGCCTTCCGGCCCTACCGGCGGCACGTGCAGATGGTCTTCCAGGACCCCTACGCCTCGCTGAACCCGCGCCACACCGTGGGCGACATCATCACCCAGGGGCCGGTGGCCTTCGGCGAGGACCGCAGCAAGGCGCTCGACAAGGCGAAGGCACTGTTGAAGCTCGTCGGGCTCGACGCCTCGGCGGCGGAGCGCTTCCCGCATGAGTTCTCCGGCGGGCAGCGCCAGCGCATCTCCATCGCCCGCGCCCTGGCGCTGGAGCCGAAGCTGCTGGTCGCCGACGAGCCGGTGTCGGCGCTCGACGTGTCGGTGCAGGCGCAGGTGCTCGACCTGCTGGAGGATCTGCGGCACCGGCTGAACCTGTCGATGCTGTTCATCACCCACGACCTGCGCATCGCCGCCCAGATCTGCGACACCATCGCGGTCATGCAGAAGGGCCGCATCGTCGAGATCGGCCCGGCGAAGGAGGTGTTCGGCAACCCGCAGCACGCCTACACCCGCACCCTCCTGGACGCCATCCCCGGCAAGGGCTGGACCATCCCGGAGGATGTGGTTCCGGTGACGCGGCGGTCGGCCGCCCTGCGCAACAGCGCCTGACGGTACGAGGATGAAAGTCGCCGTCATCGGGGCCGGGGCGGTCGGCGGGCTAATCGCCGCGCGGCTGACCGCGGCCGGGCTGCCGGCCTCGCTGGTCGCCCGGCGGCGGACGCTCGACACGCTGCGGCGCGACGGGCTGACGGTCGAAGGCCCCTCGGGCCGTCCGGTGACGGTGCGGCCGCTGGTGACCGACGACACGCTGGCCCTCGGCCCGCAGGACGTGGTGGTGCTGGCGGTGCCCGCGCCGCTGCTGACCGACGTGCTGGACCTGCTTCTTCCCCTGCTGGGGCCGAAGACGCGGCTGGTGCCGGTGGTCGGCGGCATTCCCTGGTGGTACCCGGCGGGCGAGGCCATCGGCGGCCCGTTGGCTGTAGTCGATCCGAAGGGGCTGCTGTCGGACGCCATCCCGGCGGACCGCATCGTCGGCGCCGTCGCCCGCGTGGCCGTGGAGCGGCGAACCCCCGGCTATCTGCGGCATCTCGGCGGGCTGCGTCTCGCCCTCGGTCCGGTGGCGGGGAGCGAGGGTGCCAGGGATCTGGCAGCTCTGTTCGGGGCAGGCGGCTTCAACGCGCTGGCCGTGCCGGACATCCGGGCGGAGGTGTGGACGGCGCTGCTGGCACCCTTCGCCTTCGGCCTGCTCGGCCTCGCCACCGGCAAGACGGCGCAGGAGATCGCCCACGACGACGCGCTGCAGCCGACCTTCGCCGCGGTGGTGGAGGACGTGCTGGCCCTGTCGGAGGCGCTCGGCCATCCCGCGGCGGCGAAGGTCGAGGATGTGTGGACCATGGCCCAGCATCCGGGCCGCATCCGGCCGGCGCTGCGCGCCGACGTGGCGGCAGGCCGGCGGGCGGAGATCGAGGCGGTGCTGGACGCGCCGCTGGAATTGGCAAACAGGGCGGGGCTGAGCCTGCCCACGGTGACCGGACTGCTGACCGCGGTTCGCGCCGACACTCAACAATAATTCGGAATTGGGATCGGGATAGGGACCATGTCTGACCTGCGCATCGACGGCGACCGCCTGTGGCGGACCCTGATGGACCTCGCGACGATCGGCGCGACGCCGAAGGGCGGTCTGTGCCGTCTGGCGCTGACCGACCTCGACAAGGAGGGCCGCGACCTCTTCGTGCGCTGGTGCGAGGAGGCCGGCTGCACCGTGACCGTGGACGAGGTGGGCAACATCTTCGCCCGCCGTCCGGGCCGCAGCCCCGACCGTCCCGCCGTCTGCATGGGCAGCCATCTGGACACCCAGCCGACCGGCGGCCGCTTCGACGGCATCTACGGCGTGCTGGCCGGGCTGGAGGTCATCCGCAGCTTCAACGACCAGGGCATCGAGACGGACGCCCCCATCGACCTGATCGTCTGGACCAACGAGGAGGGCGCGCGCTTCTCCCCGCCGATGCTCGGCTCCGGCGTGGCGATGGGCGTCTTCACGCTCGACCATGTGCTGGACATCCGCGACACCGACGGCGTCCGCCTGGGCGACGAGCTGGCGCGCATCGGCTACAAAGGCGAGGTCCCGGTCACCGGCCACGCCATGGGCGCCTATTTCGAGGCGCACATTGAGCAGGGCCCGGTGCTGGAGGCCGAGGACGTCGAGATCGGCGTGGTGACCGGCGCACAGGGCCAGCGCTGGTACGAGGCGACGGTGACGGGCCGCGAATCCCACGCCGGGCCGACGCCCATGCGCCTGCGCCGCGACGCGCTGGCGGGTGCCGCCGTGATGATGGAGGCGGTGGAGGCCATCGCGCTGGAGGTCGGCGGCGACGCCTGCTCGACCATCGGGCGCGTCCAGGTCCACCCGGACTCCCGCAACGTCATTCCCGGCCGCGTCTGGTTCACCATCGACCTGCGCAACCCCGACCCCGACGCGCTCGCCCGCATGGACGCCCTGCTGCGCGAGCGGCTGGCCGCCATCGCGGACAAGCGCAGCCTGACGCTGGAACTGACCGACTTCTGGGCCTTCCCGACCACGCCCTTCGCGCCGGAGCTGGTCGGCCATGTCCGCCGTTCGGTGGAGCGGCGCGGCCTGAGCCACCGCGACATCGTGTCCGGGGCCGGCCATGACGCGGTCTATGTCGCCCGCAAGGTGCCGACGGCGATGATCTTCATCCCCTGCGAGAACGGCCTCAGCCACAACGAGGCGGAGAACATCAAGCCTGAACACGCCGCGTCCGGCTGCGCGGTGCTGGCCGACGCGGTTCTGGCGACCGCTGGGTAAAGCACAATTCTCCCTCTCCCCTCTGGGGGGAGGGAATCCATTCACTCCGGGAGCCTGTCCATGCGCTACGTCTTTGCCGAGGCCCAGTTGCGCCATCGTCCGCCGACCTTCCTGGTGCGCGGCCAGCCGAAGCCCTCGCCGGAAAAGGCGGAACGGGCGGAGGCGCTCGTCGGCTCCCTGCGGGCGCGCGGCGTGACGGTGGAGGAGCCGCCGTCCTACGGCGCCGGCCCGCGCGCGGCGGTCCATTCCGCCGATTACCTGCGCTTCCTGGAAACCGCCCACGCCCGCTGGTCGGCCCTGCCCGACGCGTCGGAGGTCATCGTCCCCAACGTCCACCGCAACACCGACATGGCCGAATATCCCACGGGCATCGTCGGTCAGGCCGGCTGGCACATGGCGGACACCGCCTGCCCGATCGGCGCCGGAACCTGGGAGGCGGTCTGCGGCGGCGCCGACACGGCGGTCCACGCGGCGCTGATGGTGGCGAGCGGGCAAGAGCGCGCGGCCTACGCCCTGTGCCGCCCGCCGGGGCACCACGCGTCCCGCGACATGGCCGGGGGCTTCTGCTACATCAACAACGCCGCCGTCGCCGCCCAGGCGATGCTGCCGGTGCTGGCCCAGCAGGGCCGCGCGCCGCGCGTCGCCGTCTTCGACGTGGACGTCCATCACGGCAACGGCACGCAGGCGATCTTCTACGAGCGCGACGACGTGCTGGTCGTGTCGATCCACGGCGATCCCAACAACTTCTACCCCTGGTTTGCCGGCTACGCGCACGAGCGCGGCAAGGGCCGCGGGCTCGGCAGCAACCTGAACATCCCCCTGCCCATGGGCACCGAGGAGTCCACCTTCCTCGACGCGGTGGACGGGGCGCTGACCCACATCGCCGCCTTCGGGCCGGAGGCGCTGGTGCTGTCGCTGGGCTTCGACACCTACGTCGGCGACCCGCTGGCCTTCTTCAAAGTGACGACGCCGGGCTTCGCCACGCTCGGCCGCAAGATCGCTGGCGCCGGCTTGCCGACCGTGGTTGTGCAGGAGGGTGGTTACGACTGCGACGCGCTGGCGGTGAATCTTGCCAGCTTCCTGGACGGTTTCGAGGGCGGACTCACGGAGGCGGCACGATGATCGGCGCGGAAATTCTGGTCCGGACGCTGGTGGCGAACGGCGTCGACACCTGCTTCGCCAACCCCGGCACGTCGGAGTTGCACGCGCTGGCCGCCTTCGACAGCATGCCCGGCGCGCGCTGCGTGCCGACGCTGTTCGAAGGGGTGGCGACGGGCGCGGCGGACGGCTACGCCCGCATGACCGACCGCCCGGCGGCGACGCTGCTGCATCTCGGGCCGGGGCTGGCGAACGGCTTGGCGAACCTGCACAACGCCCGGCGCGCCTGCGTGCCGATGGTCAACATCGTCGGCGACCACGCGACGTGGCACCGCGGCGTCGACGCGCCGTTGACCTCCGACGTGGAGGGGCTGGCGAAGCCCATGTCGGCCTGGGTGCGCACGGTGCCGGACGCCGCCTCGGTCGCCGCCGACACGGCGGAGGCCATCCGCGCCGCTCTGACCCCGCCCTGCGGCGTCTCGACTCTGATCCTGCCGTCGGACTCCTCCTGGGACGACACGGCGGCGGCGGAGCCGATCGTCGTGGAGCCGCCGACCCCCACCGCCCCGGACGCCGACGCCCTGCGCGCCGCCGCCGACGCCCTGCGCGGCGGGGAGCGGGTGGTCGTTCTGCTGAACGGCCGCGCCACGCGGGCGGAGGGGCTGGCCCTGGCCGGGCAGATCGCCGCCGCGACCGGCGCCAAACTCTACGCTCACACCGGTGCCACCCGCATCGAGCGCGGGGCGGGCCGCGTGACGGTGGAGCGCTTCCCCTACCCCATTGACCTCGGCATTGCCGCGCTGGCCGGGGCGAAGCACGTCGTCCTGATCGGCTCGGGCGAGCCGGTCGGCTTCTTCGGCTACCCGGACAAGCCCAGCCGGCTGGCGCCGGAGGATTGCCGCATCCACAACGTCGCCCCGCCGGGCAGCGACGCCCTGGCCGCCCTGCGCTGGCTGGTCGAGGCGATGGGCGCCGCCGGGACGCCCGTTCCGGTGCAGCCGCTCGCCCTGCCCGAAACGGCGACCGGCGCTCTTACCGCCGACAGCGTCGGGCAGTCGCTGGCGGCCCTGCTGCCGGAAGGCGCCATCGTGGTGGACGAGGGGATTTCCTCCAGCCCCATGGTCTACACGGCCTGCGCCGGGGCGCGCCCGCACGACTGGCTGACCATCACCGGCGGGGCCATCGGCATCGGCATGCCGCTGGCGCTCGGTGCGGCCATCGCCTGCCCCGACCGCAAGGTGGTGACCGTCCAGGCGGACGGCAGCGGCATGTACACGCTCCAGGCCCTGTGGAGCCAGGCACGCGAGCAGGCCGACGTGGTGACCATCATCTTCGCCAACCGCCGCTACGGCATCCTGCAATGGGAGCTGGGCAACCTCGGCTTCCGAGACATGGGTCCGAACGCCCGCAACTGCACGGAACTGGGCCGCCCGGACCTCGACTGGGTGGCACTCGCCCGCGGCATGGGAGTTGAGGGCGGACAGGCCACCGACGCAGAGAGCTTCAACCGCCTGCTGACAGCCGCCTTCGCCCGCAAGGGCCCTTTCCTGATCGAAGCGGTGATTTGACGAACAACAACATTCCCTCGCCCCCTCAAGGGGCGAGGGAGATAAGGGAGGAAACCATGACCACGCCCAAGAAGAGCGCGCGGAAAGTCATCATCACCTGCGCGGTCACCGGCTCCATCCACACGCCCAGCATGTCGCCGCACCTGCCGGTGACTCCGGACCAGATCGCGGCGGAGGCCATCGCCGCGGTGGAGGCCGGGGCGGCCATCGTCCACTTGCACGCCCGCGACCCGGAGACCGGCCGCCCCACCCAGGACCCGGAGCTGTTCCAACGCTTCCTGCCGCGCATCAAGCAGGCGACGAAGGCCGTGGTGAACATCACAACGGGCGGCAGCGCCGCCATGACCGTGGAGGACCGGCTGCGCCCCGCCGCGCAGTTCCAGCCGGAAGTCGCGTCGCTCAACATGGGCTCGATGAATTTCGGTCTGTTCCCCATGCTGAACCGCTTCAGCGAATTCCAGCACGATTGGGAGCGCACCTATCTGGAGAACAGCCGCGACCTCGTCTTCAAGAACACCTTCAAGGACATCGAGCACATCCTGAAGACCTGCTCCGGCAACGGGACGCGCTTTGAGTTCGAATGCTACGACATCTCGCACCTCTACACGCTGGCCCATTTCCTGGACCGCAAGCTGGTGACGCCGCCGCTGTTCGTGCAGTCGGTGTTCGGCATCCTGGGCGGCATCGGCGCGCATCCGGAGGACGTGATGCACATGAAGCGCACCGCCGACCGGCTGTTCGGGGACCAGTATGTGTGGTCGGTGCTGGGCGCTGGGCGCAACCAGATGCCCATCGCAACCCAGTCGCTGGCGCTGGGCGGCAATGTGCGCGTCGGGCTGGAGGACAATCTGTGGGCCGGTCCGGGCCGCCTCGCCACCTCCAACGCCGAGCAGGTCGCCATGGTCCGCAAGCTGATCGAGGGGCTGGCCTTTGAGGTCGCGACGCCGGACGAGGCCCGCGCCATGCTGTCGCTGAAGGGTGGCGACGCGGTGAGGTTCTGATCGGCGTTCCCACAACCATCCCGTTTAACCCTCTCCCCGGAGGGGAGAGGGGATTTCAGATGTGAAAGTCGTGCATCCACCCCACACCCGGAATCCCATGCCATGATAAGCCGCGCTCGGGCGCTGGATCTGTCGCTGGTGGGTCTCATCAGCGTCTGCTGGGGCCTGAACTGGCCCGCCGTCAAGATCATCCTCACCCAGATCCAGCCCTGGACGCTGCGCAGCCTGGGCTTCGCCGTCGGGGCGGCGGTGCTGTTCGCCTACGCGCGGTCGCGCGGGGAATCGCTGGCCGTGCCGCGCGGACAGCGCTGGCCGCTGGCCGCCGTCGCCCTGCTGAACATGGCGGGCTTCAACATCTGCTCCGCCTTCGGGCAGATGAACATGGCGACCTCGGGCGCGGCCATCATCGCCTACACCATGCCGGCCTGGGCGACGCTGCTGGCGATCCCCATCCTGGGCGAGCGTCCGGGGCCGCGCCAGTGGATGGGGCTGGCCTGCGGGCTGAGCGGGCTGGCCGTCCTGCTCGGCCCCGATCTGCTTCGGCTGGGCGCCCTGCCGCTCGGCCCCGCCTTCATGCTGACCGGCGCGGTGAGCTGGGCGCTGGGCAATGTCCTGATCAAGCGGACGGCCTGGACCATGGGGCCGAACGCCATCACCGGCTGGCAGTTCGCCATCTCCCTGCCGATGGTGCTGCCCTTCGCACTGGCGATGGACCCAGCCCCGACGTTGGCGCTGGAGCCCCGTGTGCTGGTCGCGCTGGTCTTCCACATCCTGGTGGCTATGGTCGGCGGCTACCTGCTGTGGTTCGCCATCGTGCGGCGGCTGAGCGTCGCACAGGCTTCGGTCAGCTCGCTGATCGTGCCGGTGATCGGCGTTACCGGCGCCATCGTCGTGCTGGGCGAGACGCCGCCGCTGCGCACCTACGCCGCGCTGGCGCTGATCCTCTGCGCCGTCCTGCTGGTCGTGATGGTGCGCGACAAGCGGCCCGTGCCAGCCCCGGCGCCGGTCACGGTGGAGCCGCGGGGGGCAGGTTCTCCCTGAAGATGACCTCGATGCGCGGCGGCTCCACGCCGTGCATCGCCTCCCGCCCCGCGCGCAGATTGGCGAAGACGGCGGCGCAGCTCATCAGGGCGCTGCGCGGGTCCTGGGTGATCACCGCCTCCATCGTTCCGTCGATCAGCAGCGCGCGCGTCTCCGGCGTGAAGCCGTGGCCGATGAAGACGACCTCGCGCTCCCGCCGCGCCTCCTTCAGCGCGCGGGCCACGCCCTCCGCCCCGCCGCCGATGGTGTAGATGCCGGCGAGGTCGGGGTGGTGGCTGAGCAGCGTCCGCGTCTGCCGGTAGCTTTTGGCCTCGTCGTCGTGGGCCTCGCGCAGCCCCACCACCTCGATGGCCGGGGCCATCTCCTTCAGGACGTTCAGGAATCCCAGCTCGCGGTCCTCGTGCGCGCGGTAGCTGAGGCTGCCGGCGATCATCGCGACCTTGCCCGCCCGCCCGCCGAGGAAGCGCGCGAACAGATAGCCCGCCGTCCGACCCGCCGCCCGGTTGTCGAGACCGACATAGGCGGCCCGGCGACAGTTCTGCACGTCGGAGATCAGCGTCACCGTCGGCACGTTGCGCGCCGCCAGCTCGTTCACCGCCTCGCGCACCGCCGGATGCTCCAGCGCCATGAAGGCGACCCCGTCGACCTTGCGCCAGTGCTGGAGCAGGCTGCGCGCCAGCAGGTCCGGGTTGAAGCTCTTGATGAATTCGACCTGCGCGCGGATGCCCAGCGGGGCCAGCGCCGCCTCCGACTGCCGGATCAGCTGGCCGAGCCGCGTCAGGTAGCGGTTCGTCCCGTCCGGCAGCAGGAAAGCCAGCCGCACCGGCTTCGGCCCCAGCGCCGCGCCGAGGTCCGATTCCGGGATGTAGTCCAGCTCCGCCGCGGCCTTCATCACGCGCTGCACGGTCGCCGGGCGCACGCCGGGGCGATGGTTCAGCACGCGGTCCACGGTGGCCGTGGAGACGCCGGACAGCCGCGCGATGTCGGCGATCCGCGGCAGGCCACGGGTGTGTTCGGGGGGCGCGGCGACGGCGTCCGCATCATCCTGCATCACGGCTCAAAACCCTCCGATCCCATCAAATCACATCATCATTCGCGTTTGACACCGGCCATTCGCGCACATACCGTCCAACCAACAATCACCGTCGAACATCAAACTACATCAACGTTTCCTGGGAGGAAAGCATGAACCCGCTCTCGCGCCGCACGATGCTCAAGGCGTTGGCCGCCACTCCGGCGGCCGGAATGGTTGCCGGGTTGGCCGCGGGGGCCGGCACCGCCACGCTGATCGGCGCGCCGCGCATCGCCCGCGCCGCCGAGTTCGACTTCAAGTACGGCAACAACCTGCCGCTGACCCACCCGCTGAACGTCCGCTCGCACGAGGCGGCGGAGCGCATCCGCCGCGAGACGAACGGCCGCGTCGACATCCAGATCTTCCCGAACAACCAGCTCGGCGGCGACACCGACATGCTGTCGCAGGTGCGCAGCGGCGGCATCACCTTCTTCACGCCCTCGGCGCTGGTCATCGCCACGCTGGTCCCGGTCGCCGCCATCAACGCCGTGGGCTTCGCCTTCGCCGACTATGGGCAGGTCTGGTCGGCCATGGACGGCAAGCTGGGCGAGCATGTGCGCGGCGCCATTTCCAAGGTCGGCCTGCACGCCTTCGAGAAGATGTGGGACAACGGCTTCCGCCAGATGACCAGCGGGGCCAAGCCGATCCAGACCGCCGCCGACATGGACGGGCTGAAGATCCGCGTGCCGGTCAGCCCGCTCAGCATCGCCATGTTCAAGTCGCTGTCCGCCGCCCCGGCCAGCCTGCAGTTCTCGGAGGTCTATTCCTCGCTCCAGACGCGCATCGTCGACGCGCAGGAGAACCCGCTGCCGATCATCCAGGTCGCCAAGCTGTACGAGGTGCAGAAGTACTGCGCCCTGTCCAACCACATCTGGGACGGCTTCTGGTTCATCGCCAACGGGCGCGCGTGGCGCGGCCTGCCCCCCGACCTGCAGAAGATCGTCTCCACCGCGATCAACGACGCCGGCGTGCAGCAGCGCGAGGACATCAAGGCGCTGAACCAGTCGGTGCAGGCCGACCTCCAGTCCAAGGGCCTCGCCTTCAACCAGCCGTCCCCCGACAGCTTCCGCGCCAAGCTCCGCGACAGCGGCTTCTACGGCGAATGGAAGGGCCGCTTCGGCGACGAGGCCTGGGCGCTGCTGGAAGGCGCCGTCGGCAAGCTCGCCTAAAGAACGGCTGTGGACAACACGGGAAGGGAGGGTGCGGCTTTGTCTCACCACGCGACGGCGCTCGACGAGGGCGGCGCCATGCCAGGGGCCGCGTCCGGCGGTTCCTGGACCGATCGGCTGGACCGCGGCCTCGCCGCGACGGTGGAGGGTGCCGCCGCCCTCATCGTTCTGGCCGAGATCGTCATCCTGCTGGCCGGGGTGACGGCGCGCTACGTCTTCCACGCGCCGCTGGTGTGGTCGGACGAGCTGGCCTCCATCCTCTTCCTGTGGCTGTCCATGCTGGGCGCCGTGGTGGCGCTGCGCCGCGGCGAGCACATGCGGATGACCGGGCTGGTCAGCCGCGTCGGCCCGACGCCACGCGCCCTGCTGGAGACGCTGGCGATCACCGCACCGATCGCTTTCCTGGCGATGATCCTGCACCCCGCCCTGGACTACGCCATGGAGGAGCAGTTCATCGTCACCCCGGCGCTGGAGATCAGCAACGCCTGGCGCGCGGCGGCCCTGCCGACCGGGCTGGGGCTGATGGTCGTGGTCGCGCTGATCCGGCTGATGCGGATGCGCAACCTCCGGATCACCCTGGCGGCGGTCGCCCTGACCGCGGCGGTGACCGTGGCCTTCTGGCTGGCCGGTCCGGTGCTGAAGCCGCTGGGGCAGACCAACCTCGTCATCTTCTTCGTCGGCGTGGTCGCCGCCTGCGTGTTCGGCGGCGTTCCCATCGCCTTCTCCTTCGCGCTGGCCACCTTCGGCTATCTGGCGCTGACCACCTCGACCCCGCTGCTCGTCATGGTCGGGCGGCTGGACGAGGGCATGTCGCACCTGATCCTGCTGGCGGTGCCGCTGTTCGTCTTCCTCGGCCTGCTGATCGAGATGACCGGCATGGCCCGCGCCATGATCCAGTTCCTCGCCAGCCTGCTCGGCCATGTGCGCGGCGGCCTGTCCTACGTGCTGATCGGGGCGATGTATCTGGTGTCGGGCATTTCCGGTTCGAAGATCGCCGACATGGCGGCCATCGCGCCGGTGCTGTTCCCGGAGATGAAGAAGCGCGGCGCCCCTCCGGGCGACCTCGTCGCCCTGCTGTCGGCGACCGGCGCGCAGACCGAGACCATCCCGCCCTCCATCGTGCTCATCACCATCGGCTCGGTCACCGGCGTGTCCATCGCGGCGCTGTTCGCGGGCGGCCTGCTGCCGGCGGTGGTGCTGGGTGCGGCGCTCTGCGCCGTCGTCTGGTGGCGCTACCGCCATGAGGATCTGAGCCACATCCGCCGCCCGCCGGCGTCCGAGATCGCCCGTCTGGCCGTGGCCGCCCTGCCGGCCATCCTGCTGCCCTTCGTCATCCGCGCCGCGGTGGTGGAAGGTGTGGCGACGGCGACCGAGGTGTCGACCATCGGCATCGCCTACTCCACCATCATGGGTCTGCTGGTCTACCGCCAGTTCGACTGGGCGCGGCTGAAGCCGATGCTGATCGAGACGGCGTCGCTGACCGGGGCGATCATCTTCATCGTCGGCTGCGCCACCGCCATGGCCTGGGGCCTGACGCAGTCCGGCTTCTCCCGCGCGCTGGCCCTGTGGATGGCCGACATCCCCGGCGGCGGCTACGGCTTCCTCGCCATCTCCATCGTCGCCTTCATCATCCTGGGCAGCGTTCTGGAGGGCATCCCCGCCATCGTCCTGTTCGGCCCGCTGCTGTTCCCCATCGCCCGCGACGCCGGGGTGCACGAGGTGCATTACGCGATGGTCGTGATCTTCGCCATGGGCATCGGCCTGTTCGCCCCGCCCTTCGGCGTCGGTTACTACGGCGCCTGCGCCATCAGCAAGGTCAGCCCGGACGAAGGTCTGAAGCACATCTGGGGCTACGTCGCCGCCCTTCTTGTGGGCCTGATCGTGGTCGCCGCCATTCCGTGGATTTCCACCGGCTTCCTTCCCTATTGAAGCCCCGCCGGTCCCCCAATAACGATAAAATCAGGAGTTCCTTCATGAGCCGATTCTTCGGCCAGATCCGGCAGGCTGGCTACGTCGTCGACGACATCGAAGCCGCCATGGACTACTGGAGCCGCACCCTGGGCATCGGCCCGTGGTTCTACAACGAGCGGGTTCCGATCCGGAACTACACCTACCGCGGGGAGCGGTACGAGGTTCACAACTCGGTGGCGCTCGCCAACTCCGGCCCGCTCCAGATGGAGCTGATCCAGACCCGCAACGACGCGCCGTCGATGTACCGCGACTTCCTGAAGGCCGGGCGCACCGGGCTCCAGCACGTCGCCTACTGGACCGAGGACTACGACGCCGACCTGGAGCGGCTGACCGCCCAGGGCTTCAAGCCGGTGATGAGCGGCGAGGTCGGCGAGAAGGGCCGCTTCGTCTATTTCGACACCGAGTACCACCCCGGCACGGTGATCGAGCTGTCGGAGGTCGCCGGGCCGAAAGGCAAGATGTTCGACCTGATCCGCAACGCCTCCCTCGACTGGGACGGCCGCGATCCGGTCCGGCCCTTCCCCGACCTCAGCCGCCTGTGAGCAACGCCATGCGCTCCGACCGCTTCGAGGCGACCTATCTGATCGAGACCCCGCTGGACCCCGCCAAGGTGGCGGAGGTCATGGCGGGGGAGCAGTCCTGCGGCACCTTCACCCGCGTCCACGGCGAGACGGACGACCTGCGCGCCCGCGCCCGCGCCGTGGTGGAGCGGGTGGAGGAGCTGGAACCCGCCGCCTCCCCCAGCCTGCCGAACACATGGCTGGAGCGGCAGAAGCGGCCCGGACCGTGGCGGCGCGCCCGCGTCGCCATCAGCTTCCCCACCGGCAACGTCGGCGCCAACCTGCCGACGCTGGCCGCGACGGTGGCCGGCAACCTCTTCGACCTGGGCGAGGTCACCGGCCTGCGGCTCGACTCCGTCCGCCTGCCCGCCGCGTACCGCAAGGGCTTCGACGCGCCGCGGCACGGCGTGGCCGGCACGCGGCGGCTGACCGGGGTGGAGCGCGGGGCGCTGGTCGGCTCCATCATCAAGCCGAACCTCGGCCTGTCGGCGGAAGAGACCGGCGAACTGGTCGGCACGCTCTGCGCCGCCGGGCTGGACTTCATCAAGGACGACGAGATCTGCGCCGACCCGATCCACGCCCCGCTGGCCCAGCGCGTGCCGGCGGTGATGGACCGGGTACGCCGCCACCAGGACCGCACCGGCAAGCACGTCATGGTCGCCTTCAACATCAGCGACGAGACGGACGCCATGCGCCGCCACGCCGATCTGGTGGAGCGCGAGGGCGGAAGCTGCGTGATGGTCAGCCTGAACTGGTGCGGCTTCTCCGCCGTGCAGACGCTGCGCCGCCACAGCGGGCTGGTGCTGCACGGCCACCGCAACGGCTTCGGCGCCCTGTCGCGCCACCCCAGCCTGGGCATCGGCTTCGACGCCTACCAGACGCTGTGGCGGCTCGCCGGGGTGGACCACATGCACGTCCACGGCCTCCAGGGCAAGTTCGCCCAGCCCGACGCGGAGGTCATCGACGGCGCCAAGTCCTGCCTCGCCCCGCTGGCCGAGGGCTGCGACGACGCGGTGATGCCGGCCTTCTCCTCCGGCCAGTGGGCGGGGACCGTCCCCGTCACCTGGGACGCGGTGGGGACGGACGATCTGCTGTTCATGTCCGGCGGCGGCATCATGGCCCATCCGGACGGCCCCGCAGCCGGCGTGACGAGCATCCGCCAGGCCTGGGCGGCGGTGCGCGAGGGCGTCGCCCTGCCGGACGCCGCCGCGACCCGGCCGGAGCTGAAGCGCGCCCTGGAGTTCTTCGGAGCGGCCAAGTGACGGCCGCACACCCACCGCCCCGGCTGGGCTGGTACGGGGACGACTTCACCGGGGCCACCGACACGCTGGCCACGCTGGCGAAGGCCGGGCAGCGGGCGCTGCTTCTGCTGGAGATCCCCGACGCGGAGCGGCTGGCCGGGCTCGGTCCGCTGGACGCGCTGGGGATCGCCGGGGCCTCGCGCACCATGGCCCCGGAAGCCCTGCGGGCGGAGCTGGAGCCGGTGGGGCGCTTCTTCGCCGGGCTCGGCGTTCCGGTGATGCACTACAAGTGCTGCTCGACCTTCGACAGCGCGCCGCAGGTCGGCAGCATCGGCGCGGCGGTGGCGGCCCTGCGGCCATTCTTCCCCAACCGCTTCCTGCCGGTGGTGGGCGGCCAGCCGAACATCGGGCGCTACTGCCTGTTCAGCACGCTGTTCGCCGCGGCGGGCACCGGTGGGACGGTCCACCGCATCGACCGCCACCCGACGATGAAGGCCCATCCGGTGACCCCGATGATGGAGGCCGACCTGCGCCTCCACCTCGGCGCGCAGGGGCTGGAGGGGATGGGCGCCCTGCACTACCCGGATTACGGGCTGGATGCCGGAATGTTGGATGAAAAGCTGGACCGGATGGTGCCGGGCGGCGCGTCGGCCGTCCTGCTGGACATCGCCCAGGCAACGGATCTGGCGCCCGTCGGGCGGTTGATCTGGGAGCGGGCACGCCGCTCGCCCCTGCTGGCGGTCGGGCCGAGCGGCGTGGTCCAGGCGCTGGCCACCCAATGGGAGCGCGACGAGACGGTCGGCGACGCGCCGCTGGCCCCGGCGGAGGGGCCGGTCTTCGTGCTGGCCGGCAGTCTGTCGCCGGTCACGCGCCGGCAGATCGCCGCGGCCTCCTCCTTCCACCGGATGCCGGCGGACGCTGGCGCCCTGTGCCGCGACGACGCCTACCGCGAGCGGCTGCGGAGCGAGATCGCCGGCCTGCTGGGCCAGGGCCGGAACGTGCTGGTGTGGACCGCCCCGGCGGAGGGCGAGGCGCCCGACACCGCCCAGTCCGCCGCCGTCGCCGACGCGACCGCGGACTTCGTCGCCTCGGTCGCCCGTGCAGTGCCGCTGCGCCGCCTGGGCATCGCCGGAGGCGACACCTCCAGTAAGGCGGTGAAGGCGCTGGGCCTGTGGGGCCTGTCCTACCGGACGGCGCTCAGCCCCGGTGTGACGGTCAGCCTGACCCACAGCGCGCACCCGCCCACCGATGGCGTGGAGCTGATGCTCAAGGGCGGGCAGATGGGATCGGAGGATCTGTTCGAACGGCTGGTGCACGGAGGGTGAGCGTCCCTGCTCCCCCTCCGCAATGCCCCCTAGGTAGTCTTACGTACGCAAAGCCCCTTAGGTACAAGACCGAACTGCACAGGGTACCCCGCGGCGCGTAATTTCGGCTCATCGAGCGGTTGCCCCACGGGGATGGGCCGCTTCCACGAACGCCGAGGGGCCCGACATGCACGCTCACACCGCCATCGCCGCCCAGCCGACGCGCGTTCCGCACGGCCATCAGGCCGCCGTGATGGCGATGCCGCGTGTCGCCCCGTCCCGTCCCACCGCCGGCTTCGCCGCCAACGACGCCGACCCGCTGGCTGCCATCGCCCAGTTCCGGGTGTTCGACCGCGAGCAGTCCATCTTCGCCGAGGGCGAGGCCGCCGACGCCGTTTTCCGGGTGGTCGACGGCATGATCCGCCTCTACAAGCTGCTGCCGGACGGGCGCCGCCAGATCATCGGCTTCCTCCAGGCCGGCGACATGGTCGGTCTGGCCTTCGCCGACCGCTATCTCTACTCCGCTGAGGCGATCACGGCCTCCACCGTCCAGCGCATCCCGCGCTGCCAGCTCGACGCCCTGCTGGACTCCCAGCCCGCCCTGGCCCGCCGGCTGCTGTCGGTCACCACCTCCGAGCTGGTGGCGGCGCAGGACCAGATGCTGTTGCTCGGCCGCAAGTCGGCGCTGGAGAAGCTGGCCAGCTTCCTGCTGGCGCTGAGCCGCCGGGCCGGTGCGGGCCGGGCCATCGCCCTGCCGATGAGCCGCTGCGACATCGCCGACCATCTCGGCCTGACCACGGAGACCGTGTCGCGCGGCTTCACCAAGCTGAAGACCTCGCGCCTGATCCGCATCCTGGACGGAGGCCGGGTCGAGCTGCTGGACGCCGAGGCCCTGGCCGACCTCGCCGAGTGCGCCTGATCCCCAGCGTTCCGATCACCCTCCGCAGTCTGGGGAAATCCATCCGGCCGGCCGCAACGTACCCCTTACTCCCTTTGCGTTGCATTGTCAGGCCGAACCATGGAGTCCGCTCCCCACATCCTCGTCGCCGAGGATGAACGCCTCGAAGCCCTGGCCCTTGCCGACACGCTGGAAGGCCAGGGTCTGCGCGTCACGCTGACCCACAACGGGTTGGAGGCCATCGCCGCCCTGGAAAGCGGCCCGGCGTCGCTGCTGATGACCGACCTGCGGATGCCGGTGATGGATGGCAACGAACTGATTCGCCGGACGCGGGCGCGGCGGCCGACCCTGCCGGTGATCGTCATGACCGCCGACAGCGGCGCCCTCCGGCACCCGGAGTCCGACCGGCTGCGTGTCCTGCACAAGCCCTTCAGCTTCCAGGCGGCGGTCGGCGCGGTCCGCGCCATGCTCGACGGGGACGGGACGACCGGATAGAGCCGGGAGTCCGCCCTATTCGTCGACGTCGTCCTTGGGAGCGGCGTTGCGGGCCGGCGGCTCGATCACCGGACCGACCTTCACGCTGCGGGCGGTCAACGGCACGATGTCGCCGATCGGCATGTAGGAGCCATCGCCCAGTTGTTGCGCCGGCTCCCACCGTCCCTCGACCTTGATCCAGCGGTAGACGTTGTTGCTGCTCATGTCGTCACCAAGAATTTTGGAAAGACGAAAGGGGCGGCGTTGCCGCCGCCCCTTCATCCGATACAAGGATCGTCCTTGCGGAAGGCTTACTCGGCCTTGCCGTTGACGGCGTCCTTGAGGGCCTTGCCGGCGGAGAACTTCGGCGCCTTGGAGGCGGCGATCTTGATCTCCGCACCGGTCTGCGGGTTGCGGCCCGTGCGCTCGCCGCGCTCGGCGATCTCGAACTGGCCGAAGCCCGGCAGCTTGACCGTCTCCCCCTTGACCAGCGCGTCCTGCAGGCTCTCCAGAACCGCGTCCAGCGCCTTGCCGGCGTCGGCCTTCGTGCCGCCCAGCTTGCCGGCGATCGCGTCGATGAGATCGGCCTTCGTCATTCCCTACTCCCCTTGTTCATGGAGGAACCCCAGCATTCTCCAGGGCTCCAGGCGCTTCTGACCTACTCCGCCCTGCGTCCGCGCGCAAGCCAATCCCGTGGCGATTTTTTCCCCCGGTGCGGATTAAGCCACGGCATGATCCGTATGCCGAGTGTGAAGAACCAATCCGGGACGGTGATGAAAGACGAGCTGGGACAGCATCTGGACGTTCTGAGGCGCTACGCCCTTGTCCTGATGCGAGACCCCGACCAAGCCGAGGACCTCGTCCAGGAGGCGCTCGTCAAGGCCATCGAGGGAGCGTCGTCCTTCACGGACGGGCGCGACCTGCGCAAGTGGCTGCTCGCCATCGTCCACAACACCTTCGTGGACCGCTGGCGGCGCCAGCAGGCCGAACGCCAAGCGACCGGCGAACTCAGCTCGATGGCGGAGGAAGGCTCCCCGCCCGCGCAGTTGAGCCACGTCCATCTGGGCCAGACCATCGCGGCCCTGATGAACCTGCCGGTCGAACAGCGGGAGGCCCTGGTGCTCGTGGCGCTCGACGGCATGTCCTACCGGGACGCCGCGGAGTGCTTGGGCATCCCCGTGGGCACCCTGATGTCCCGCCTGGGCCGTGCGCGCGACGCGCTGCGGGCCAAGACGGGCGGCGGGCGCCAGCCGGACCAGTCCGACCGAACCCCATCAGACCGGGTCCAGCGCCCCCCGTTGCGCGTGGTGAAATGACGATGAACGAACCGATCAGCGACATCGACCTGAACGCCTATGTGGACGGCGAACTCGACGCGCAGCGCCGCATCGAGGTGGAAGCCTACCTGGAGGCCAATCCGGACGAGGCCGCCCGTGTCATGCACGACATGCGGGTGCGCGACGAGATCCGCCTGTTCATAGCCGGCCCGGCCATTGAGAAGGCGGCGGCCGAAATGGTCGCCCCCGAACCCGCCGTCGCCCCCACCGCCGAACCGGCTTCCACCCCGGCCCAGCCGGCGGTCGGCGCCGGCGCGCCGCTGCCGCGGCGCAAGCAGTGGGGCGCGCTGTGGCGCCGCCCGGCGGCGGAGCTGATGAACCGGGCGCGGGCCACCAAGGGCTCGGGCCGCGGGCGGCGGGCGGTGGCGGCGCTGTGCCTCGTCGGGCTCGGCTGGACGGCGCACAGCGCGGTGTCGTCCCTGTCGGTCAACCCCGTCGCCACGGCGCACGCGGCCACCCACTACATCACCATCGCGGCGCAGACCCACCAGCAGGCGCTGCACAGCGGGATCAACTTCAAGCCCTTCGCTGACGCCGCCAATTCCCTGGTGAACCGGCTCGCCCCCGCCAATCCGGAGGTCGCGGTGCCGATCCCGCAGCTCGACATCGGGCAGGCGCCGGACGGGCTGCGCACGGTGGCCTGGGACGGTGGGGTCGCGGTGCAGGCGGCCTACCGCCACGGCGGGTCCGAGCTGATCACGCTGTTCGCCAGCGAGGTCGACCGCTTCGCCGTCACCGAACCCCAGGCGGAGCGGATCGGCAACGTCTCGGTCGCCTATTGGCAGGTCGGGACGACGGTCTACGCGCTGTGCGGCGAACAGCCGGAAAAAGAAATCCTGGCCCACGCCCGCGACGCCCGCATGGCGTGGTTCTGAAGCAGACGCACTAAACGACAAGCATCCGAACGATAAGCATCCGAAGGACATGGTGAGACAATGAGCGGACCCTTCTACGGCAACCAATTCGGCAGCGCGGCGCCGGCCTACGGCGCGGCGTTCGACGAGGGCCTGCGCAAGCACATGCTGCGGGTCTACAACTTCATGATGCTCGGTCTGGGCGTGACGGGGCTTGTGGCGCTGTTCGTGGCGAGCACGCCGGCGCTGTACGTTCCGATCTTCACGACCCCGCTGAAGTGGGTGGTGATGCTGGCGCCGCTGGCCTTCATCATGGTGCTGTCCTTCCGCTTCCACGCGATGTCGGCGAGCGCGCTGCAGGGGCTCTTCTGGGCCTTCTGCGCGGTGATGGGCGTGTCGATGGCGTCGATCTTCCTGGTCTTCACCGGGGCCAGCGTGGCGCGGGTGTTCTTCATCACCGCGGCGATGTTCGCGGCGATGAGCCTGTGGGGCTACACCACCAAGGCCGACCTGTCG
This sequence comes from Azospirillum brasilense, assembly GCF_022023855.1. Taxonomy (NCBI): domain Bacteria; kingdom Pseudomonadati; phylum Pseudomonadota; class Alphaproteobacteria; order Rhodospirillales; family Azospirillaceae; genus Azospirillum; species Azospirillum brasilense. The sequence goes on from NZ_CP059452.1 coordinate 596,298, forward strand.
AAGATGGGCTCGTTCCTGATGATGGGCCTGATCGGCATCGTCATCGCCAGCCTGGTCAACATCTTCGTCGGCTCCAGCGCGCTGCAGTTCGCCATCTCGGTCATCGGCGTGGTCATCTTCACCGGCTTGACCGCCTACGACACCCAGCGCATCAAGGAGGAGTACGCCGAGGGCTACGGGCACGAGGGCAACACCAAGCTCGCCGTCATGGGCGCCCTCTCGCTCTACCTCAACTTCATCAACCTCTTCCAGATGCTGATGCAGCTCATGGGACAGCGCGAGGAGTAAGGCGGCGCTTCCATCCGGCGCACCGCCTGCCGGAAAGGGCCGGCCGCTTCCCGCGGCCGGCCCTTTTCCTTTCTACGGCTTGCCCTTTGCCGGAGCGGCGTCGGGCCTGGGCGGATACTCCACCGACACGATGTGCAGGGAGTTGTTCGGGAAAGAGCAGGCCGCGTCCGGCGCCACCTGGGACGCCGGATCGAAGGCGTAGGGACGGGGGGAGCGGCCGGCCATCGCCCCGCTCCCCCCTCCAGCCGCCCCGGCCGCCGCCGTCTGCACGCCCGGCCCGGTCACACGCGACGTCCAGGGCGCTCCGGTGAAGACGCCCGGCGTCGATTCCTCCGCCCACAGCCACAGTACGCGGGTGCCCACCGGCTGCGGCTGCGTGAAGGAGTGCAGCACACGCTCGCAGGTCTCCCGGTCCATGTTGTGGATCGCCCGTTCGACCACCGTGTTCTCCGTCCGGGGCGCCCAGCGCGACAGCAGCAGCGAGCCGAAGGCCACGCTGACCGCCACCCCGCCCAGCGAGCAAGCGACCACCAGCCGGAAACTGCCGTCGTCCTTTGCCATACCCTGCCCCCGCCGTCGATTGTCAATGCCCCCTCCGCCGACATGCTCCACCCTCCCGTCCCGTTTCGCAAGGCCGTCCGGAACGCCGAAAAGGGGGCCACGCGCGTGGCCCCCTTTCGGTCGGTCCGCCGGAGCGGAGGTTACGGGCTGGCTGCCGCGGTGACCGGACCCGTGCCCTGCTGGGCGGCGAGTTCGGCGTTGCGGGCATGGTGCCGGCGCAGCATTGGCCGCAGGACCGCGATGGCGCAGAAGGCCGCGATAAGGTCCATGGTGGCGCAGATGTAGAGCACGGTCGCCCAGGTGCCGGTGGCTTCCATCAGCAGGTTGCCCAGCGGGACCAGCAGCGCCGCGACGCCCTTGGCGCAGTACAGCACGCCGTAGATCTTCGCCGCGTGCTTGGTGCCGAAGGTGTCCGCCGAGGTGGCGCTGAACAGGCTGTACACTTCGCCCCAGGCCAGGAACACCATGCCCGACAGGATCAGGAACATGATCGGGTCGTGGCCGAAGCGGCTGAGCATCAGGATACCGATGCCTTCGAAGGTGAAGGCGATGAACATCGTCGCTTCACGGCCGATGTGGTCGGAGATGAAGCCGAACAGCGGACGGGAGATGCCGTTCATCACGCGGTCGAGCATCAGCGCGAAGGGCAGAGCCGCCATGGTGATGCCGAACAGGCTGATCGGGGCTTCCTTCACGCCCAGATCGTGGGCGATCACGCCGAGCTGGGCCACCGCCATCAGACCGCCCGAGACGGTGCAGATGAACATGACCATCATGACCCAGAAGACCGGCGTCTGCAGCGCTTCCTTGAGCGTATAGTCGCGGCGGGACTGCAGGACCTTGGTCGAGGCCTTCACCTGATCCTTCTGCGGAGCGCGCAGGAAGAAGGCGGCGGCGATGATGATCGCACCCTGCAGCAGGCCGAACCAGAAGAAGGTCGCCTGATAGCCCGAGGAATGGATCATGTTGGCGATCGGCAGGATGGTCAGGGCCGAACCGGCACCGTAGCCGCCCGCGGTCAGGCCGACGGCGAGGCCGCGCTTGTCCGGGAACCACTTGATCGCGCTGTTGACGCAGGTGGCGTAGACGCAGCCGACGCCGATGCCGCCGATGGCCGAACCGACATAGAGCATGCCGAGCGAGCCGGCGTAGCTGTCGACGATCCAGGAGAGGCCGGTCATCACGCCGCCGAAGGCGACGATGACGCGGGGGCCGTAACGGTCGATGAAATAGCCTTCGATGGGGGTCAGCCAGGTCTGGACGACGACGAAGACGGTGAAGGCGGTCTGGATCGAGGCGCGGGTCCAGCCATGGGTGGCCTGGATTTCCGGCACGAACAGCGTCCAGGCATACTGGATGTTGGCCGCCGCCACCATACAGACGATGCCGACGACGATCTGCATCCAACGCGCGCCTTCGGAAATGGGCGCCTGCGAGCCGCCAGGCGGTGCAGCGATGGACTGACTCATTACTCTTCCTCCCCAATGCGGTGATCGAACACTCAACTCAGCCGGGCGGGGCCGATGGTTGTTGTCGCATTGCCTTTTCTCTGGGGCTTGCGTGCCCTTCACGTTTTGGCGGGAGCACCACCGCCACCGTTGGGAGAGGCTTGGTGTTCCGCATTTCGTACTTGGTATACCACACAATCAGCGGAACACAACATCCGTTTCAGGAATCACAGCACAATTAATCCTCGCTGTCGCAACTATCGTTCAAGGTATGTCCTACGGAACGGCGCCATCAAAGCAGCAAAACTTTCGTACTATAACTTGGAAATGACAAAAAAAAGGCCGCGCCAAAGCAGGCGCGGCCTCTGATTGAGTTCGCTTCACTTACGATCACAACAGTGGAGAAGCCGTTACACCAAGAACGGCCGTTCCAATCTTACAGAACTTCAGATCATCAGCAACCTCGTAGTCGATCCAATCTGTATGCCCTGTACGAATCGGAAATAAACAATCCGGAGGCCCAAATCACACCAAGGCCGTCCGACCTCCTTATCCCCTCTTCAATCAGTTTACGATCCCGCGCCCCGCTTAATCCCGGGGACCCTCAAAAAAAGTTCACGCCCCAAATCATCCGTATCAAAGGCCATGCCGCGGCGCGTCGGGGTGGTGTCCATCGCACGCTCGGCCGCATGGAACAGAAGCGACGCTCAACCTGTTGTTGGGATGTCCGACCGCCTCCCCGGCTGTCGGCAACACCATCGCCCGCCAAAAACGGGAGCCGCCATGAGCCGCCGCCATTCTCCGGCCTCTTCACCGGACCCAGCCCGCTTCCCATCCCGTGCCGCCGCCGGCCAGCCCCTGCCCGATCCCGGCGCGAAGCGGCGGGAAATCGCCATGTTCCTTGTTCTGGCGGTGGTGATCTGGCCGATCCTGTCGATCGCCGTCGTGGGCGGCTACGGCTTCCTGGTCTGGATGTCGCAACTCATCATGGGTCCGCCCGGTCCGCCTCCGGTCTGAGGGGTACGGCGCGATGGCCGATGAATCGGTCGACTTAGGGCGACGAGGCTTTCTTCGCGGACGGCGGCGCGCCGAGCCGGCACCGTTGCGCCCGCCCTGGTCCCGGACGGAGCGCTTCACCGACTTGTGCACGCGCTGCGGCGCCTGCGCCGCCGCCTGCCCCGAGGGGATCATCCACCGGGGAGACGGCGGTTTTCCCGAGGTCGATTTCCGGCGGGGCGAGTGCAGTTTCTGCGCGGCCTGTGCCGATTCCTGCCCCGAGCCGGTCTTCGACCGTGTCGCCGCCAGCCCTTGGACGCTGGCCGTGCGCATTGGACCATCCTGCCTCGCCATGAACCGTGTCGTCTGCCGAAGTTGCCGCGACGCCTGCCCGGAATCGGCCATCCGCTTCGCCTTGGCGCCCGGCGGCGTGGCGGTCCCCGTGGTCGAGGACGACTCCTGCACCGGCTGCGGCGCATGTCTGGCCGCCTGCCCCGCCGACGCCGTCACGTTGCACCCCGGACCGGAGACCGCCCATGCACCCTGAAGCCCACGACCGATTGGCCGAAGCACCGGCGGAATGGCACATCGCCTCCATCCTCGTCCATCTGCGGCCCGAGCGAAGCCCCGACGTGCGGGCCGCCGTCGCCGCGCTGGGCGACGTGGAGATCCATGCGGAGGAGCGGGGCCGGATGGTGGTGACCGTGGAAGGCCCCCACGAGGGCCGCATCGCCGACCGCATGACCGCGATCCACCTGATGCCCGGCGTGATGTCGGCGGTCATGGTCTTCCACCACGCCGAGCCGATGGCGGCCCGGACCGCGGAGAAGGTCGACACGGCGCGGCGTTGACGCGTCCGGATTTCACATTCGTCAAGAAGAAGGGGGAGGAACCCATGCTTGACCGGCGGGATTTCATCAAGGCGCAGGCGGTCGCGGCCGCCGCCACGGCGGGGGGCATCAGCCTGCCCGCCATGGCCCAACAATCCATGGTGGCGGGCGAGGACGCCCAGCTTACCTGGTCCAAGGCGCCCTGCCGCTTCTGCGGCACCGGATGCAGCGTCATGGTCGCCACCAAGGACAACCGCGTCGTCGCCACCCACGGCGACATGCAGGCGGAGGTCAACCGCGGCCTGAACTGCGTTAAGGGCTATTTCCTATCCAAGATCATGTACGGGCAGGACCGGCTGACCCAGCCGCTGCTGCGCATGCGCGACGGGAAGTACCATAAGGATGGGGAATTCCGCCCGGTTTCCTGGGACGAGGCCTTCGACGAGATGGCCCGCCAATGGAAGCGGGTCCTGAAGGAGAAGGGGCCGGACGCCGTCGGCATGTTCGGGTCCGGCCAATGGACGATCTGGGAGGGCTACGCCGCGTCCAAGCTGATGCGCGCCGGCTTCCGCACCAACAATCTGGACCCCAACGCACGCCACTGCATGGCGTCGGCCGCCGTGGCCTTCATCCGCACCTTCGGCATGGACGAGCCGATGGGCTGCTACGACGATTTCGAGCACGCCGACGCCTTCGTCCTCTGGGGCTCCAACATGGCGGAGATGCACCCCATCCTGTGGACCCGCATCACCGACCGGCGGCTGGCCCACAACCACGTGAAGGTGGCCGTCCTCTCCACTTTCGAGCACCGCAGCTTCGAGCTGGCCGACATCCCGATGATCTTCGAGCCGGGGACCGATCTGGCCATCCTGAACTACATCGCCAACCACATCATCCAGACCGGGCGGGTGAACAAGAAGTTCGTCGAGAAGCATTGCAGCTTCCGCCTCGGCCAGAAGGACATCGGCTACGGCCTGCGCCCCGAGAGCGTTCTGGAGGTGCGCGCCGCCAACGCCAAGGACCCGACCGACTCCAAGCCCATGAGTTTCGACGAGTTCGCCACATTCGTCAGCGAGTACACGCTGGAGAAGGTGGCGGAGTTGAGCAAGGTCCCGAAGGAGCGGCTGCTGGCGCTCGCCGAGATGTACGCGGACCCGAAGATCAAGGTCATGTCGCTGTGGACCATGGGGTTCAACCAGCACGTCCGCGGCGTGTGGGTGAACCACATGGTCTACAACATCCACCTTCTGACCGGAAAAATCTCGGAGCCGGGCAACAGCCCCTTCTCGCTGACCGGCCAGCCCTCGGCCTGCGGCACGGCGCGCGAGGTCGGCACCTTCGCCCACCGGCTGCCCGCCGACATGCAGGTGACCAACCCCACCCACCGCTCCCACGTCGAGGAGGGCTGGAAGATTCCCAAGGGGCTGCTGCCCGGCAAGATCGGCTATCACGCCGTCCTGCAGGACCGGATGCTGAAGGACGGAAAGCTCAACGCCTACTGGATCATGGTCAACAACAACCTCCAGGCGGCGCCCAACAGCGACAACGAGACCTACCCCGGCTACCGCAATCCAGAGAATTTCATCGTCGTCTCGGACGCCTACCCGACGGTGACCGCCGCCGCCGCCGACCTGATCCTGCCCGCCGCCATGTGGGTGGAGAAGGAGGGCGCCTACGGCAACGCCGAACGGCGGACCCATTTCTGGCACCAGCTCGTCAACGCGCCGGGCGAGGCGCGCTCGGACCTCTGGCAGCTCATGGAGTTCTCCAAGCGCTTCACCACCGACGAGGTGTGGCCGAAGGAGATCCTGGACGCCAATCCCGACTTCCGCGGCAAGACCCTGTTCGACGTGCTGTTCCGCAACGGCAACGTCGATCGCTTCCCCGTGTCGGAGCTGGACCCCGCCTACGAGAACCGGGAGTCGAAGGAGTTCGGCTTCTACGTGCAGAAAGGCCTGTTCGAGGAGTACGCCGCCTTCGGGCGCGGCCATGGCCACGATCTGGCGCCCTTCGACACCTATCACGAGGTGCGCGGGCTGCGCTGGCCGGTGGTCGAGGGCAAGGAGACGAAGTGGCGCTACCGGGAGGGGCTCGACCCCTACGTCCCGAAGGGCGAGGGGGTGCGCTTCTACGGAAATCCGGACGGCAAGGCCAACCTGTTCGCCTTCCCCTACGAACCCCCGGCGGAATCGCCGGACAAGGACTTCGACCTGTGGCTGGTCACGGGGCGCGTGCTGGAGCACTGGCACTCCGGCTCCATGACCATGCGGGTGCCCGAACTCTACAAGGCCATGCCGATGGCGCTGGTCTACATGCACCCGGACGACGCGCAGTCGCGCGGCCTGCGCCGCGGCTCGGAGGTCAAGGTGATGTCGCGGCGCGGCGAGATGCGCACGCGGGTCGAGACGCGTGGGCGCAACCGGCCGCCGCGCGGCGTGGTCTTCGTGCCCTGGTTCGATTCGGCGCGCCTCATCAACAAATGCACGCTCGACGCCACCGACCCGATCAGCAAGCAGACGGACTTCAAGAAGTGCGCCGTCAAGATCGTGGCCGTCTGAGGGAGGACCGCAACCATGCGCCGCCATCTCATGCTCGTGCTGGCCGCGGCCCTGCCCTGTCTCGTGCCGGCACTGCTCGCCGCCCAGGGAACCGGACAGGTCCGGGAGCCCTTCCGCCCGCCGATCCAGTTCACCGACGAGGACCCGGCCCCGCCGATCCCCGCCGACGTCACCGATGACCGGCGGGTCGCCCGCAACTATCCGGAACAGCCGCCGGTCATCCCGCACAACATCCGCGATTATCAGATCAGCCTGAACAACAACCAGTGCCTGACCTGCCACAGCCGCCAGTTCACCGGGGCCACCCAGGCGCCGATGATCAGCATCACCCACTACGTCGACCGCGAAGGCCAGACCCTGGGCGCGGTGGCGCCGCGCCGCTATTTCTGCACGCAGTGCCATGTCCCCCAGACCGTGGCGCAGCCCATCGTCCCGAACACCTTCAGGGACATGGACAGCCTCATCAGCCGCCCGTCGGACGGGGGTGACCGGCGATGAAGCTGCCCGATTTCCTGCTGCGGCCCTGGCGGATCATCGCGGGGCCGAGCCGTTACCTCAGCCTCGGCTTCCTGACGCTGGGCGGCTTCCTGGCCGGCGTGATGTTCTGGGGCGGCTTCAACACCGCCCTGGAGGTTACCAACACCGAGAAGTTCTGCACGAGTTGCCACGAGATGCGGGACAACGTGTTCGAGGAGTTGAAGACCACCATCCACTTCACCAACCGTTCCGGCGTGCGGGCGACCTGCCCGGACTGCCATGTCCCCCACAACTGGACCGACAAGATCGCCCGCAAGATGCAGGCGTCAAAGGAGGTCTGGGGCAAGATCTTCGGCACCATCAGCACACGCGATAAGTTCGTGGAGAAGCGGCGCGAGTTGGCCGAGCATGAATGGGCGCGGCTGAAAGCCAACAATTCCCTGGAATGCCGCAACTGCCACAGCGCGGAATCGATGGACATCACCAAGCAGGGGGCGCGGGCAGCGCGCATCCACCAGCAATATCTGTTCAGCGGGCAGCGCACCTGCATCGATTGCCACAAGGGCATCGCCCACCGCCTGCCGAACATGGACGGCGTCCCGCCGGGCTGGAGCGAGGCGTCAAACGATACGGGCAGCGATACGGACGACCCGCTCGGCCGCTGGCTGGCCGACGCCACGCCGGGACCGGCGAACCCGCATTGAGCGGGTGGTGAAATCCCCTCTCCCCGGGAGGGAGAGGGGCAAATCGGCGCCGTTACTCGGCCTTGCCGTTGACGGCGTCCTTGAGGGCCTTGCCGGCGGAGAACTTCGGCGCCTTGGAGGCGGCGATCTTGATCTCCGCACCGGTCTGCGGGTTGCGGCCCGTGCGCTCGCCGCGCTCGGCGATCTCGAACTGGCCGAAGCCCGGCAGCTTGACCGTCTCCCCCTTGACCAGCGCGTCCTGCAGGCTCTCCAGAACCGCGTCCAGCGCCTTGCCGGCGTCGGCCTTCGTGCCGCCCAGCTTGCCGGCGATCGCGTCGATGAGATCGGCCTTCGTCATTCCCAAATTCCCCTTGTTCGTGGCGGAACCCCAGCATGTTCCAGGGCTCCAGGCGCCTCTGACCTACCCTGCCGGGCGGCAGCGCGCAAGATGCTCCCGCCCGGAATCGACCGGGCGCGACGCTGTGACCCGCAAAAAGTCGGCGATTCCCGCCAATCCGGCGGATTCGACTATGCCGAACAGGCGAGCCATGCCCCAACAGACGTCAGTTGACCAAGTCAATTGACCAGGGCGGCCTTGACCAGCACGGCGGCGCTTTCCGTGGTGTCACGCTTGTCCAGCTTCTTGGCGACCTCTTCGATCTCGGCCACCGGCATGACCCGGCGGGCCTGCTTGGCCGCGGTGACGAGGCGGCGCTGCGCGAGGCGGACCTGATCGCCCAGTTCGGTCAGCGTCTGGTAAGCCTTGCGGCGGGCCTGGGTGTCGATGCTGCCGCTCGTCTCGGTCGCGCGTTCGGTCGCAGCAGCCAGATCCTTGCACGACTGGAGGTACGTGGAGATGGCGTCCGTCAAAAGACGGCGGGCCTCGGTCCGCGGATCGGAGGGGCTGCTGCTCGACGTGGAAAGAGACACTTCACACTGCTCCTTGCTGCTGCGTATGACACACGACTGTAACAGGCCGTGAAAAATGGGCGGAGTGGCGGCCATTGTCCAGCGGCCATGCGCATCCTTTGACCGACTGGACAGGGGAACGCCCGTTCAGGGCACCTGCTTCTTCTCCAGCTTGCGGGCCAGGGTGCGCCGGTGCATGCCCAGGCGGCGGGCGGTTTCGGAGATGTTGAACCCGGTTTCCGCCAGGGTTTCGTGGATGCGCTCCCACTCCAGCGTCTTCAGCGAGGTCGCCCGCGCCCCCAGCGCGATGGAGGGGTCGCCCTCCGTCCGTTCGAAGGCCGCCTCGATATCGTCGGTGTTGGACGGCTTGGCGAGGTAATGGCAGGCGCCCAGCTTGATCGCCTCGACCGCCGTGGCGATGCTGGCGAAGCCGGTGAGGACGACGATCCGCGTCTCCGGGTCGTTGGCGTGCAATTCCCGAACGCATTCCAGGCCGGAGCCGTTGCCCAGCTTCAGGTCCACCACCGCGTAGGCGAAAGGCACCGTCTCCAGCAGGGTCCGCAGCCCGTCCAGGCTGTCGCACCAGTAGACCTGATAGCCCCGGCGCTCGAAGGAGCGGCGCAGGACCTTGGCGAAGGCCGCGTCGTCCTCCACCAGCACGAGGGAACGGTCAATCTCCATGGCTCTCTCCCGCGGACAGGGCGGCGAGCGGCAGGGTCATGGTGACGGAGGCGCCGCCGCCGGGGCGGTTGCGCGCGGCGACCGAGCCGCCCAGTTTGCGCACCACGTTGACCACCAGGAAGAGGCCCAGCCCGCCGCCGGGCCGTCCCTTGCTCGACCGGTAGGGTTTGCCGAATTCCGCCAGCATCCGCTCCTCGAAGCCGGGGCCGGCGTCGTTGACGGTCAGGACGAGGCTGTCCCCCTGCCGCCCGGCGGCGATGCCGACCCAGCCGGGAGACACCTCGAGCGCGTTGTCCAGGACGTTGAAGATCACCTGCTTCAGCGCGAGGTCGGAGATGATCCCCTCCCGCGAGCGGACGCTGTTGTCGTAATCGACGCAGGCCGGGGAGCGGCTGTCTTTCCATTCCTCCACCAGATCGTCGAGGAAGGCGGTCACGGTGGTGCGCAGTGTGCCCTCCCCCCGCGCCTCGCCGGAAGATAGCAGGATGCCCGACACGATGGCCTTGCAGCGGTCGATCTGGTTCTGCATCTCGGCGATGTCCTCGGCCATGTCGGGATCGCCCTTGACCACCGGCATCCGCCGCCAGTCGTTCACGATCACCGACAGCGTGGCGAGCGGCGTCCCCAGCTCGTGCGCGGCGCCGGAGGCGAGCAGGCCGAGGCGCACGATGTGGTCCTCCTCCATGGAGCGTTGGCGCAGATCGGCCAGATGGGCGTCGCGGGCGCGCAAGTTGCGGGTGATCTGGGTGATGAAGGGAACGATCAGGCTGGCCGTCAGCACGAAGCACAGGAACATGCCCTGGATGTGCAGCCCCAGCAGAAGCCCCTCCAGCCCCGGCGGCAGGGCCAGCGGGCGGTAGGCGCCGATCAGGAAGGTGAAGCAGGCCGTGGCGACCAGCACCAGCGCCCAGGCCGACCACGCCTCCAGCAGCACCGCCCCCAGCGTAATCTGCAGCAGGTAGAGCGAAATGAACGGGTTGGACGCGCCGCCGCTGAGGTAGAGCTGCACCGTGAGGGCCGACACGTCGATCAGCAGCTCCAGGAACAGCTGTGTGTTCGACACCGACGTCTGGCGGCGCAGATGCAGGACGCTGGCGATGTTCAGCGCGACCAAAAACAGGATCACCGCGCCCATCTGGTCGAGCGGCAGGGTGATGCCCATCCGGTAGTGCACGATCAGGATCGTCACCACCTGTCCGGCGACGGCGAGCCAGCGCAACTGCACCAGCAGGAACAGGTTTTTCTTGTCGGTGGTGTCGCGCACGGAAAACGTCTGGCCCTTCGCCGGCTTCCTTCGGTCCCCATTCATATGGGCACGATACCCCGGCTTGGCAGCCTTGCCATGAACTCCGGGTGGCCTTGTCAGCACAAAAAAGCCGGGTGGAAGAGTCCACGAGGAACCACTTCCCTCCTGCCGAAAGACCATGAAGAAAAAGAGACTACTTCTTCAACCCCGGCGGCGCCGTTCACTGCGCGCGACATAGAGCGACGCGGCGATCAGCATGAGCGCCAAGGCGAACCATGTCGCCGCATACACGAGGTGGTTGTTCCGGAACTTCAGGACGGTCAGCCCGCCGACCGGAAGGCCGCTTGGCGGGCTGGCCTCGGCGTCGATGAAGTAAGGGGCCGTCTCCGTCACGCCGCGGGCCGCCGCGATGGCCGCCACGTCGCGCGAGTACCAGCGGTCCTGCGCGGAATCGTTGGAACGCAGGAAGCCGCCCCCCGGCTCGGTCACCCGCAGCAGGCCGATGACGGTGGTGTCCGTATCGATCAGCCCGTCGGGGCGGCTGTCGGTGCTGCGCCGCTCGGGCGGCACGAAGCCCCGGTTGATCAGGACGGTGAAGCCCCGGTCGGTGCGCAAGGGTGTCAGCACCCAGAAGCCGCCGCCCCGTTCGGTCACCGCCTGGACCAGGGTTTCCTTGTCGTTGAGGAAACGCCCGGTGACGCCGACCCGCCGGTATTCCTGGCTGGCCGCCGTGACGGCTGGCCAGTCCTCCGGGCCGGGGGCGGGAACGGGGGCGGCCTGCGCCCGCTCCTCCACCCGCTGGATCAGGTCCAGCTTCCAGAACAGCCGCTCGACCTGCCAGACGCCGAGCGACGTGAAGACGGCGACCCCCGCCAGCGCCAGGACGCCGAGAAGGATCAGCCCCCGGCGCGGACGGGGGGTCGCCGTGCCAGTCACGGCAACTGGCTCGGGTCGTGGATCGGCATCATGTTGGTGTTCAGGTGGTACATCACCCACAGCGAACCGGCCAGCATGATGACAACGACGATGATCGTGAAGATCATCGACAGCATAGTCCACCCGCCTTCCGCACGTCCGTTCATGTGCAGGAAGAAGATCATGTGGACGACGACCTGGACGGCGGCGAGCGCCATGATCGCGATCGCGGTCATGTTCTTGTCCAGGATCGTCCCGTCCATGACCAGCCAGAAGGGAATGACCGTCAGGATCACCGACAGGACGAAGCCGATCAGGTAGCTGCCGAGCGTCCCGTGGGCGCCCTCGTGCTCCCCATGGCCGTGGTCGTGATGCCCGGCCCCATGGTGCCCGGAATGATGTTCGGCGTGAGAACTCATCGCAGCATTCCCATCAGATAGACGAAGGTGAAGACGCCGATCCAGATGACGTCCAGGAAGTGCCAGAACAGGCTGAGGCACATCAGGCGCCGGCGGTTGGCCGGGATCAGGCCGCGCTTGTTGACCTGCACCATCAGCGTCACCAGCCAGACGAGGCCGAAGGTGACGTGCAGGCCGTGGGTGCCGACCAGCGTGAAGAAGGACGACAGGAAGGCGCTGCGCTGCGGGGTCGCTCCGATGTGGATCAGGTGGGCGAACTCGTAGAGTTCGATCGCCAGGAAGGCGGCGCCGAACAGGCCGGTCACCGCCAGCCACAGCTGGGTCTGCGACACCCGCCCCTTCTCCATCGCCAGCATGGCGAAGCCATAGGTGATGGAGGAGAACAGCAGCATGGCGGTGTTCAGCGCCACCAGCGGCAGGTCGAACAGGTCCTTGGGCGACGGCCCGGCGGCGTAGTTGCCGCCGAGCACGCCGTAGGTCGCGAACAGCACCGCGAAGATGAGGCAGTCGCTCATCAGGTAGATCCAGAAGCCCAGCATGGTGCTGGAGCCTTCGGGGTGCGCGTGCTCGTCCACAACGTGGAACACCGGAGCCTGGCTGCGGGGCCGCTCGGCTGTCAGGGTCGTGCTCATGCTTTACACCTGCCCGGAGAGGAGACGGGTCCGCTCGTTCTCGGTCCGCACCACCACGTCCGCCGGGATGTGGAAGTCGCGGTGATAGTTGAAGGTGTGGTGGATGGCCGCCGCCAGCAGGGCGACGAAGCTCACCGCCGCCAGCCACCAGATGTACCAGACCAGGGCGAAGCCGAGGACCACGCTGATCCCGGCCAGGATCACGCCGGTGCCGCTGTTGCTGGGCATGTGGATCGCCTTGTAGCCGCCCAGCGGACGCTTGTAGCCGCGCTTCTTCATGTCCCACCACGCGTCGTTGTCGTGGATCATCGGCGTGAAGGCGAAGTTGTAGTCCGGCGGCGGCGAGGAGGTCGCCCATTCCAGGGTGCGGCCGTCCCACGGGTCGCCCGTGCGGTCGACCAGCTCACGGCGCTTCCAGACGCTGACGGCGATCTGGAGGAGGAAGGCACCGATGCCCGCCGCGATCAGAACGGCGCCCACCGCGGCGATCTGGAACCAGATCTGGAGCGACGGGTCCTCGAACACGCGCAGGCGGCGGGTGACGCCCATCAGGCCCAGAACATAGAGCGGCATGAAGGCGACCCAGAAGCCGACCACCCAGCACCAGAAGGAGACCTTGCCCCAGAACGGGTCGAGCCGGAAGCCGAAGGCCTTGGGCCACCAGTAGTAGATGCCGGCGAACAGGCCGAACAGCACGCCGCCGATGATGACGTTGTGGAAGTGGGCGATCAGGAACAGGCTGTTGTGCAGGACGAAGTCCGCCGGCGGGACGGCCAGCAGCACGCCCGTCATGCCGCCGACCACGAAGGTCAGCATGAAGGCGACGGTCCACATCATCGGCAGCTCAAAGCGGATGCGGCCGCGGTACATGGTGAACAGCCAGTTGAAGATCTTCGCACCCGTCGGGATCGAGATGATCATCGTCGTGATGCCGAAGAACGAGTTCACGCTGGCGCCCGACCCCATGGTGAAGAAGTGGTGCAGCCACACCAGGTAGGACAGGATCGTGATGACCACCGTCGCATAGACCATGGAGGTGTAGCCGAACAGCTTCTTGCCCGAGAAGGTCGAGGTGACTTCGGAGAAGATGCCGAAGACCGGCAGGATCAGGATGTAGACTTCCGGGTGGCCCCAGATCCAGATCAGGTTCACGTACATCATCGGGCTGCCGCCGAGATCGTTCGTGAAGAAGTTCGTGCCGACATAGCGGTCCAGCGACAGCAGGACCAGCGTGGCGGTCAGGATCGGGAAGGAGGCGACGATCAGCACGTTGGTGCAGAGCGACGTCCAGGTGAAGACCGGCATCTTCATCATGGTCATGCCGGGGGCGCGCATCTTGACGATCGTGCAGATCAGGTTGATGCCGGACAATGTTGTTCCGACACCGGCGATCTGCAACGCCCAGATGTAATAGTCGACACCCGTCTCAGGGCTGTAGGCGATGTTGGACAGCGGCGGATAGGCCAGCCAGCCGGTGCGCGCGAACTCGCCGACGAACAGCGAGACCATGATCAGCACCGCACCGCCCACCGTCATCCAGAAGCTGAAGTTGTTCAGGAACGGGAAGGACACGTCGCGGGCGCCGATCTGCAGCGGCACCACGTAGTTCATCAGGCCCGTGACGAAGGGCATCGCCACGAAGAAGATCATGATGACGCCGTGGGCGGTGAAGATCTGGTCGTAATGGTGCGCGTTGAGGTAGCCCTCGCTGCCGCCGAAGGCGATGGCCTGCTGGAGGCGCATCATGATGGCGTCGGCGAAACCGCGCAGAAGCATGATCAGGCCCAGCACCATGTACATGATGCCGATGCGCTTGTGGTCGACGGTGGTGAACCACTCCTTCCAGAGATAGCCCCCACAACCGGAAATAGCTCAGCGCCGCGACGAGCGCGATGCCGCCCAGCACGACCGCGACGAAGGTCGCGACCACGATGGGCTCGTGATAGGGGAAGGACTCCAGGGTCAGACGCCCGAAGAGCGGATGGGTGGCGACGGTCGATGTGTCTAGCATGGCGGTTGGCCGCTCAGGGATTGGCCGTCAGCCGCGGCCCGAACACGGAGGCGGGCGCGGAGATCGGCGTGATGGAGGAGCGCGGCAGACCCGCGCCGGAAATCGGAGACTCGTCGGCGGGAGCGTTCAGCACGCCGAGCGACGACTCGACGGCGCGGCCGGTCAGTTCCTCGGTCGAGCAGATGCCCGCCACATAGACCGGCGCCGGGCCGAGAACGGCGGTGCCGCGGCGGGACAGCTTGTCGTGCATCAGCGGCATCACGTTGTCGATGCCGGCCAGGCCGAGGCCGCCCTTGGCGTCGATGGCCATCATGTCGTGCATGCACATCTTGCCCGGCTCGACGCACATCCCAACGATGGCCTTGAACAGGCCCGAGTCGACAGCGCCGTAACGGCGCACCGGCTCGTTCTCGCTGGGACGCTCAAGCTGGAGATAGCCGTCGCGGTCGAGCTTGCCACCGCCCGCCTTGATGTCCGCCACCCACTTGTCGAAGCCGTCGGCGGCCAGACCGTGGAAGGTGAAGCGCATGTGCGAGAAGCCGGCGCCGCTGTAGTTGGCGGAGAAGCCCTTGTAGCTGCCCGGCTCGTTGATGACGGCGTGCAGCTTCGTCTCCATGCCGGCCATGGCGTAGATCTGCCCGGCGAGCGCCGGGATGTAGAAGGAGTTCATCACCGTCGAGGAGGTGATGTTGAAGCGGATCGGGCGGTCCACCGGGGCGGCCACCTCGTTCACCGTGGCGATGCCGTATTCCGGGTAGATGAACAGCCACTTCCAGTCGAGCGCCACGACGTTGACGTCGAGCATCTTGGTGTCGGCCGGAACCGGGCGCCCGGCGGCGATGCGGTCGAGCGGGCGGTAGGGGTCGAGCAGGTGGGTCGCCATCCAGGTGAGGGCGCCCAGGCAGATGATGATGAGCAGCGGGGCCGCCCAGATCACCAGCTCCAACTGCGTCGAATGGTCCCAATCCGGGTCGTAGTCGGCCGTGCTATTCGACTGGCGGTAGCGCCACGCGAACAGCACCGTCAGCACCATCACCGGAATGATGATGAGAAGCATCAGGAGGGTGGAAATGGTGATGAGGTTGGCCTGTTGGCTCGCCACGTCGCCGGACGGGCTCATCACCACAAGGTTGCAGCCGCTCAAAACCGCCATCAGCGGCAGGAGGGCCAAGGCGCGGAAACGGGTCAAGGCAGGACCTGTCAGCAGGGGTTCGCTTTGGATTTGGGCGAAGAGCTAACCCCCACGGGCCGGGTCGGACATTGGACAATTTGTCCAATGCGCCGCGATTCCGCGCAGCCATTGACGCACATCAAGGCAATGCGTCCATGGGCGTGGCAGAATGCCGTTGCGGTGCCTATTTAATTCCCTCTGACGCAATTGCCAGACGGTGGGGGGACCATGGGATCATCGACCACGGCGACCGAACGGGACGCAAGGCTGGTCAATGCCCGCGACCACAGGGTGAATCCCGGTGAAATCGCGATTGGCGTCATCATCGGACGGACGTCCGAATTCTTCGATTTTTTCGTTTACGCCATCGCTTCGGTGATCGTCTTCCCGAAGCTGGTCTTTCCCTATCTTGACCCGCTGACCGGAACGTTGTGGTCCTTCGCGATTTTCGCGCTGGCCTTCGTCGCCCGCCCGGTGGGCAGCATGCTGTTCATGGCCATCGACCGTGCCCACGGGCGCGGCGCCAAGCTGACCCTGTCCCTGTTCCTGCTGGGGACCTCGACGGTCGCCATCGCCTTCCTGCCGAGCTACGAGCAGATCGGCGCGGCGGCGATCTGGCTGCTGGCGGCGGCCCGCATCGGCCAGGGCCTGGCGCTGGGCGGCGCCTGGGACGGCCTCGCCTCGCTGCTGGCGCTGAACGCGCCGGAGAACCGCCGCGGCTGGTACGCGATGATTCCGCAGCTTGGCGCCCCCATCGGGCTGATCGTGGCGAGCGCCCTCTTCGCCTATTTCGCCGGCAACCTGTCGGCTGAGGATTTCTTCAGCTGGGGCTGGCGCTACCCGTTCTTCGTGGCCTTCGCCATCAACGTGGTGGCGCTGTTCGCGCGGCTGCGCATTGTGGTGACGCCGGAATACACCCACCTGTTCGAAAGCCGCGAGCTTCAGCCGGTCCCGGTGACCGAGATGCTGCGCAACGAGGGCATGCGCGTCGTGCTGGGCGCCTTCGCCCCGCTGGCCAGCTTCGCGCTGTTCCACATGGTCACCGTCTTCCCGCTGTCCTGGATCTTCCTCTACACGCAGGACACGCCGGCGGACTTCCTGTTGATCGAGGTGGTCGGGGCCTTCTTCGGTCTGGGGGCCATCATCGCCTCCGGCTGGATCGCCGACCGCATCGGCCGCCGCACCCTGTTGGGAAGCTGCGCTGCGGCCATCGCGGTGTTCAGCGGCGTGGCGCCCTTGCTGCTGAACGGCGGGCCGCTGGGCGAGTTGGTCTTCATGATCGTCGGCTTCGTGATCCTGGGCCTGTCCTTCGGCCAGTCGTCCGGCGTGGTCGCGTCAGGCTTCACCCAGCGCTACCGCTACACCGGCGCGGCCATCACCTCGGACCTCGCCTGGCTGTTCGGGGCGGGCTTCGCGCCGCTGGTGGCGCTGGTGCTGTCTGCCAACTACGGCCTGTTCTCGGCCGGCGCCTACCTGCTGTCGGGTGCGGTCTGCACGTTGCTGGCCCTTTGGCTCAACAAGACGCTGGCGAAGTGACCTGAGTAAACGCCGGGAACCGGATCAGCCTCACCCTTGCGGGATGCGGCTGATCCGGTTCCGTTTTCTCACACAGAAGGCGCAGGACGACGAGTGGCGCTTGGCCGGGCCCGGCCGTCCACAAATCTTAGAGTTTGTGAGCCGCCGCACAGCGCCGGCCAGCAGCGCGGTCCGAATGAAAAGCGCGCAGGCTGGCACAAGGCACCCGGGTGCCTTTCATCAGGCCACCAGAGAGATCCCCAAAATTGCCCACTCGAACGCGCTTCGCTACCCGGCAGCGGTACGCCGTAATCCCGCGCGGCGGCTACCCCCGACTTTAATCGTCGTTAAGAGATCGGCGTGCATCCTGCCCTTACACACAGATCGGCAGGTCATCATGTCCCAGTACAATCCCGCTGTCGGCACCACCGAGACCGCTTCCTTCCCGCTCCCCCTCACCGCTCCGGCCCCGGCCAAGAAGCTGCGCGGCCTGCCGCTGGTCGCCCTGTGGGGCGGGCTGATCGCCGCTCCCTGGGTCATCCTTTACCAAGCCACCAAGCTGATGTTCTGAAACCGGCGGTCTTAGGCCGACAGCTCGGCCATGATCTCCGGCACCTGAGCCAGCAGCTCGCGGGCCAGGAAGCCCAGCGGGCCGCGGCGGGCCAGACGGTTGCCCGCCTCGCCATGCAGATGGACTCCCCAGATCGCCGCCTGGGCCGGGTCGGCGCCCCGCGCGGCCAGCCCGGCGATGACGCCCGCCAGCGTGTCGCCCGATCCAGACGTGGCAAGACCGACATTGCCGCCATCATAGGCCCACATGTGCCCGTCCGGCGTGGCGATGTGGGTGCAGGCGCCCTTCAGCACGACGATGACCTTGTGAAGGTCCGCGACGCGGCGGGCGGCGGCGGGCGGGTCGGCCTCCACCTCCTCCCGGCTGACTCCGGACAGGCCGGCCATCTCGCCGGCGTGCGGCGTGATGATCGTCCGCCCGCCGCGGCGGCACAGCGCTTCGTTGGCATTGTCCAGCCCCATCAGCGCCTCCGCGTCGATGACCAGAACGGGGCCGCCCTCCCCGTCCAGCCCGCCGATCAGCGCGCCGGTCAGGTCGGCGACCGCAAGCTTGTCCATCATGCCGGGACCGATCAGCACCGCGGTGCAGCGGGCCGCCCGCTCGCACAGCGTGCCCACGCAGTCAGGGGCGATGCCCCCCTCCGCCGTCTCATGCAGGCCGAGCACCAGGGCCTCCGGCACGGCGAGCCCGAGATGCGGGGCCACGCTGCGGCAGGTCGCCATCTGGAGTTTGCCCGCCCCGGCGCGCAGCGCCGCCGTTCCGGCCAGCAGCACGGCGCCCGGCACCTCCACGCTGCCGCCAATGACCAGCACCCGGCCCCGCCCGTCCTTGTCGGCGCCGTCGCCGGGGTGGGGAAGCGGCATGGAGCGCAGCAGGTCGCGGGTAACCGGAATCGAGTCGCTCATCGGAAAATTGCTCATCGGACGGCCGCGTTGGCGTCGGGTTCGGCGGTCAGCGGCGCCCCGGCCACCTCCAGCGGGGCGACGAAGTTGTAACGGCGAAGCTGCATCCGCCCGCTGTGCCCCTGGGCGGGATCGAAGGCGTATTCGGTGACCCCGCAATTCGCAACGTCGCCCTCGCGGTCGATGGCGAGGATCTGCTCCTCCGTCATGCCCTCCAACAGGTAGCGCAGGCACAGCACGACGACCTGATGGCTGACCACCAGCACGCGCTGCCCGCCATGGTGCAGGCTGATGGTGTCGAGCGCGCTGCGCAGCCGCAGGATCACATCGCACCAGCTCTCCCCGGCCGGCGGGCGGAAGTAGAACTTGCCGAGGAAGCGGCGGAACTCCGCCTGCTCCGGGTGCTCCTGCGCGATGCCCAGCCCGGTCAGCCGATCGAGGATGCCGAACTCCTTCTCGCGCAGCCGCTCGTCCACCACGAACTCCGTGGGTTCAACCGGCAGGCCGCCCCCGGCGTGGATGATCTCCGCCGTGCGTCGGGCGCGCAGATAAGGGGAGGTCAGAACCACGTCGGGCCGTTCGCCCGGCGGCAGCGCGGCGAACCAGCGCGCCAGCGCTTCGGACTGCTGCTCCCCCTGGCGGCTGAGCGGCACGTCGACGTCGCGCTCCGCGATGTCGATCCGCCCCAGCCCGGCGGCGTAGGCGGCGTCGCGCGCGACGTTCCCGGCGCTCTCCCCGTGACGGACGACCCAGAGCCTCTGCGGCCAGCGCTGCTGCATGGTGAACGACCCCTTCCCGCCTCAACCAAGGCTTTCAACGGGAAAAAGGCCGTTCCGTCACGCAGCAGCCCGTCATTCCGCGATCAGGCCGCGATCAGGCCGCGATCAGGCCGTCCGGCGCTCGAAGATGCGTTCGGCCGTGGACTTGCCGGGCCGCCAGGGCACGATGCTGATTGGGGCCGTCGGGTCGAGGCTGCCGTTCGCCCGCAGGCAATCGATGGCGGCCAGCGGCTCGTCCCCGTGGGGCAGGCCGGGCTGTTCGAGCAGATACCGGCGGTGGTTGTCGGTCACCGCCCAGCCCGGCGGACGGCCCAGCGGGCTGGTGGCGACCACGCCGATGGGCTCGGAAACGAGCCACGCCTCGTCCGTAAGGCTCCAGCCGACGAGGCGGCGTTCGCCGGGACCCGTCCCGGCACCGATGTCGAGCCAGGCCCACTGGCGCAGGCGGGTGGTGCGGTCACCATCGACGCATACGAACATGATCCCATCCTCTCCCATCAAGAACCGGTCAGGTGGGTATTGTTCTTCTTTTGTTCTGGACGTGCAAGCGGATTCCGCACCCGGTCAGTCCGGATCCCTGCGAGGAATATCCTTGTAGAAGATATGGGTGCCACGGCCCGCCTGCTTGGCCCGGTACATCGCGCCATCCGCGGCCACCAGCAGACTGCGGGCGTCCGATCCGTCGGCCGGGGACAGGGCGATGCCGACGCTGGCGCCGATCACGGCGGTCTTGCCCTGCACCGGAATCGGCAGCGCCACCGCCTCCACGATCTTGGCGGCCACGCCCCCGGCGTCCGCGGCGGAGGTCACATCCTCCAGCACGATGGTGAACTCGTCGCCGCCGACGCGGGCAACCGTGTCGCTGCGGCGCAGACAGCCGGCGATTCGCGCCGCGGCGATGCGCAGCACCTCGTCCCCGCAGTCGTGGCCCATACGGTCATTGACCGCCTTGAAGCCGTCCAGGTCGATGAACAGCAGGGCCAAGGGTCGCCCGGACCGCCGCGACCGGCCCAGCGCCACGTCCAGACGGTCGAAGAGGAGGCGGCGGTTGGGCAGGCCGGTCAGGGCGTCGTGGTTGGCGAGGTGGTCCTTCTCCGCCTCGCTCCGCCGCAGATCCTCCTCGGCGGCCTTGCGCAGCGTGATGTCCCGCCCGACGCCGACCAGCCCGAGAAGCTCGTTGCCGGCGTCGCGAATCGGCGCCTTCAGGATCTCCACCCAGATCCGCCCGCCATCGGGCAGCGGGATGCTCTCCTCGTTGCGCCGCGGCTGGTCCTCGGCATAGACAGAGGCGTCGCCCGCACGGATGCCGTCGGCCATGTCCGGGGGCCATATTTCGTGGCTGTCCAGCCCGATCAACTGCTCCAGCGGACGCCCGGTCCACGAGGCGAAGGCACGATTGGCCTTGCGCAGCACGCCGTCCCGGTCCTTGAAGAAGACGGCGTCGGGGATGGTGTCGATGATCCCCTGCAACAGGGCGTGCTGCCGCAGAAGCTGCTTTTCCGTCTGCCGCCGCTCGGTGATGTCGCGGGCGATGCCGACGACGCCCAGCATCTTGCCGCTGCGGTCGAGGCAGACGGCCTTGGCGGTCTCCATCAGCACGCGGCGCCCGTCCGGGTGGACGAACCACTCCTCGCTGCGGGAAAAGCCCTTCTGCATGGCGATCTGGTCGGTCCGCCGCCGCCGCACCGCCGTCTCCGCATCGAACAGCCGGTGGTCGGTCAGCCCCAGCGGCGGGCGCCCCGCATAGTCGAGCATCGCCCGGTTGACCTTGAGATAGGTGCCGTTCACGTCCTTGAAGAAGACGATGTCCGGCATCGAATCGATCAGGCTTTGCAGCATGGCGCGCTCACGGTCGAGCGCCTCGGTGTCGGTGCCGCCATGGTCCGGATCGCCCAAGGGAGCGGCGAGCTGCGCCTCATGCAGGATGCCCAGGCGCCCGTCCGGCAGCGCCATGCCGCTGCGCCGCACCCAGGCGGTCACCGGACGCCCCTTGGGATAGAAGGTCCAGCGCCCCGCCACCGATTCCCCTTCGGCCTGTGGCGCCCCCTCCGGCTGGCTGCCGAACTCGCGGGCCTGGAAGTCGGCGAGCGACGCGGCGCTCCACAGCTCCAGGGCGGCGCGGTTGCCCCAGACCATCCGCCCGCGACCGCCGTCATGCAGCCAGACCGGTGCCCAGACCCCGTCGAGCAGGGGAAGGTCGGCAACGGTCATTGAGGCCGTTACCGGGCGGCCCGCCGGCGCGCACGCCTCCCCGCCGGGGACGCCGACCCCGGACTGGTTCTGATCCGCCTGATGACCCATGGTGGTCGCCGCCGCCTCGGCACGAAGAAAGCACCGGACGGCTTTCTAGCATAATTCGAGGCAATCTTCTCCTGCTACCGCGAGAGGCCGCGCTCTTTCACCACCCCCGCCACTTTCCATACTCCTGCACGAAGTCGCGGACGATTGCTTCCCGCCCAGCGAGCGCCGGTGACAAGTGTTTGTGCAGGCCGCCGCGCAGGATCACCTCGACGCGCATCTGCCACTGTTCGTCAGCCGCCTTCAGATCGGGAAAGGCGAAGGTCAGCGGGTGGTAGGCCCGCGCGCGGATGTCGTAGCTGAACTCCTCCTCCCCGTCGCGCAGGACGGCCAGCCCGGCGTTGAAGGGGCCGACCTCGATGACAGCCCGGCGGCCGAGCCGTTCCAGTTCCGCCGCAATGTCGCGGAAGGCCGGCTCCACCGTGTCTGCGATGAAACGGATGACCTCGCGCCGCGCCACGGCGGCGCCGGGCGGGGCCGCCGCCGCGATGGCCGCCTTGCGCCCGATCACGGCGGCCAGTTGCTGGCGCCAGTCGCTGTCGCCCACCGGCTGCACCGGTGTTCCGCCCTCCGACGCGGTGGGCACCCGCACCACCCGCCGGTCCGGCCCCGCCCGGCGCTCCGCCCGCAGGCTGGTCACCAGCCCGACGCACATCAGCACCATGACTACCGCGAAGGGCAGCGCCGTCGTCACCGCCGCCGTCTGAAGCGCCTGCAACCCGCCGACCAGAAGCAGAACCGCCGCCACCACGCCGGACAGCACCGCCCAGAAGATGCGCGTGGCAATGGGCGGGTCCTGGTTGCCGCCGGACCCGATGATGTCGATCACCAGAGCGCCGGAATCGGCGGAGGTGACGAAGAAGGTGACGACGATCAGCGTCGCCAGGGCCGAGGTGATCACGCTGAGCGGCAGGCGGTCCAGCATGACGAACAAGGCCGTCGGCACGCTCTCCTGCACCGCCGCCGCCATGCCGCCGCCTTCGAACATCTCCATATGGATCGCCGTCTCGCCGAACACGGTGAACCAGACGAAGGTCAGGGCCACCGGGGCGAACAGCACGCCGCCGATGAATTCGCGGATCGTGCGGCCGCGCGACACCCGCGCGATGAACATGCCGACGAAGGGCGCCCAGGAAATCCACCAGCCCCAATAGAACATCGTCCAGCTCGCCTGCCATTCCGCTCCGGTGTAGGGCAGCGTGCGGAAGCTGGTGTAGGGCAATGTCCATAGGTAGCGCCCGATGCTCTCCACCAGCGTGGACAGCAGGAACACCGACGGGCCGAGCAGGAAGACGAACAACAGCAGAAGAAGCCCCGCCAGCATGTTCAGCTCGCTGAGCCGGCGGATTCCCTTCCCGACGCCGCTGACCGCCGAGACGGTGGCGACCGCGGTGATGACGGCGATCAGCACCATCTGCTGCACCGTGCCCACGCCGACCAGCCCGAGGTAATCGAGCCCGGCGTTGATCTGCATGACCCCCAGCCCGAGCGAGGTGGCGATGCCGAACAGCGTGCCGACGATCGCCACGATGTCCACCAGATTGCCGGGCCAGCCGCTCAGCCGGTCGCCCAGCAGCGGGTAGAGCGCCGACCGGATGGTCAGGGGCAGGTCGTGCCGATAGGCGAAATAACCCAGCGACAGGCCAACCGTGATGTAGATGCCCCAGGCGTGCAGCCCCCAATGCAGGAAGGCCAGATTCATCGCCTCCCGCGCCGCGTCGGGGGTTCCCGCATCGCCGACCCGCGGGTTGGCGAAATGCAGCACCGGCTCCGCCACGCCGTAGAACAGCAGGCCGATGCCCATGCCGGCGCTGAACAGCATGGCGAACCAGGTCAGGTAGCTGAACTCCGGCTCGTCGTCGTCCTTGCCGAGCTTGATCGACCCGTAGGGGCTGAAGAACAACCAAAAAGCGAACAAGAGGAAGCCTGCAACGGACAGAATGTAGAACCAGCCGAAGTTGCCGACGATGGCCGACTGAAGGGCGGAAATGCGCGCTCCGAAGGGTTCAGTGAAGACGCTGGCGAGAAGGACGAACAGGAGAATCAGCCCCCCTGCGGTGAAGGAGACCGTTTTGTTGATCCCGTGCATGGTTTTTCTCCGGGTGCGGGCAGCGCACCCGACTCCGAGGCGCAGCGTCTTCGCCCACACAACGGATCAACCCGGCCGGAGTTTCCAAAAAAGAAGCCGCGCTCATGCTTCCGGCGACCGGCGGCCGCGTCCGGCTATTCCGGACGGGCGCCACCTTTGCGTTCCGACCGCAGGCGCCGCCGCAGGACCAGCGCGTACCAGGCCAGCAGGACCGTGGTGAACAGCGACAGGGTGAAGGACACGCCGTCCGGCCGCAGCCCGTAGCCCGTGGCACCGCCGAACAGCGTCACCGAGCTGTCCCAGAGATAGGCGAGCAGCAGGATCAGAGTGTTGGTCCCCGACAGGCCGGTGGCGAGATAAAGCACAAGATGCATCCATTGCCTCCCGATGAGCCCGGCCCGGCCATGCGCTTTTTCGTTGCGCGGTGTTGTTCTTGTCCGAAGCCCTGTCATCCTAGGTGCCCGGAGCGATCCTGTCAGCCATGGCCCACACCGAAAGCCCCCCGACCTGGACCCAGCGGCTCCTGCGCTACGGCACGGGGGTGCTGATCCTGGCCCTGCTGGCCGGGGCGCTGGTCATCCTGAACCGCTGGCTGGAGCAATACAGCGTCGCCGACATCCGGCAGGCGCTGGACCGCATCACCGGCGTGCAGCTTTTCGCCGCCTCGGCGGCGGCGGCGGTCAGCTACTGGCTGCTGACGCTCTACGACCTGCTGGCCCTGCGCCACCTGCGGCGGCCCCTGCCCTACCGCTGGGTGGCCTTCACCGCCTTCACCAGCTACGCCTTCAGCCATAGCCTGGGCTTCGCCAGCATCATCGGGGCGACCGTGCGCTACCGCCTCTACGCGCCGCACGGGCTGGGCGGGGTGGAGGTGGCCCAGGTGACGCTGTTCGTCGTCACCACCTTCATGCTCGGGCTGGCGACGGTGATGCCGGTGGTCATGCTGATCGACCCCACGGCCTTGAAGGCCCTGCACGTCCCGCCGGGAAGCGCCTTCCTGCTGGGGCTGGCGGCGCTGGCGATCCTGGTGGCCTACGCGGTGGGCGGCTTCTGGCTGCGCCGGCCGCTGCGGGTGTTCGGGCACGCCATCGCCTTCCCCCGCCCGTCCATCGCGGTTCGGCAGCTCCTGCTCGGGCTGTGCGACCTGTCGCTGGCGGCGCTGGTCCTCTATCTCTGCCTGCCGCCGAGCGACGCGGTGAGCTACGCCGACGTCCTGGTGGCCTTCGGGCTGGCGCTGGTCGCCGGCATCATCAGCCATGTGCCGGGGGGGCTGGGGGTGTTCGACGCCATCGTCCTGGTCAGCCTGACCCCGGCCATGCCGGGCAACGACGTGATGGCGGGGCTGCTTGTCTTCCGGCTGATCTATTATCTGGCGCCGCTGGTGATCGCCGGGCTGATGTTCGGAGGCGTGGAGGCCTTCCAGGCCCGGCGTCGCATCGGCGGACTGTCGCGGGAAATCTCCGCCGCCGTCAGCCCGGCGGTGCCGCTGGTGCTGGCCGCCTGCATCTTCATCACCGGGGCCTTCCTGCTGTTCTCCCGCGCCACGCCGGAGGAGACGCTGCCCGCCCCCTTCGACGCCACGGCGCTGCCGCTGGTGGAGATGTCGCACTTCACCGGCAGTGTCGCCGGGGTGCTGCTGATCCTGCTGGCCCACGCGGTGCAGCGGCGTTTGCACGCCGCCTGGGTGCTGTCGCTGGTGCTGCTGGCGACCGGCTGCGCCTCGGCCCTGCTGAAGGGCGGCGACTGGCCGGAGGCCATCGTGCCGGGGCTGATCTTCCTGGCCCTGCTGCCGGCCCGTAAGGAATTCCACCGCCGCGGCAACATCCTGCGCAACCCCCTGACGCCGAGCTGGTTCATCGCGACCGGCGTGGCGCTGGCCAGCGCCTTCTGGCTGGGCCTGTTCTCCTACAAGCACATCGCCTTCAGCGACGAGCTGTGGTGGCATTTCACCCTGCACGGCGACGCCTCCCGCTTCCTGCGGGCGTCGGTGGCGGTCGGGGTGATCGCGCTCGGCGCCGCCCTGGTCCATCTGGTGTCGGCGGCCAGCCGCGACCCGCAGGCGCAGGAACGGGAGGAGAAGCCCCCCGGCCCCCTCACCGCCGCCAGAAGGACGGACTGAGCACGACCAGGATGGTGAAGAACTCCAGTCGCCCCAGCAGCATGCCGGCGGCCAGCGCCCATTTGGCTCCGTCCGGCAATGTGGCAAAATTCCCGGAGGGTCCGATGGTCGGGCCGAGGCCGGGGCCGACGTTGCTGACCGCCGTTGCCGCCCCCGACAGCGCGGACACCACGTCCACTCCGAGGAAGGCCAGGACGAAGGCCAGCACGAATACCGACATCAGATAGACGAAGCCGAATCCCATCACCGAGATCATCACGTCGGCGCTGACCGGCTTGCCGTTGTAGTTGAGCGGAATCACCAAGTTGGGGCTGTAGAGGCGGCGTTGCAGCGCGCGCAGCACGATGAACAGGATCTCGAACCGGAAGATCTTCAGCCCGCCCGAGGTCGATCCGGTGCAGCCGCCGACGAAGGTCAGGATGAAGAAGACCACCGACGCCAACGGCCCCCACCGCTCATAGTCGATGGAGGCATAACCCGTGGTGGTGACCACCGAGACGACGTTGAAGGTGGTTACGCGGATGGCATCGTCCCACGGCACGTCCCGCGTCAGGGTCAGCCAGATCGACATGCCGAAGGACACCGCCGCGAGGAAGCCGAGGTACCAGCGGATCTGCGTGTCCGCCCAGAAGCTGGCCGCCCGCCCCTGGGCAAGGCTGATGAAGCGGACGAAGGGCATGCCGCCCAACACCATGAAGACCACCAGGACCCACTCGATAGCCGGGCTGTTCCAACTGGCGATGGACGCGTCGCGGGTGGAAAAGCCGCCGGTGGACACGGCGGTCATCGCGTGGTTGACGGCGTCGAACCAGGACATCCCCGCATAGGAGAGCATCACCGTGCAGACCGCGGTCAGGCACAGGTAGATCCAGCCCACCGCGATGGCGAGGTCGCTGGCCCGCGGTGTCACCTTGTCCGACCGGTCGGAGGATTCCAAGCGGAAGAGCTGCATGCCGCCGACCTGGAGGAAGGGCAGGATGGCGATGGCCATGCCGATGATGCCGATGCCGCCCAGCCATTGCAGCAGCGACCGCCACAGCAGCAGCCCCGGCGCCAGCCCGTCCAGCCCGGAGATCACTGTGGCTCCGGTGGCGGTCAGGGACGACATCGCCTCGAAATAGGCGTCGGCTGCCGTCAGGTCGATCTGCGACACCATGAAGGGCACGGCGGCGAAGGCGCAGATGACCACCCAGGACAGGGCGGTCAGCAAAAAAGCTTGGCGGACGTTCAGCGCGATCCGGTCCATGCGGTTGGCCAGCATGAACTGGACGCCGAAGAACAGCGTCAGGGCGCAGGCGATGGCGAAGACCATCCAGTCCGGATTGCCGGCCGCCAGATCGACGGACATCGGAAGCAGCATCGCGACGGCCAGGACGCTGAGAAGCGCGCCGATGATGAAGAAGACGGGGCGGGTGTCGAAACCAGTCATGCACAGGCCATAGCCGATCGGAATTGCGGCCTAAGTTGTCACGATTGCGACGCTTCGGCATGCCCGAAGCGCGCCGCAGGGCGATTTTCCCAATGGGTTACCTCATATGGCCTGTTTGAGGCGGGCCGAGGCCATGGATCAGCCCAGTGAGTGCGCCACTACCCCGAAAGATGCCTGGAATAGGGCCGGATGCGCTTCCGCAAAGAGGGGCGTGGGGCTGGACGGGGGCGGGCATCCTGTGCACACTCCGCCCCGACGTACGGCTCAAATCGTCGAGCCGTCCCGGATGGCCGGGACCCGCAGGAAACTGGAACAGACAATGGACTGGCGGCGTGCTTTCGGACGATGCCCTGATCTTTCTTCAGCATTCGATCAAGACGGTCTGGACTCTGGAGATTCTCCTGATTTTACGGCGTGATCCGGGTCAGGCATGGAATTCGGACGAACTCATTCGCGAATCGCGCAGCAGTACGCTCATCCTCCGGGAAGTCTTGGCGAATCTTCAACAGGCCGGGTTGATCCATACGGACGGGGACCTTCGCATCCGCTACCGCAGCGCGACGCCGACCCTGGAGCGCCTTGTGGGGGAGATCGCGTCCGCGCAGGCGCGGCGCCCGGCGGCGGTCACGAAGGCGCTGCTCTCCGTGTCGTCGGACAAAGTCCAGAACTTCGCCGGCGCGTTCCGCGTCGGAAAAAGGACATGAGGGATCGATCATAATTCACCCCCGGAGTTGGGTCGGATTTTGCTAAACTCTCGTTCGAAGCAACGACAATTGTCGCGTTGCCTCATCCGGAAGAGAGGCGGGCGGCGGCGATTGGCTTGATCCGCCGACCGAATGGCTTCGATGTCTTGTGGAGTTTCCATTATGCCGTTTCACCGACCGGCCCTGGGGCTGAATCTTGCCGCCCTTGCCCTGGCCGGAGCCCTGTCAGGCGCGGCCCACGCCGCAACCACCGATCGCAACCCAGCTCCCGCCGCCCAGACCGCCCCGGCCGCCACGCCAAACGCCGCGCCCGAGGCGGCCCCCGCCGCGAAGGTCACCGGGTTCCGGTCCGCGCGCTTCGGCATGACCGCTGACGAGGTTGCGAAGGCCATCGCCAAGGACTTCAAGATCGAGGGCAAAGACATCCGCCGCGAGACCAACGCGACGGAGCGGACCACCAGCCTGATCGTGAAGGTCGATGACCTGCAGACCGGCGCCGGCCCGGCGGTCGTCGCCTACATCCTCGGCCATTCGACGCAGAAGCTGTTTCAGGTGAACATCCTGTGGGGCGGCGCGGTGAATCCGAAGGTCGATCCCAACGCCCTGGTCGGCGCGGCCAACGCGCTGCGCAATTATTTCGTGGGACAGGGTTACCGGCAGGAGGGCATGCTGCTCAACGCGCCGGTCGGCGACGGATCGCAGGTGGTGGTCTTCCGCGGCACCGACAGCCAGGGGCGCATGAGCCTGCTGACCCTCGCGGTCCCGCCGAAGCCCTCGGACGACACCCCCGCCCTGCCGCCGTCGCTCCAGCTCTCCTATATCGAGAAACCGAACGAGCCGGACGTCTTCAAGATCGAGAAGGGTTTCTAAGCGCCGGCCCTTCCGCCGATTCAGAAAGAAAAAAGGGCGGCGCCGTCATGGCGCCGCCCTTTCCGTTTCCGGCAGGCCGGACCGGATCAGCCCCGGCGGGCAAGCCGGTCGACCAGACCCGACCAGCTGCTGACCGAGATCAGGTGGGCGTAGACCAGCCCCAGCCAGCCGCGGTCACGCCATTCCACCAGCGTCTCGGCGGGAAGCTGGTTGAAGGCCGCCTCGTCGATCACGTTGAAGCCGGCGAGGCTCAGCCGCTCGCCGTTGTTCAGGGTGATGTCGGCGCGCTTCTCCGACATCAGGCCGGCGGCCGTCACCGCCTCGACGAACTGCGTGGTGTAGGCGCTCTGGGCCTGCACTTCCTTGACGAACTCCAGGGCGTTGTTGGTCAGGGCGGACGGCTGCCCGTCGACGAAGAAGGGGTTGTCGCGGCCCGGAACGACAGCGTCCGCCGCCTCGTCGATGCACAGGGTGAGCTGGGACTTATCCTCGCTCTCCAGGAAAATGAACGGGTAGCGGCGGACATAGGCGGGAATATAGGCCCCCTCCTCCCACGCACCGTTCCCATCGACGAACAGGTTCTCGCCCGAGCGCAGCCCGAGCAGCGCCACCGGCTGGACCACTGGGCCTTCCGAGAACAGGATCGGGAACTGCTTGCAGGCCGCGGCGAACTCCGCCGCCATCAGCGGCACCGAGTTGGTGGCGGCCGCGAAGGCGAAGTTCGGCTCGGTGCGCAGCGACAGATCCGCGTCACGGGCGGCCACCAGCGGGCGGGGGTTCTTGTAGAACAGGGGCAGGGTCGGTTCGGTCATCGTTCGCTATCCAAAGGGTAAAAGTCTGCCGGGGGAAAGGCGCGCCTCAGCGCGCCTCCTCCTTCGCCGTCTGCTGGTTGCCGGTGGCGGACGGTGCGGGACCGGTGGTCAGGACCTCCGGCTGTGCGCCGGCGCGGGTGGTGGACGGGGTGGTTCCGGCGCCCGTGGACAGAACCTCCGGCTGCGCCCACACACCGGTCAGGGACGGGGTCGTGCCGGCCAGGGTCAGAACCTGCGGCGCGGCGTAGGCGGCCAGGGCGTTCGGCGTGAGGCCGGCGTGGGTCATCGCGCCGGTGAACAGGCTGGTGACGCCGGGGGTGCTGGGAACCGGGACCACCACCACCACGGTGGCGGCGACCCGGCTGACCTGCTGCGTCGGACCCCAGGGGGTGTTGTTGATGAAGTACGGGGCAGCCCGCAGTGGGCTGTCGATCGCGCTGGCGGCCAACGCGTCCGTCTTGCCGGCCACGGTGCCGAACATCCGGGCGGAACCGGCCTTGGGAACGGTCAGGCTCAGCACGTCGATCTTCTGCAAGGCGGTCCCGGTCTCCTGTCCGATGAGCAGCGCCCCGCCGTCGGACGCCATGGTCAGCGTGGTGGCCTTGCCCTGGAGCCCCGCCATGGTGATGGGGCCGCCCGCCGCGATGGACGCCTGGCCGTCCGGCAGGGACGCCACGGCGCCCAGCGTGATCGGGCCGGTCTTGGCCGTAATGCTGGCCGGCAGAACAATGCCCGATCCACCGGATTGGGTAAAGCCCCCCTCCGTGACAACCGTGGCATCGCGACCAAAGGTTACCATGCCGGACCCGTCTGTCGTGACCAAGGCCAGCGAGCCCGCGCTGTTCACCGCCGCGCCGAAGGTGAAGCCGGCGCCGGTCAGGTGGAGGCCATCCGCCCCGGTGGCGGTCAGCGCCTTGGCGAAGCGGCCCTCGCCGCCCGTCGTCTGGGTCAGCGAGCGCACGGTCACTGCACTGTCGTAGAAGACGCCGCCCGAGGTCCGGACCGTGACGTCGCCCATCAGGCCCGACGCGCCGATGTCCCCCGCCGCGCGGATGGACGCGCCGTTCAGCGACAGCGCGGAACGGTTGGCACTGTCGACGGTCCCGCCGAACACGAGGTCGCCGCCGTTGCTGGTCAGGACGCTGTTGGCGGCCACCGTCAGGGCGCCGCCGAAGCGCTGCGCCCCGGTGGTGGTGACGGTCGCTCCGTCCAGGCGGGTGCCGCCGCTGACGGCGATCTGCCGCAGGGCGCCGGTTTCGCCGAAGACTCCGGCCAGGACGGCGTCGCCCTCGACCGTCAGCCCCTGTCCCCCGGCGCTGGCGGCGTTGCCGCCGCTCAGCAGGGAGACGGTCCCGCCCGCCAGGACGGTGTCGGTTCCCAGCGTCACCGCGCCGCCGAAGCTCTGCTCCGCCACGGTGGTCACCGCGCCGCCGTTCAGGGCAGCGGTGCCGGTCACCGACAGGCGGCTCAGCGCCTGCGTGCCGCCGACCGCGCCGTTGATGACGGCGTTGCCGGCGATGGTCAGCCCCTGCCCGCCGCGGGTGGCGGCGTCCAGCCCGCCGGCCAGCACGACGGTGCCGCCAGTCAGGCGGGTGTCGGCCCCGAGCACCGCCCGCTCCCCGTAGGTCTGGGGGCCGGTGGTGTCGATGGAACCACCGTTGAGGGCCAGCGTGCCCGCCGCGTCGGTGACGACCGAGGCCGCGCGGACCGACTGGGCGAAGCGGGTCTGGCCGGCGCTGTTCACCGCCAGGGCGCCCAGCCGCTCCGTCCCGCCGACCGTGCCGGCGAAGACGGCGTCGCCGGTTCCGCTGCTGACGGTCAGGGCCTGCCCGCCGTCCAGCGTCCCGGCGAAGATGACGCCGTTGCCGGTCAGGACCGACGGGGTGCCGGCCAGACGGACCGCACCACCGTAGGTCTGCGCCCCGCTGGTGACCGCCGTGGCGCCGGTCAGCAGCGTCTCGCCGCCGACCGTCAGCGCGGCCAGCGCCTTCCGGGTGCCGAGGGTGCCGGCGAGCGCCGCGTTGCCCGCGATGGTCAGGCTCTGACGGCCCGTCTCCGCCGCATCGATGCCGCCCGACAGCGACACCTGGGTGCCGCTCAGGACGGTGTCGGCCCCCAGCGACACCGCGTCGGCGTAGCTCTGCGCACCGGTGGTGTCGACGCTGCCGCCGTTCAGGATGGTGATCCCGGTGGCGTCGGTGGCCAGCGAGGCCGCCCTCACCGCGCCGGTGACGGTGGTGGTGCCGCCGCCGTTGATCGCCAGCGCCCCCAGACGGCTGGTGCCGCCGACGGCACCGCCGAGCAGGATGTCGCCGTTGCCGCTGGCCAGCGTCAGCGCCCGCCCACCGTCGACGGTGGAAGCCAGGACAATCCCGCCGGTGCCGGTGATCCGGCTGTCGCCGCCAAGCGTCACCGCCTTCGCCGCCGAGAAGACCGTGCCGGCCTGATAGGCGCCGTCCAGAGTGACCGCGTCGTTGTAGGTCTGGGCGCCGCTGGTCGTCACCGAGTGCAGGCTGGTCGTGCCGTCGGCGTCGGTGGTCAGGCTGGCGAGCGCGGTCGTGCCGCCCACCGCCGCGTTGAACTGCGTGGCGCCGCTGCCGTTGATCGCCAGCGCCTGGGCGCCGTTCACCGTCCCGTTGAAGGTCACCGCGCCGTTGCCGGCGTTGACCGTGGCGGCCCCCGCCAGCGTCACCGGGCCGGCGACGGTGAAGGCGCCGTTGCCGGTGGCGTAGGTGCCCATCAGGCTGGTCTCGCCGCCGTAGCTCTGGGCGCCCGCCGTGGTCACGTTGACGAGGCTGGTGTAGCCCGTGCCGGTGGTCAGGCTGGCCAGAGCCGTTGTGCCGCCCACCGCCGCGTTGAACACCATCGCCCCGGTCGAGATCGCCGTCAGCGCCTGGGCGCCGTTGACCGTCCCGTTGAAGGTGATCGTGCCGTAGCCCGCATCCACCAGCGTTGTACCGGCCAGCGTCGTTTCACCGTTGAAGGTGATCGGGTTGTTGAGCGAGCTGTAGGCGCCGTCGAGCGTCGTGGCGTCGTTGTAGGTCTGGGCGCCGCTGGTCGTCACCGAGTGCAGGCTGGTCGTGCCGTCGGCGTCGGTGGTCAGGCTGGCGAGCACGGTCGTGTTGCCCACCGCCGCGTTGAACTGCGTGGCGCCGCTGCCGTTGATCGCCAGCGCCTGGGCGCCGTTCACCGTCCCGTTGAAGGTCACCGCGCCGCTGCCGGCGTTGACCGTGGCGGCCCCCGCCAGCGTCACCGGGCCGGCGATGGTGAAGGCGCCGTTGCCGGTGGCGTAGGTGCCCATCAGGCTGGTCTCGCCGCCGTAGCTCTGGGCACCCGCCGTGGTCACGTTGACGAGGCTGGTGTAGCCCGTGCCGGTGGTCAGGCTGGCCAGAGCCGTCGTGCCGCCCACCGCCGCGTTGAACACCATCGCCCCGGTCGAGATCGCCGTCAGCGCCTGGGCGCCGTTGACCGTCCCGTTGAAGGTGATCGTGCCGTAGCCCGCATCCACCAGCGTCGTCCCGGCCAGCGTCGTTTCACCGTTGAAGGTGATCGGGCTGTTGAGCGAGCTGTAGGCGCCGTTGAGCGTCGTGGCGCCGCCGTGGGTCTGGGCGCCCGTGGTGGTGACATTCAGGAAGCTGGCCGTGGCGCCCGCGTTGGTGGTCAGGCTGGCCAACGCCGTCGTGCCGCCCACCGCCGCGTTGAACTGCGTCGTCCCCGTCCCGGCGATGGTCAGCGCCTGGGCGCCGTTCACCGTGCCGTTGAAGGTGGCCGTCCCGGCGTTCACCGTCGTCGCCCCGGCCAGCGTGGCCGCCGCGTTGGTGGTGAAGGCGCCGCCGGTGTAGGTGCCGTCCAGCGTCACCGCGTCGTTGTAGGTCTGGGCGCCCGTGGTGGTGACGCTGCGCAGGCTGCTGGTGCCGGTGGCGTCGGTGGTCAGGCTGGCGAGCGCCGTCGTGCCGCCCACCGTGCCGGTGAACTGCGTCGTGCCCTTGTTGTTGACCGCCAGGGCGTGGGCGCCGTCCACCGTGCCGGCGAACAGCACGCTCGACCCGCCATTCACCGTCGTGTCGCCGCCCAGCGTCGCCGCTCCGTTGGCGGTGAAGGCGCCGCCGGTGGCGTAGGTGCCGTTCAGCGTCACGGCGTCGTTGTAGGTCTGGGCGCCCGTCGTCGTCACCGACCGCAGGCTGCTGGTGCCACCGGCGTCGGTGGTCAGGCTGGCGAGCGCCGTCGTGCCGCCCACCGTGCCGGTGAACTGCGTCGTGCCCTTGCTGTTGATGACCAGGGCCTGGGCGCCGTCCACCGCACCGGCGAACAGAACGCTCGACCCGCCGTTGACCGTCGTGCCGCCGCCCAGCGTCGCCGCTCCGTTGGCGGTGAAGGCGCCGCCGGTGGTCGTGTAGATGCCGTTCAACGTCACGGCGTCGTTGTAGGTCTGGGCGCCCGTGGTGGTGACGGCGTGCAGGCTGCTGGTGCCGGTGGCGTCGGTGGTCAGGCTGGCGAGCGCCGTCGTGCCGCCCACCGTGCCGGTGAACGTCGTCGTGCCCTTGCTGTTGATGACCAGGGCGTGGGCGCCGTCCACCGTGCCAGCGAACAGCACGCTCGACCCGCCATTCACCGTCGTGCCGCCGGCCAGCGTCGCCGCACCGTTGGCGGTGAAGGCGCCGCCGGTGGTCGTGTAGATGCCGTCCAGGGTCACGGCGTCGTTGTAGGTCTGCGCACCCGTCGTCGTCACCGACCGCAGGCTGCTGGTGCCACCGGCGTCGGTGGTCAGGCTGGCGAGCGCCGTCGTGCCGCCCACCGTGCCGGTGAACTGCGTCGTGCCCTTGTTGTTGACCGCCAGGGCATAGGCGCCGTCCACCGCGCCGGCGAACAGCACGCTCGCCCCGCCGTTGACCGTCGTGTCACCGGCCAGCGTCACCGCACCGCTGGCGGTGAAGGCGCCGTTGGTGGTGTAGGTGCCGTTGAGGGTCGTGGCGGCGCCGTGGGTCTGGGCGCCCGTGGTGGAGACGTTCAGGAAGCTGGCCGTGGCGCCCGCATTGGTGGTCAGGCTGGCCAGCGCCGTCGTGCCGCCCACCGCCGCGTTGAACTGCGTCGTCCCCGTCCCGGCGATGGTCAGCGCCTGGGCGCCGTTCACCGTGCCGTTGAAGGTGGCCGTCCCGGCGTTCACCGTCGTCGCCCCGCCCAGCGTGGCCGCCGCGTTGGCGGTGACGGTGCCGCCGGTGTAGGTGCCGTCCAGCGTCACCGCGTCGTTGTAGGTCTGGGCGCCCGTGGTGGTGACGCTGCGCAGGCTGCTGGTGCCGGTGGCGTCGGTGGTCAGGCTGGCGAGCGCCGTCGTGCCGCCCACCGTGCCGGTGAACTGCGTCGTGCTCTTGTTGTTGACCGCCAGGGCGTAGGCGCCGTCCACCGTGCCGGCGAACAGAACACTCGACCCGCCGTTCACCGTCGTGTCGCCAGCCAGCGTCGCCGCACCGTTGGCGGCGAAGTTGCCGCTGCCGGTGGTGTAGGTGCCGTTCAGCGTGACCGCATCGTTGTAGGTCTGGGCGCCCGTGGTGGTGACGCTGCGCAGGCTGCTGGTGCCGGTGGCGTCGGTGGTCAGGCTGGCCAGAGCCGTCGTGCCGCCCACCGTGCCGGTGAACTGCGTCGCGGCCTTGCTGTTGACCGCCAGGGCGTAGGCACCGTCCACCGTTCCGGCGAACAGCACGCTCGACCCGCCGTTCACCGTCGTGCTGCCGGCCAGCGTCGCCGCACCGTTGGCGGTGAAGGCGCCGCTGCCGGTGGTGTAGGTGCCGTCCAACGTCACAGCGTCGTTGTAGGTCTGGGCGCCGTTGGTTGTCACCGACTTCAGGCTGCTGGAGCCCCCGGCGTCCGTGGTCAGGCTCATCAGCGCCGTCGTGCCGCCCACAGCGCCGTTGAACTGCGCCATGCCCTGGTTGTTGACCGCCAGGGTGTAGGCGCCGTCCACCGTGTTCATGAACACAACGCTCGACGTGCCGTCCACCGTCGTGTTGCCGCCCAGCGTCACCGCGCCGATGGCCGAGAAGACCGCGCCGGTGGTGTAGGTGCCATCCAGCGTCACCGTGCCGCTGTAGGTCTGGCCGCCCGTGGTCGAAACCGACTTCACGCTGGCCGTCCCGCCGGCATCGATGGTCAGGCTCGTCAACGCCGTCGTGCCACCCACCGTACCGGTGAACTGCGTCGCGCCGCTGCTGGTGATCACGAGCGAATTGGCCCCGTTCACCGTGCCGCTGAACAGCACGTTTCCACTGCCGGAGTTCACCGTGGTGCCGCCCGCCAGCGTCGTCGCGCCGGTCACCGTGAAGGCGCCGTTTCCGGTGGCGTAGGCGCCCTGGAGGCTGGTCGCGCCGGTGTAGGTCTGCGCGCCCGCCGTCGTCACGGCGCGCAGGCCGATGGTTCCGGCGGTGGCCGTCAGATAGGCCAGGTTGCTGGCCGCCCCGCCCAGCGTCAACGTGCCCTGCCCGGCGAGCAGGGTCGCCCCGTAGCCGCCGCCGTTCAGCGTGCCGCTCACCGACAGGTCGCCGCCGGTCGCGGTCACCGTGCGGTTGGCGCCCGACAGGGTCAGGTTCCCGATGACGGTCACCGACTTGCCGGACAGCGTGCCGCCCAGCGTGGTGTTGCCGGTGTAGGTCTGCGTGCCCGTGGTGGTGACGTTGCCCAGGGCGATGCTGGTGCCCTGCACCGTCACGCTGGCCCGGGTGGCGTCCGAACCGACGCTGTACACCGCCTTGGTCAAGGACACCGCACTCCCCGTGGAGATCAGGGAGATGTTGCCGCTGCCACCGGCGTTGATGCCGGTGGTGGCGTTGCTGTCGGTGATGGCGCCGCTGGCGGTGACGGCGATGTCGCCGTCGGTGGTCGCGAGATTGCCCAGGTTGAAGCTGGTGCCGGCCAGATAAATTCCGCCCGTCCCGGTCACCATCGCCGAGATGTTGGCGATGCTGCTGGTGAAGGCGGCGCTGCTGGTCCCGATCCCGGTGTTGGAGGTCAGGTTCAGCGTGCCGCCGGTCAGGCTGGTGCCGTTGCCGGTCAGCAGGCTGCCGCCCGCCGCCGACAGGTTGATGACGCCGTTCCCCCCGGCGTTGACCGTGCCGACCGTCAGGTCGCCCGTCGTCGCGGTCAGGCTGACCGTGCCGACGCCGGTCACCGAGGTCGCCGTCATGCCGGTGCTGCTGGTGGCGGTGACGGTGCCGTTGGCGCCGAGGGTCGCCGCCGTCAGCGTGCCGGTGTTGTTGACGGTCAGATTCTTGCCGGAGCCGGTCAGGCTGGCGTCGATGGTGCCGACCGTGGTGTTGAGGGTGGTGTTGCCGCCGTTGGAACCGCTGGCGAAGGTCAGCGAACCCGCGGTGATCGACAGCGAGCGCGGCGAGGCGCCCGCGGCCACCACGTCGGTGGCGCCCTTCAAGGTCAGCGCGCCCGTGCCGAGGTTGATCGCCGCGGTCGGCAGGGTCAGCACCCCGCCGGACTGCAGCAGCAGGTTGCCGCTGGTCATCGACAGGCCGGCGCTGGCGTCCAGATTGCCCGCCGTGCGGATGTAGGCGGACCCGCCCGCCCCCAGGGTGACGAGGTTGTTGCCCAGCGACAGCGCGGCGCTGTTGATGTTGTCGACCGAGATGACCGGTGTGGTGCCGTTGGCGGTCAGGCCGGTCAGGCTCGACACGTTCATCTTGATCGGCGTGCCGGCGCCGGTGGCGGCGTCGGTGACGGTGCCGATGCTGCCGCCGGTGGCGGTCAGGCTGGCCGAATGGCCGGTCACATGGGTGCCGTTGCCGCTGCCCAGGATGGAGCCGGCGGCGGTCAGCGCGACCGCTCCGCTGGTGGTGTTGGCCGACACCGACTGGACCGTCATCGTGCCGGCCGACGCGATGGTGACCGAGCCGTTGGAGGCGGTGGCCGAGGCGACGGCAACGCCGGCGGCGGTGCCGTCGGTCACGTAGACGCTGCCGTTGGCGCTCGCCATGGTCAGGCCGGGAGTGGTGGTCTGGACCGACCGGCTGGAGGTGCCGATGCCCTTCCCGCCGGTCAGCGAGACCGAACCGCCGACGATCCGCGTCTCGGCGAGGCCGTCGTCATAGACGCCGCCGCCGCTGGAGCTGAGAATGACCGCACCGCTGCCGGCGTTGATGCTGCCGGCGATGATGTCGGCGTCTACCGCGGTGGAGGAGATGGTGATCGCCCCACCGCCGGTGCTGGCGCTGACCACCTGGAGGCGGTCGCCGGCCTGCACGTCGATCTTGCCGCCGGTCGTCGCGGCGTAGGCCAGCGCGGTGGCGCCGGTCGTGCCCAGATAGATGTCGCCCGACCCGCCGTTCACCTGCACCTGGGCCCCGCCCACGCCGACACGGGCGGAGGAGGTGCCGATGCCGCCGGCGCCGTTCAGCGCCACGGTCTTGGCCGTGACCGCGGAGCCGCCGTTGGCGGCCAGGATCTTGCCGCCGTTGCCGGTGGCGCTCAGCGTGACCGAGCCGTTGTTGGCCCCCGCCGTCACCGTCCCGGCGGTGATGGATCCGCCGGTCGAGGTCACGGTGATGCTGTTGCCCGCCACGTCGGTGGCGATGGCGACGTTGGTCAGCGTGATGTTGCCGCTGCCCGACACCACCACCGGGCCGTTCTGGACGGCAGCCGTCAGCCCACCCGTCAGAGACCCGGCAATGTCGAGGTAGACGCCGCCCGCGCCCGTGACGTTGGTGGTCAGCGCCCCGGTGCTGGACGTCGTGACCTTGAACGCCGAGTCCGCCGTCCCGATGCCGGTCCCCGCCGTCAGCGTGGCGCTGCCGGTGCCGAGGCTCAGGCTGGTGCCGCCGTTGAGGATCCGGCCGGCCGTCGCCGTCAGGGTCAGCGCCTTGCTGCTGTCGTAGGAGAGGTTGGAGACGGTCAGGTCGCCGGTCGCCGCGATCACCGTCAGGGCGCCGCCCGTGGTGATCGAGCTGAGGTTCAGCCCCGCCGCGTTCTTGACGAACAGCCCGCCGGTGCCGCTGCTGGCGGTCAGGCTGGACACGTTCATGCCCAGCGCCGTTGCGCTGGTGCCGATGGAACTGCTGTTGGTCTGCTCGTTGGTCTTCTTCTGGGCGTCCAGCTTCAGGGAGCCGGCGGTGATGATGGAGCTGTTGTTCACCGCCGTGATGCTGCCGGCGGTCGAGCTGTTGCCCGTCGCCGTCAGGCTGACCGTGCTGGAAGCGCCCGTCGTCACCGTGCCGATGGCGATCGCCCCCGGAGCCTTGAAGGTGAAGTCCAGGCCGGTGCTGTCGGTCAGGGTGGTGAAGGTGGTGACGCCGCCGCTGTCCGTGACGTTCCAACTGAGGTTGGTCGCCGTCAGGCTCATCGTGCCGGAGGTTGCGGTTCCGGTGGAGGGCGTGCGGTCGATGGTCAGCTTGGCGAGGTCGAGCGTGTCGGCAACGGTGAAGGTGCCGGGCGTCTTCAGCGTCAGGTCGGTCGTCGCGACGTTCAGCGTGGAGCCCGTGTCGGCGATGCCGCCCTTGGTGGCGGACAGCTCGACGCTGCCGCCGGTCACCAGATTGCCGCTGTTGGCACGGATGTTGCCGTCGCTGCTGGTCAGCGTCACCGACCCGGTCGTGGTGACGGTCCCGACGGTCAGAAGGCTGCTCCCCTGCGAACCGGTCGACAGCTTGATCGCACCGCCGCCGGTGCTCACCACCGACTGGGCGGTCAGGGCCTTGCCTTCCGACACCGCGATGCTGCCGACGGCGCTGGCGGTCAGCGTCGTGGTGCCGCCGGAACCGGCCGACGTCGAGATGGCGGAGACGTTGCCGATGGAACCGGTCGCCGTCAGGTTCACCAGATTGCTGCCGCCGATCGAGCCGCTGAGGATCGAGCCGCCCTGGTTGTTGATGACCGCGTTGGCGCCACCCATCGAGATCGAGCCGAGCGCGATGTCGCCGGTCGAGTTGTTCAGGGTCAGCGCACCGCCCAGACTCATGGAGTCGATGACCGTCGAACCGTGCAGGTTGATCACGGCGCCATTGTTGGCGTTCACCGTCAGGTTGCCTGTGGTGATGCTGATGAATTCACCCCCTTGCACACCAACCACGTTGGAGGAGGACGTCAAGCTCGCGATGCCGGCGTTGATCTTGAGGACCGAGTGGCCGTTCCCGACGATGCCGGGGGACGCGATCAGGTCGATCATGCCGGTCTTGCCGACGTCCAGGCCGCCGACAACCAACTTGCGGTGGCTGTCGAATGTGAAGCGCACGCCGCTGGCGTCGGTCAGCGAGGCCAGCACCGCCTGGGTGCTGCTCTCGGCGCCGGTCAGCGCGATGGCCGCGCCCGCCGTGTTCACCGAGGTCAGGCTGTAGGTGCGGTCGTTGATGGTCGACAAGGCGCTCTTGATCTTGAGCGTGCCGATGCGGGTGTCGGATTCGACGTAGAGGTCGCCCTTCACGTTGAAGGTCGCGGACGCCGCCGACAGATGGATCTTATTGTTGGAGGAGCCGATGGCCCCGCCGCCGCTCAGGGTCGCGGTGCCCGCGGTGATGCGGTTGGCCGGGTTGCCCGCGTTCGCCGACGCGGCGCCCATGATGGCGCCGGCGCTGGTCAGGTCGACGGTGCCCCAATTCTGCACGTTGAGCGTGCCGATGGACAGCGCGTGCTGGGTGTCCAGCTTGAAGGCGAGGCCGGTGGTGTCGCTCAGATTGGACAGCGTGGAGGTGGTGCCGTCGTCCGTCATGGTGAAGACGAGCTGCGGCGCGGTGATCTGATAGGTGCCGGCGCCGGTCGTCCGCGAGCTGGTCAGCGACAGCGCGGTCAGGTCCCGGCCGTTGTCCACGAAGGCGTCGGTCGCGGTGGTCAGCGCCAGCGTGTCGGCCATCGTCGCGATGTGGTTGGAGGACGATCCCGCCTGACCGATGGTCCCGGTCGAGGTGAGGGTGACCGTGCCGGCGGTCACCATCGAGCTGCCGGTGCTGAGGATATTCTTGCCGGTGCCGGTGGTCTCGATGGACACCTTGCGGGACAGGCCGCCGTTGATCGTGCCCAGGGCGACGCTGTTGTCGCTCTTGAACGAGAAGTCGAGGCCGCTGCTGTCCACGACGCTGGACAGGGTGTACTGGCTGCCGGTGTTGCTGTCGGTCAGCGCGAAGGTCAGCCCCTCGGACCGGATGTCGTAGACATTCTGCGTGCCGGCCGAGCCGTGCTTGACATCCAGGCTCAAGGCGTACAGGTCGGCGCTGTTCGTCAGATAGACGTTGCGCCCGGCGTTCACCTTGAGGGTCCGCGCCTCGGTCAGCAGCGGCGTGCCGGACGCCCCGATGGAGCCGCCTTCGACCGTCAGCGTCACCTCGTCCGCGCTCAGCGGCTTGGTTCCGGATTGGAGGAGCGACCCGTTGTTGGTCACCTCAATGTCCGCCGATGAACCGGCCTTCACATTCTTCAACGTCAGGGTGCCGGAGTTGCCGAGCGTCAGCGATCCCTTCAGATCGGCCGACAGGGTGCCGACCTGGGTGGTGAAGCGGGAGCCGCTGCTGGTGTGCCCGACGCTGGTCGCCTTCAACGTCAGGCTGCCCGCGGTGACGGTCGTGCCGCTGCTGTTCGTGGCGTCGATAGAGGAATCGCCGGCATTGGCCGTCAGATCGACGGTGCCGGTGCTCCCGACGTCGATCTTGGCGATCCGCAGGGCCTTGTCGTTGCTGATGTTCAGCTTCAGCCCGCTCTGGGTGACGTTCGACACCGTCAGGCCGGTTTGCGTGGAGTCGCTGAAGGTGGCGGTCAGGCCGGTCGACGTGATGGTGTAGTTATTGGTGGAGCCGCCAGACTTTTGGTGCCGGGTGTCCAGCGTCAGTTCGGACAGCGTGTCGTTGTTGCTGACCGAAACGTTGCCGCCCGACGTGATGGCCAACTTCGTCGTGCTGGTCAGGACAGCGCTGACGCCGCCGACGTTGCTGTTGGTGCCGGTGGCAGTCAGGGAAACCTGACCCGCCGTGATCCTGCCGGACCCGTTCCCGTTGACGGAGATACCACCGGACGCGCCCGAAGCCGCCCCGGTGGAGATCAGCGCCACCGAGCCGGTGGAGCTGGTGCCGGCGTCGATGGTGCCGGCCACGATGCCGCGATCCACGCTGTAGCGCAGGTCCATGCTGCCGTTGCTCGGCGTGGACAGGGCCAGCGTCTGGACGCCGCTGGCTTCCGTCACCGTGAAGCTGCGATTGGAGCCGAGGGCGTTGAACTGGTAGGTCCCCGTGCCGGTGGACGTCTTGTGCGTGACGGTGACGTCCAGCGCGGTCAGCGCGGTGTTGTTGTTGTTGATGTAGAGGTCGCCGTTGCTCACCAGGGTCAGCGACGAGGCGGAGGTCTTCACCGCCCGCGTGTCGGTGCCGATGGAACCGCCGTTGGTGCCGGAGCCGTTGGCCGACAGGGTGACGGAGGACGCCGCGATGGCCCCGCCGCCCGACATGGTGATCGTCGAGTTCTCCCCGCCGCCTGCGGTGGTCAGGCTGACCGAACCGCCGCCGGCGACGATCTCGGAAACCACGATATGCTTCTTGCCGGTGAAGCTGAAGTTGCTGTTGCCCGCACCCGTGATGTCGATCGAATGCGCCGTGCCGCTGTCGGCCAGCGAGTAGATCTGGGACCCGGTGCTGCCGATGGAGAAGGTGCTCTTGGTCGCGGAGGCCGTGGTGGCGTTCGTGCTGGTGATCGCCAGGCTGTTGAAGGCGCGCCCGTTGTTGTCGACGTAGATGTCGCGCCCCGATGTCACCGACAGGTTGCCGGTGTCGAGGCTGATGGCCCCGTAGAGGGTCGAATCACCGATGGAGGAGGAGGTTCCCGCCTCAAGCGACACCTTGCCGGCGGTGATCTTGCTGCCGTTGCCGGTGTTGGTGACGCCATTGGATGAGACGATGGCGACGCTTCCGCCCGTTCCAACGTTTACGGTGCCGACCTTGACCGCGCGCGATGAATTGAAGGCGAAGTTCAGCGCCGTGCTGCTGGTGACGGTCTGGATCGTGGACTGCGACGAGCTGTCCGACAGGGTGAAGACCTGCCCATTGACCGTGGTGATCCCGATGGTGCCGCCGGAGTAGGAGCCGCGCGTCAGGGTGAGGTCGGTCAGCGCCATCGTGCCGGCGATGCCGATGGACCCACCCGCGGTGATCGACAGGTTCGCCGTTGCCAAATCCAGCGCGTTCACGCTGCCGACGCCGCCGCTGGCGTTCAGGATCACCTTGCCCGCGGAAATCAGGGTGGTGGTGTCGGCGTCGCCCTGGATGCTGCCGTTGCTGACCTTCAACTCGACGGTGCCGTTGGTGGCGTTGACCGTCCCGACGGTCAGGGTGCCACTGGTTTGTGCGGCGCTGATGTCGCCACCCGCCGTCAGGCTGTCCAGCTTGACCGTGCTGCCGCTCAGGCCGAGCCACATGGAGCCGCCCGCGTTGGCAACCACGGTTCCGCCCTGCACGACGAGGGCGTTGGACGCGGAGCCGATGTCCTTCCCAGCGGTCAGGGTCACCGTTCCGGTGGAGCTGGCGCGCAAGCCGGCGCTGTTCGGGTTCAGGATCGACCCGTGGGTCGCCTTCACCGTGATGTCGCTGCTGGCGCTGGACGAGAAACTGGAGCCGAAGGCGATGTCGCCCCACGTCGCCGTTACCACAATGGGGTTGTTGGCGGCGCTG
Organism: Azospirillum brasilense; assembly: GCF_022023855.1. NCBI lineage: Bacteria > Pseudomonadati > Pseudomonadota > Alphaproteobacteria > Rhodospirillales > Azospirillaceae > Azospirillum > Azospirillum brasilense. The sequence continues at coordinate 639,845 of NZ_CP059452.1, forward strand.
AAGAAGCTGCCGCCCAGCGTGACGAGATTCTTCTGGTTGTTGACGCCCGTCGAGGTCGGCAGGGTGATGTAGATGCCGCCGTCTGACGCCCTGGCGTTGAGGACCGGGGTGACGATGTCCAGATATTCGGTGCCCGAGCCGCTGCCGATCGCCTTGCTGGCCTTCAGGTTGACCGAACCGGCCAGCACCACCGTGGTCTTCGACCCGTCGTCCAGGATGGAGCCGTTCGTCGTCTCGGCGTTGAAGATGCTGTAGGTTTCGCTGGGCGAGGGCGTCCCGTTGTCGGGAAGGACGCCGTTCTTGTAGGTCAGATCGACCCGGCCCAGCCGGATGTCGCGGTCGCCCTTGAAGGAGAATATCTGGCCGGTGGTGTCGACCAGCGTGCGCAGCAGGTAGCCGTTGGTGGCGTCGTCGGTCAGGTCGAAGGCGAAGTTCGGCGCGGTGATCGAGTAGCTGTTCACCACCGTCGTGTCCGCATGCGTGCTGGTGACGCTCAGCGTCGCCATGTCGGACAGGTTGGTGACGTGCAGGTTGCCGCCGGTGGTCAGCGTCAGCTTCGTGGCGTTGAGCGCCAGCGGAGCGGAGGCGTCGCCCAGGCTGCCCGCCGCGGCGCTCAGCGTCACGGTGTCGGCGTTGATCCGCGTGTTCAGGCTGCCGTCGTCGCGGATGCTGCCGGTGGTGGAAGTCAGCGTGACCGTGCCGCCCGTTCCCACCGTGGCCAGATCGCCGACGATCAGGTCGATGTCGCTGTTGAAGTTGAGGGTGGAGAGCTTCGGGCTGCCGATCGCTTCCAGAATGGTCGCGGTGCCGTTGTCGCCGACCACAAAGTTGAAGTATTCGGAGGTGAGTTCCAGCGCGTTGGCGGCCCCACCGACATGGCGGTTGGTGATCGACAGGCTGGTCAGGATCACGCCGCTGTTGTCGAGATACAGATCCCCGACGTTGCTCAGCGTCAGCGACCCCGTGGAGGTGCGCAGATGGGTTCCGGAGCTCCCGATGGCGCCGCCCGTGCTCAGGCTGATGGCGTTGGCGGACAGCCGGTTGTTGGCGTCCTTGCCCAGGATCGCTCCGCCGGTCGCCGTCACGGAGATCGAGCCGGTGGTCGTCTTGATCGTCCCCAGCGTGGCGGCGCCGCCGTTCACGGTGAGCGAGATCGACGAGCCGGTGGAGGTGATGTTGTCCACGGTCACGGCGCCGGTCTGGGAGACCGTGACGTTGCCCGCGTTGTTGGTGACCGTCAGCCGCTTCGCCGCGGTGTTCACCGTCACGGTGGAGGTGCTGCCTCCGGCGGCGAGCGTGACGTTGTCGCCGGTGATCGTGCCGGACAGGCCGGAGATGCTGCCGTTGGCGGTCGTCAGGGTGACGTTGCCGTTGGCCCCGGCATTGACCATGGTCGCGGTGATGTCGGACACCGTGCCGTTCGCCGTGACGGAGATGCTGCTGGTTCCGTTGGCGCTGGTGATCGTCCCGATGGTGGTCGTGCCGCCGGTGGTGATCGCAACGTCGCCGTTGGTCGAGACGATGGAACCCAGCACCGCCGAGCCCGACGTCGTCAGGAACACCCCGCCCGCGCCGGAGGTGGCGTCGATGTTGTAGGAGCTGGCGGTCAGGGCCGTGCCGCTGGTGCCGATGCTGCCGGCAGCGTTCAGGACCAGGCTGTAGGAACTGATGGTGGTCGAGGCGTCGGCGTCGTTCAGGATGCTGCCGCCGCTGCTGGTCAGGGTCAGCGTGTTGCTGGCGCTGGCCACCGCGCCGACCGTCAGGTTGCCGGTCGCGGCGACGGTGGTGGCGCCGCCGCTGCTCAGGTTGGCCAGGGCCAGCGCGCCAGTGTTCGACAGGTTGATGCCGCCGCTGCCGGCCGTGGCCGTCAGGCTGGCGCCGGCGGTGTTCAGCGCCTGCGACGACGTGCCGATGGCACCGTTGCTGCCCGACGAACCTTTGGCGGTCAGCGTCAGCGCACCGCCGGTCAGCAGGCTCGCGCCCGTGCCGGTGATGTTGCCGGCGGTGCTGGTCAGCGCGACGGACCCCGTTCCGGCGCTGACCGTACCGACCTGGATGTTGCGATCACCGCGGAAGGCGAAGCTGTTCAGGCCCCCGACTTGGCTGATCGTGTCGAGCGCGGTGCCGCCGGACGAATCGGTGATGGTGAAGATCAGGCCCGTGGAGGCCAGGAAGAACTGGCTGTCGGCCCCGACCGTCCGGTGCGTGCTGGTGACGGAGAGATCGGTCAGTGTCCGGTCGTTGGTGACGAACAGGTTGCCGCCGGTGACCAGGGAGAGCTGGGTGCTGCTGGTCGACACCGCCGCTCCGCTGGCGCCGATGGCGCCGCCGGCGGTCAGGGAGATCGGGCCGCCGACGATCCGGCCGGCGTCCAACGCGGTCAGCGACCCGCCCTGGGCGCTGACGGAGACCGCCCCGGCGCTGCCCGAAACCGGCGTAGTGTCGATCAGGTTGGCAAGCTGGACGTTGTTGGTGGCCGTCAGCCGCACCGCGCCGCCGCGGGTCGTCAGCTTCCCGATGTTGGTCAGGTTGCTGGCCATGCCGTTGGCTTCCAGCACGATGTCGCCGCCGTTGGTGCGGATCTCGTAGCTGGCGTCGGTGAAGGCGATGCCGCTGGTGGTCAGCGACCGCAGGGTGAAGCTGTGGCCCGCCGTGGTCTGGAGATCGAGGCTGGTCTCCACCGTGATGAGGCCCGACGCTTCCAGCACGATGTTCGCGTTGCCGGCGATGCTCTCCAGCACCTGCTTCGACACCGTGTTGACGGCGTCGCCGCTGCCCAGGTTGGGGTCGTTGACGCCGATCGTGCCGTCCGCCGCAGCGCCGTCCTGGCTGCCCCCGGCGGAGCTGACGATGCGCAGGCTTTCCGGATCGAGCAGGAAGGTGCCCGCCGCGCCCTTGGGCGCGGTCAGGTCGACGCTGCCGGTCAGCGTGATGTCCTTATGGCTGGACACCTCGGCGAAGCCGCCGTCGCCGCCCTCGGCACCGCCGCGGGCGGAGATCTTACCGGCGTGCTTCGTGCTTTTCTGCGACAGCACCGTCACGCTGCCGCCCTTGCCGGACTTCACGGCGTCGGCGGACAGGGTGGCGCCGGCCTCGACCGTCACCTTGTCCGACCAAGTGCCGGAACGGCCCGTCTTGCTGCCGATGGCGACCTCGCCGCCGCCCTTGCTGCCGGAGGCGTCGACGCGGGCGTTCTTCTTCACGGCGATCTCGGCGCCGGTGGCGACGACGGTGCCGCCGGTCTGCCCCTCCCCGCGCCCGCTGGCGTCGACGGTGCCGCCGATGGTGACCTTGCCGGTGTCGCCGCCCGACAGGACGATCTTGCCGTTGGCGCTGCCGACCGAGGTGGCCTTGATGACGCCGTCGGTGTTGATGACGTTGTCGATCACGCCCTTCACGGCGCGCGCCGACAGGGTGACGCTGCCGCCCTCCGCGGCGATCTCGCCGGAATTGACGACCAGCGCCGCGACCGGCTTGCCGTCCGCGTCCTTCGCCACCGTCTTCACGGCGGAGCTGGCGTCGAAGCTGATCAGCCCGTCGCCGTGGAAATCGAGCGTGAAGGTCTCGGCACCGCCCAGCGCCACCTTGCCCAGCTTCGCCCGGATGACTCCGGAGTTGCGGACGTGCGGGGCCACGAGGGCGGCCAGGCCGCTGTCCTTGACGGTGATGTCGCCCTCGTTCACCACCATGGCGTTCGGCTTGGTGGAGGCTTGGTCGAACTGGTACTTGCCCGCCATGAAGTTGGCGTCGGAGATGTTGGCGGTGGTCGCCACCAGCCCACCGACGTCCACCTTCGCCCCGGCGCCGATCACCACGCCGTTGGGGTTGACCAGCATGACCGTGCCATTGGCCGACAGGCTGCCCATGATCTTGGACGGGTCGTTGCCGGTGACCCGGTTCAGCGTGACGCTGGAGGCCGAGGGCTGCTGGAAGGTGACCTTCTCACCGGCGTCGATGCTGAAGGACTTCCAGTTGATGATGGCCTTGTCGGTGGACTGCAGGATCTCCATCGACTTCGGGGTCGCCGACTGGATGGTCGCCGCGCCCGCGGTGACGGTGCCTTCCAGCGGGTTGGCGTAGGCCGCACCCGCGAACAGGGTGGACAGCGCCACGCCGATCACGCTGCGCAGCGCCAGCCGCGCGAAGTCGATGCCCCCTTGCGCCTTCGCCGCGCGGCGCTGGCGCCGGGTGCCGCCGCCGCGCTGGGGCGCCTCCGTCGCGGACGACAGCAGCAGCCGCTGGCGCAGCGTCTGGCGGTGGCGGCGCGCGCCGGGAAGCTCGGTGAAGCCGGAGGTGGTGGTGACGTTGCCCTTGCCCATATCCTGTTTCCCCCGGCCCTATCAGTATTGCGCAGTGATGTTGAAGAAGACCCGCATGTCCTTGTCGCCCTCGGTCGCGACGCGGCGGGTCAGCGGCTTGTCGATCTCAAGCGTCGCGAAAAGCCGTTCCACGAGGCTGGCGCGCACACCGCCGCCCACGGAGACCAGCGAATTCCGGCTGTTCTGCTCCAGGCTGGAGCGGTTCCACACCTCGCCGCCGTCGACGAAGCCATAGATCTGGACGGCTTGCGCGAAAGCGTTCTCCGGGACCACCGGCGTGTAGCGCAGCTCCAGCGACCCGGCCCAGCCGCTGTCGCCGGAGATCTCGCCCTCGTCGAAGGCGCGTCCGTAGCTCGGGCCGCCCAGCGCGATCTGCTCGCTGGCCAGCAGCGGCGTGCCCGCGGCCTGCATGGTGGCCGTCGCGAAAATGCTGAAGTTGGCCGGGAGTTGCTGCACGCGGGTGATGTCGGCGGTGAGTTTGGTGAAGTCGCTGCGCCCGCGCTCGCGCGATGCGTAGGCCGAGCCAAGCTTCGTCGCGTCGAGGATGTCCAGACCCTGGTGCACGAGGCCGCGCACCGCGGTGATGCCGTCCCAACCGTCGGTCCGGTCGTAGCTGAAACCGCCGCGCAGGATGCGCAGGCGGTCGCGGTTGAAACGGTCGCCGGAAATGTCGGTGTTCACGTCGCGGTATTCGAACTCGCCGACGGCGCGGAGGTTCTCCAGGCGCGAGCGGATCACCGGATAGCTGAGCGTGCCCACACCCGCGGCCACCCAGCTTTCCACGTCCAGCGGGTCCAGCGTCAGTCCGGGCCGCGACTTGGAATAGGAGCCGGTGGCCGAGAAGGTCAGCCCGTCGCCGGTCACCAGCGCCTGGTAGCCGGCGCCGACCGACCAAGCCCGCGACGCCGGAGAGGACACGCGCCCGCTGAGGTTCACCGTGTCGGCGTTCGGCCCGAAGGAGTTCAGCGCCGCCGTCGCGGTCGTCTGGGCGGTGCCGAGATAGGGCGTGTTGCGGTTGCTGAACGACACCAGGGCGTCCACCGCCTTGCGGTCCGTCTTCACCACCACCACCGAGGCGCCGAGCGTGTCCGGCGACGGCTCCAGGCTGGCGCGCACGCTCAGGCCGGCGAGGTCGTTCGCCAGGAGAAGACGGCGCTCGACCTCGGCGACGTTGATCGGCTTGACGCCGCGGAGCGGCTCCACCAGCCGCTTGACCGCAGCCAGCGCCGGGCCGATGTCGTCGGGATAAGTGATGTCGGACACGAAGCCCTCGACCACTTGGAGGCGGAAGGTGCCGTCCTCGATCGTCTGGGCGGGAACGATGACCCGGCTGGTGATGAAGCCGTCGTTGCGGTAGCGGAACTCGATGTCATTGGCGATCTTGAACAGGTCCGCCACCGACACCTCGCGGCCCAGCATATCTTGGTAAGCGGTCTTGAGGCTGTCCTGGCTGTAGGCGGTGGCGCCTTCGATGGAGACACTCCGCAACGTAAGACGGTAATTCTCGGCCCCCGCCGGTGCCTCCGCCGCGGGCGCCTTCGGCACCGTCACCGCGCCGCCCGGCACCGAGGGCAGCGGCATCACCGGACGCGGCGCCTCCGGACGCGGTTCCGCACCGGAGGGGAGCTGGGCCGGCAGCTGTTGCGCGAGCACGGGCGCTGTCGCACCCGCAAGAATAGCACTTGCCGCCAAGAAAGCCCACCAAGACGCTTTTCTTTTACCCACATCTTCGTTAGGGATGAAGATGAAGGAGGCGGCTTTGGTGGACGAGTTCATTGGACCGGTACCTTCACGCGATGGTCGTTGCTAACCTTTGATTAACGAAGACCCCGTCGGATCTCCATCTGAGGTAGCTATTTTTATCATACGATTTCGGATTGGGTGTTAGTCCTAGTTTGTCGGAATTTGTAACATTCATATCCTTGTCATAAGCGGCGCTGGGCTGGCGAACCGCATCGCAACACTGCGCTGACCGGGGGCGCTGGGTGCGCACCCCTCACGGCACGCTTCACTAGGCAGGGCGTCGAAGCCCAAAGGACTCATGACCGACGCACTTGTCGCATCGGGTTGCCTTGACGGGGAAAAGCTGCGGCATGCAGCCCGGCGAACATGTATTTTAAGTTGTGGGAAAGACGATGCGCTCCCTGTCCGGCGCTTCCGGATGAACGCGTCCGAAGCGGCCGTGCCATGACGGGAAGCATTGGTCCTCGCTCTTTTCCACGTCCGCTCCGTGCTCTATGCATAAGAAAAAGGCGTTTGGACACAAGCGGTGCGGACAGGGATCTCCATGAACAAGACGGCGGAGCGGTGGGACGGTGCGGTTCACCTGTTCGCCGCCGGTAGCCTGAAGGCCGCGCTGGGCGAACTGGTCCAGGCGTTCGAAGCGCGGGAAGGCATCCGGATCGCCCCCGTCTTCGCTCCTTCCGGTTTGCTGAAGGCACGGCTGCTGCAAAGTGGAGAGAACGGCCTGTTCGCCTCCGCCAACATGGCCCATCCCCGCGCGCTGGCCGACGTCGGACGCGCGGCAACCATTCGCCCATTCGCCCACAACCGGCTCTGCGCCATCGCCCAGCCGGAGGTGGGGGTCACGGCAGACACGCTGCTCGACCGCCTGCTCGACCCTTCCATCAGGCTCGGCACCTCAACGCCGCAGGCCGATCCCGCCGGCGACTACGCCTGGGAGGTCTTCCGCAAGGCAGAGGCCCTGCGCCCCGGCAGTTTCGCGGCGTTGGACGCGAAGGCGCTGCGGCTCACCGGTGGGCCGGAGAGCGAGGGGCCGCCGGAGGGGCGCGACCCCTACGGCTGGCTGATGGAGCGGCGCAAGGCCGACCTGTTCCTGACCTACCGGACCAACGCGCGGCTCGCGGCCCGGGAGATTCCGGGATTGAGGATCGTCGCCCTGCCGGCGGCGATGGCCGTGGGTGCCGACTATGGGCTGGCCGTCCTGAACGGCGCGGACCGCGGGCGGTCGGAAGCGCTCGCCCAGAGCATCCTGTCCCCAGCCGGTCAGGCGATCCTGCTCCGCCACGGCTTCACGAGCCCGTGACGCGGGAGGCGTCACACCCCAACCCTTCCCACGCCAAACCTTCCCACGCCAACCATGGCTTCCCCGACGCCATTCTTTAAAATTTGACATCGATATTTTCAAATGTGTCGTAGTTCTACAAATAGACCGGACTTTCCATTCCGCTTCATGACAATATTTACTTCTGTTGGTAAATTTTCACTTCCCATACTTCAGGGATGATAAGGCTGGCGGTGGTCCGGCCACGGTCGAGGTGCTTCCCCCAGGTCCGCTCGCCGTCCTGTCTGTGGTGAAAGAGCGTTTCGGGGTGGATCGCAGCAATTTTCCGCTGGTGTGCCGCTCTGAAATCGCCTAAAAGCGGCTTCCCGCTGCAAGGCGGCGACAGGAGTGTAGCTCAATTGGTAGAGCACCGGTCTCCAAAACCGGGGGTTGGGGGTTCGAGCCCCTCCACTCCTGCCATCCGGCAAGTGATTCGGATGGCCCCGCACACCGCGGTATCACCCCTCTGAATTATAGAAATCTGGAAACATTGTCAGGGCGGCGATCGAGCATTCGATCCCTTTGGTTAATAAACTTTTATCCTTAAAGCCCTGAACGGCTTGGCGCCGCGTGGCGTTACTGCCCCTATCCCGATCCTTCGCTGCGAACCCATAGAATCGACGCATCCGCCTGCGTGTGCATAGCCATGTCTTGATTATCAAGACATAGTGCGGTTGTGGTCGGATAGGCTTTTTTTTAGATAAGCTCGTCCGAAATACATAGGTATTTCGAAAAAAAGTATATCCAGTTCGTTCACACGTAGAACTTGGCGAGCGTCCCTTGAGCAAAACGCGCAAGGGACGTCATATGCAACAAAGAGCGCAACCTTTGGGGGATACCCCCACCGGAACAGCGTTGGATCGGCGGCGGGAACCGAAACGCCCCTGGCCCTCCCTGTCCATGGCCGGATCGCCGCGGCTTCTCTCCCACACCGGGGAGGATCTCCACGAATTGGACGATTCCGGCCTTTTGGAACGCATCGCGACCGGGGACCAGACCGCCTTCTGGGTCTTCTGGTGCCGCCATTACACCGACCTGTTCTGGACATATCAAAGGTTGTGCAAAGGAAACCGACAGGAAATCCACGACTGCCTGAGCGGGCTGTGCCTCAGCCTGTCGGATGTCCTGCCCCTCTACGCGCGCTCCATCCTCAACACGCGCACTTGGTTGCGGCGCACCGCCATCAACCATTTCATCGACCGGCACCGCGCCCACCAGCGCCATCCCGTCCTGGTCGGCTCCCTCGTCGAGATCGCCTCCATCGCCGACGGGTCCAGCGGGCGGGACGCCATGGACCCGGAACGCACCAACGCCGACCGTGCCCTGCTCGTCAAGGTCCTGGAGTCGCTCGACGGCATCCGGGACGAGCGGATGCGCCAAGCCGCCCGCATGCGCTTCATTGAGGAACAGCCCTACGCGGACATCGCGGCGGAGCTGTCCATCTCCGAAGAGCTGGCGCGCAAGTGGATCCAGCAGATCCGCAGCTATCTGCGCAGCGCCGTTCCCGATCACCGCGACCTGCTGGCGAAACCGCCGCCCGACACCCCGCAGGCGCGGCGCGCCACCAAGCACGGGGTGCTGACCAGAACACGCCCGCCCAAGGCCCCTCCCAAGGTGATGAAACCGGCGCTTTGACCAGCGCCGCACACCCGAGCACGACCCGTCCCATTCCGCCGTCCTCATCAGGACGCCAACGACCGGAGCCATTCATGCCCGACCAGACCATGCCCGCCCCCGCCGTCCAACCCGCCAACCGGAAGGGCGCCAAGCCGATCAACCTCGCGCTCCAGGGGGGTGGCGCCCACGGTTCCTTCACCTGGGGGGTGATCGACCGCATCCTGGAGGACGGGCGCCTGACCATCGACGGCATCGTCGGGACCAGCGCCGGCGCCATGAACTGCGCCGTCACCGCCTATGGCCTGACCATCGGCGGTCCTGAGGGCGCGCGGAGCAAGCTGCGCGAATTCTGGCGCCGCATCTCCGACGAGGCAAAGAAGGGGCCGCTCCAGCCGACCCCGTTCGACAAGATGTTCAGCAAGGGGAACATGGACTTCTCCCCGCTCTGGCAGATGTTCGACGCGCTGTCGCGCATGATGTCGCCGTACGAGTTGAACCCGATGAACATGAACCCGCTGCGCGACGTGCTGTCGGACGTGGTGGATTTCAAACGGCTGCGCAAGGCGCCGGCCTGCAAGACCTTCATCGCGGCGACCGACGTCTGCGCCGGCCGGCTGAAGGTGTTCGGTCCGAAGGACATCTCGGTGGACGCGGTCCTCGCCTCGGCCTGCCTGCCCTTTCTGTTCCAGGCGGTGCAGGTCGGCAACGCCTTCTACTGGGACGGCGGCTATTCCGGCAACCCGCCGCTGTTCCCGCTGATCGACCAGTGCGACAGCCGCGACATCCTGATCGTCCAGATCAACCCGGTCCGCGTGCCGGTGCCGCCGCGCACCGCCCGCGAGATCATGGACCGCGTCAACACGCTCAGCTTCAACTCCAGCATGATGCGCGAGCTGCGTGTCGTCGACTTCGTCTCCAAGCTGATCGACTCCGGCGAACTCAGCCCGGAGAAGCACAAGAAGATGCACATCCACACCGTCGACGCCGAAGAGGTCGTGGAGAAGCTGGGCGTCACCAGCAAGCTGAACGCCGACTGGGACTTTCTGATGTACATGTTCGAAACGGGCCGCCATAAGGCCGATGAGTTCCTGGATCAGCACTTCGACAAGATCGGCAGGGAATCCTCGACCGACATCAGCGCGAAGTTCCTTGCATGACGGGAACGCGGACGGGCCGGCGGGGCAGCACCACCGCCTGGGCGGACATCGATCTGCACGGCCTCGGCCGGAATCTGGAACGGTTGCGCCGCGGCCTTCCTCCCGGCCAAGCCGTCTTCGGCGTGGTGAAGGCGGACGCCTACGGCCACGGCGCCGGACCGGTCGGGCGAGCGCTCCAGCGGTTCGGGATCGACGGGCTGGTGGTGGCCGACATGGGCGAGGGCATCACCCTGCGGCGGGCCGGGGTCACGGCCCCTATCCTCGTCATCGACCCGCCGCTGCAAAGCCAGCTTCGGTTGCCCGCCCTGCACCGGCTGGGCGCCACCGTTACCAGCGCGGCGGAGGCGCGGGCGCTCGCCACCGCCGCCAACCGCGCCGGCCGGACGGTCGACGTGCATGTCCGGGTGAACATCGGCTTCGCCGGCTTCGGCGCGCCACGGACGGACCTGCCCGATGTGCTGACTGCGGTCGCCGCAGCGCCGGCTCTGCGGCTGGAGGGACTCTACACCCACCTGTCCGGCGCCTACGGCCCCTATGAGGATGGCGGCGTGGCGGAGTTGGAGCGGTTCGGCGAGGCGATCGACACGGCACGGTCCACCGGCCTGCTTCCGCCGCTGATCCACGCGCTCAGCAGCCCGGCTCTCGACCGACCCCTCCTAACCGACGCCGCGGCGCGCATCGGCTGTACCGCGGTGCGTTGCGGCGCCGCTCTGTTCGGCATCCGCATGGTGGGTGGAGAGGGATCGGCTTCCCTCGCTCCGGTGATGAGCGTGAAGGCCCGCGTCACCCGTGTGACGGCGCTGGAGCCGGGAGACGTCGCCGATTACGCCGCCGCCAGCGCGGCGCCCCGGCGCACGCGGGTGGCGGTCGTGCCCTTCGGCTTCTCCGACGGTCACCACCTGCACCGGCTGGCCGGCGGGGTCCTGTTGATCCGCGGATGCCCGGCGCCGGTCCTGGGCCGCCCCTTCATGAGCAGCCTGCTGGCCGACCTTACGGACGTCCCCGGCGTCCAGCCGGGCGACGAGGCGGTCCTGATCGGGCGGCAGGGCGATCACCGGATCACCGTGGAGGACATCGCGGCACGGTCCGGGCTGCGCCCCAGCGCAATCCCGCTTCTCGGGCCGCGGGTCGTCCGTCGCTACCGGTCGAGCGCCGCAAGGGAGGACCAAACGGAATGAGCCCCGCCGCCCCGCCGTTCGACTATCGAGCCCTTGCGGACAAAACCGGAGCCGCGGCGATCACCCGCCGCGGCTGGATGGCCGGCGCCGCTGCCGCCAGCCTCGGCGCCCTCTGCCCGTCGCCGGCGGTCCCGGCCGCCCCCCGCCCGCTCCCGTCGGTCCGGGACGTGCCGCGGCGCTGGCGTGTCGGCTACGCGGAATCCATGCCCTACGGCAATTACGCCGCGACGCTCGCCGCCATCCTCGGCGAGTTGGAGCGGATGGGCTGGACCGGCGGCCTGAGCGGCATGCCCTACCGTCCGGGGCAGACCGACACCGCCACCCTGTGGTCCTGGCTGGCCGCCCGTGCCGGCAGCCCGGTTCTCGACTTCGTCGCCGATGCCCACACCACCAACCTGACGCCCGACGGTGCCGCCACGCTGGTGAGACGTCTGCAGGATCCGGGCGACATCGACCTGATGATCGTCATGGGAACGGTCGCCGGCGTCGCCCTGGCGACCGACGCCCACCGGGTGCCGGTCCTCACCTTCTCCTGCACCAACCCGGTCGCCGCCGGGATCGTCGCGTCGGAGGCCGACACCGGGCGCGACCATGTGTGGGCGCATCTCGACCCGCGGCGGTTCCAGCGCCAGCTGGCCATTTTCCACAGGACCTTCCGGTTCCAGCGTCTGGGCATCGCCTACGACGACAGCCCGACGGGGCGGGCCATCGCCTCGCTGCCCGACATCGAGGCGTCGGCCGAGCGGCTCGGCTTCGCGCTGGTGCGGCGGCACGTCCGCGCGCCGATCGACCACCTCGACCAATACCGCTACGAGGTCGATCTGACCGCTGCCTGGGACGGGCTGTCGCGCGACGCGGATGCCGTCTACATCACCTACGGGCGCTGGCCGCTGGACCGTTTCACCTCGCTGGCCCGGCCCTTTCTGAAACAGCGCATCCCGACCTTCTCGCAGCTCGGCCCCGAGGAGGTGGAGCGCGGCGCGCTGATGAGCATCGCCCGCGCCGACATGGCGGGCATCGGCCATTTCGGCGCCGCCACCCTCGCCCGCGTCATGGCCGGCGAGCCGCTGCGCCACCTGCCGCAGGTCTATTTCGACACGCCCTCCATCGCCTGGAATGCGGCGACCGCGGCGGCCATCGGCTACCGCATCCCCTTTCCGGCGCTGCTGGCGGCGGATTCACTGCACGGAGTGCTCTAGCCATGGCCTCACCCGGCGCCCCGTCCGGCCGCTCCGGCCCCCTCCGCGCCTTTCTGGTGTCCGTGGTTCTGGTGGGAGTGACTCTGGCCTTCAGCCTGAGCATCAATCTCGGCTCCTTCCGCCAGAACCACGCGGGCACGCTGATGGCCGCCTTTGCGGTGGTCGGCGGCAAGACCGTGGAGAACGTCCAGGACGCGCTGGGCTACGGCAAGCCGTTGGACGACTTCTACGGGCTGGAGGCGATCCTCGACCAGCTCGCCGCCAATCTGCCCTGGGCGCGGGGGATAGGGGTGGCGGTGACGGACGGGCGCATCGTCGCCACCGCCAGGGGACGGCCCGTAGAGCCGATGGCGGAGGCCACCCTGCGCGGCGCCCGCGCCGAGTTGGAGCGGCGGCCCCACTGGTTCCGGCACGACGCCGACCGCGGGGCCTACTTCCTCTATCTGCCGATCCGCAATCCCGGCGAGGCCGAGCGGGACGGACGGACGGCGGACGCCCCCGCCGGTTTCCTGATCATCCAGTCCGACAGCGCCAGGGTCGACGACCGGGTGGAGGAATTCCGCGACAGCACCCTGCCGCAACTGCTGTGGACGGGGCTGGGGACGGTCGGCTTCCTCGGCCTGACGGGCCTTGCCATGGCCTTCGGTCTGCGCCGCGCGTCGGAGGGCCGCCGGGTCCGGCTGGAACGCCTGCGTCGGCTGCTGGCTCTCGGCGCGATGCTGGCCGCCCAGACCGCGGCGGCGGCGGAATGCTACACGCTGATTTCCACCGCCCATCTGGAGGCCGCCGAACAGGCGACCCAGATCGTCGCGCGGATGATCCGCAACGACGTCGAGTTGGTGGTCCGGCGCGGGCTGGACTATGGGGCGCTGGCCGGGGTGGACGGCTATTTCGAGCGCATCCGCGCCAGCATGCCCACCCTGCAATCCATCGAACTGGCCGTGCCCGGCGCAAGCCCGCCGGCGCACGATGGCCGTCACATGGTGACCGGCGTTCCCTTCCTGTCGGACATGCCGGACGTGACGCTGCGCTGGCCGCTCGCCCAGGACCGCGGCGGCGAGTCGCGCGAGCTGGTGGCCGTGGTGGACGGCGACCGGGTTGCCGCCCAACTGACCGAGTTCGGGCTGGACATGGCGACCATCCTCGTCACCTCGCTGCTGTTCATGTTCGAGATGGATCGTGCGCTCGGCGGGCGGACGCGGATGGTCCATCGTTCGGGCGACGGGCGCGCCGCGGCGGGTGAGACCGGCGATTTCGCCGGCTTCATCCGCTTTTCGGCCTTTCTGATGTATTTGGGCGCCTTTCTGCCGGTGTCCTTCGTCCCGCTGCTGATGACCAGCTTCGGTAGGGAGCCCTTTCCCTTTCTGTCACCGTCCCAGATCGCCGCGGCGCCGCTGACGGCGGAGATGCTGTGCGGGGTCGCCGCGGCGCTGGCCGCCGGACGGCTGACCGGGCGTCTCGGCTGGCGGGCGGTCTCACTGACCGGCTTCGCCGCTGCGGGGGCGGGAATGGCGCTGGCCGCCGTGGCGGTGATGACCGCCGACCCGATTCTGTTCATCCTGGCCCGCGGGCTGAGCGGGGCGGGCAGCATGGCCGGGCTCATCGCCGCGAACGCCCTGATCGGGCGGCTGCGCGGGGTTTCGGATGGTTCCGCTCTGCAACCCGGCCTGTTTGCCGGCATGTACGCCGGGGTGAATTGCGGGGCCGTTTCGGGCGCCCTGCTCTCCACCACCTACGGAGCGGTGACGGTGTTCGCCGCAGGCGCTCTGATCCCGTTGGCAGGGCTATTCTACACCGCTTTCGGCATTCCCCGCCTGCCCGGAACCGTCCCGCCGGACGCGCACTGCGCGCCCGCGGCCGTTCCCTCGCCCGGCAGCGCGACGGTCCACCCGCGGCGACGGCGTATCAAGGTGCCGCTGTTCCTGGCGCTGATCTCCCTGCCCACCGCGGTGGCGGCGATGTTCCTGCCCTTCTATCTGCCGCTGTTCATCGCGGATCTCGGCCTGTCGTCGGCGACGGTGGGCCGCGCCTACCTGCTGCACGGCCTGTGCGTCGTTCTGGCCGGGCCGCTGCTGACCCGGATGGCGGCGCGGCGCCTGCCGATTCCGGGGGTGACGCTGCTGTCGGCGGCGATGATCGCCGGGGCGCTGGCGCTGTTCGGTCTCCAGGCGTCGCTGTGGACGGCCTTCGCCACCGTGTTCGCGATCGGCTTGGCGGAGAGCTTCGGCCTGTCCGCCCAGATGCGCCATGTCGAGCTGCTGGCGGCGCGCGAGGCGCGGCGCCGCGATTCCGTGCTCGCCCTGCACGTCAACACCCGCAAGCTGGGACAGGCCGCCGGGCCGTTGCTGTTCGGCACGCTGGCCGCCGCCGTCCCGCTGGGCGCCGGCCCGGAGGGGGTGGGCGTGATCGGCGGGCTTCTGGCCGGCAGCCTGCTGCTCTTCGCCCTGCTGACGTGGCGGCGGACCGTCCCGCACCGCACGGCGCGCCAGCGGACGAAGGGCCGGCAATGACCGGCCTGCGCTTCGCCCTGCTGGCGCCGGACGCGCTGGGCGCCGTCCTGGCGCTGCAGCGGGAGGCCTGCGGCCCGCTGATGCACCCGCTTGGCGAGGCTGAACTGTTAGAGATGCTGGCCGGGCCGCACAGGGGCCATGGAGCGGTGCTCGGCGCGCTGACCGACAGCGCGCTCGCCGCCTTCCTCGCCGTGCAGTTTCCCGGTCGGGCCGCCCACAATCTGGGCCGCGACTACGGCCTTCCCGACGGGGACCTCCACCGGGCGCTGCACTTCACCGGCATCCTCGTGCACCCGGACCGGCGCGGACAGGGTCTGCACCGGCGCCTGATCGAAACCGCCGCCCAAGGGGTGCTGCCGCCGGACCGGCACCGCTACTGGTTCGCCACCGTCCGGCCCGAGAACACTGCCAGCGTGCGCGGAATGCTGTCGGTCGGCATGCATGTCTTCGCGCGCAAGCCCAAGCACGACGGCCACGACCGCCTTCTCTTCGTCCGCGACCTGTCCGCCCCGGCCGGCGGCTGAGGCTCCCCTTGTCACCGCTCCTTTGGCCCTCCGGAGACCGCCCGATGTCCCAAACGCCGTACCGGATACGCCTGCGCGTGGGAATCGCGCTGGCCTTTCTGCTGACGACGGTGCCGCTGATCGCGGTGATGCTCAGCTACCTCTATCATGAGAACTCCCGCACCGCGCTGGAGGTGGCGTCCCAGTCGATCGCGCGCACCACCCAGAGCGTCACCAACGACCTGAACGGGCTGGTCAGCCCGGTGGCCCGCGTCGCCGAGGCGATGGCCGGGTTCGGGCGGATCGACCGGAACGGGCTGCGCCGCATCGAATCGCTGCGCTACTTCTCCGACGCCCTGGCCACCCTGCCACAGCTCGCCTCGCTCTATGTCGGCTTCGCCGGCGACGGCGCCTTCTTCCAGATGGCCCGGCTGGCCCCCGACGGCGGGCGTTTCGGCCCCGCCACCCCGCCGCCGGGCAGCGCGCTCGCCCTGCGCATGCAGGATTCCAGTTCGGGCCGGTTCGCCGACTCCTATTTCTATCTGCGCTCCTGGGGGCAGGTCACCGGTGTGGAGCGGGTGGAGGCGACGGAGGACCCGCGCGCCGCCCCCTGGTACGTGGCAGCGCAAAAGGCCGGGTCGGCGGTGATGTCCGACGCCTTCGTCCTGTCGGCGACCGGGCGCCCGGTGGTCACCGTCTCCTACCGGATGGCCACCGACGACGGGGTGCCCATCGGCACCATCGGGGCCGACGTCTCGCTGGACCGGCTGGCGGCCCGGCTGGACGCCCTGCGCATCGGACCGTCCGGGGCGGTGTTCGTGATCGACGGCAACGGGCGGGTGATCTGCCACAATCGGGCCGACCTGCTGGTCGGCGGCGGCGGCGCGGCGGCGGCGCTTCACACCACCGCATCCTTTCCCGACCCGGTGCTGGCCGAGGCGGTGGAGCGCCGCAACAGCGGGGCCGGCGACCGCTTCATCGCCCCGCTGGGGCCGCAGGGCCGCGACTACATCGTCGAATTCGCGACCCTGGCCGACGGAATCGGCAGCGGATGGACCGTCGGCGTGGCGGTGGAGGTGGACGAGTTCGTCGGCTCGCTGCGCCGCGCCACCTACCGCATCGTCGTGATCGGCGCCGGGCTGCTGGCGGTGTCGGTCCTGCTGCTGCTGTGGCTGTCGCACCGGCTGACCCGTCCGATGCAGGACATCGTGTCGGAGACCAAGCGCATCCGCCATTTCGACCTGACCGGCCGCTTCGCCGTCCGCACCCGCGTGCAGGAGGTGGCGGAGCTGGCCGGCGCCGTGGAGGCCATGAAGGGCGGGCTGCGCCGCTTCGGCGCCTATGTCCCCAAGTCGCTGGTGCGCGACATCATCGTGACCGGCGACGGCGGCGAGCTGGGCGGCGAGACGCGCCCCCTCAGCATCCTGTTCAGCGACATCGCCGGCTTCACCGCGACCAGCGAAGCCATGCCGCCGCAGCAGGTCCTGGACCGGCTGACCACCTATTTCGAACGGATGACCGCCTGCATCCACGGTCATGGCGGCACGGTGGACAAGTTCATCGGCGACGCCATCATGGCCTTCTGGAACGCCCCGCGCCCCGACCCGGACCATGCGGAGCACGCCTGCCTCGCCGCTCTCGGCTGCCTGTCGGTCAACCGCGCCATCAACGACGCCTGCCTCGCCGCCGGCATGCCGCCGATGCCGACCCGGTTCGGCCTGCATCTGGGCGAGGTGGTGGTGGGCAACGTCGGTTCCTCCGACCGCATGCAGTACACGGCGCTGGGCTCCCACGTGAACCTCGCCTCGCGCATCGAGGGGCTGAACAAGGTCTACGGCACCAGCATCCTGGTCACCGGGGCGGTGGAGCACGCGGTGCGCGGGCGCTTCCTGTTCCGACCCGTCGATCTCGCCGTGCCCTCGGGCCTGTCGGCGCCGATCGAGCTGTTCGAGCTGGTCGGCGCGCTCGCCCCGCATTCGGCCTTCGCCCGCCCGCCGGAGACTCACGACCTCTGCCACCAGTGGCACGTCGCCGTCTCGCTCTACCGCGGCCGGCGCTGGTCGGCAGCGCTGGACCTGCTGCGGCCGCTGGCCGACGAGCCGGAGGTGGCGGCGCTGGCCCGGCTCTACATCGCGCGCTGCGAGCGGCTGATCGCCGACCCGCCCGGCGACGGCTGGGACCCCGCCGAGCATTTCAAATCCAAGTAGCCGGAAGAGGACGCGATGAAAAGCAGATGGACGGCGCGGCTGATGGCCGCCTGCACGGTACTGGCGCTGGCGCTCGCCGCCGCCGGGGTGTCCGCCGAGACGGTCATCAAGCTGGCCCACCCCAACCGCAACGACGCCTTCGACAACACCGCCGGAGCCATGGCGATCGTCTTCAAGAACCATGTCGAGGTGGCGACCGAGAAGCGCGTGCGGGTGGAGATCTTTCCCGAAGGCCAGATGGGCCGCGATGGCGACGCGGTGAAGCTGGTCCGCCAGGGGACCATCCAGTCGGCCATCTCCTCGGTCGGTGGGGTGGCGCCGCTCTACCCGATGCTGGCGGTCATCGACCTGCCCTTCGCCTATTCCTCGGTCGCCAACGCCTATGACGTCTTCGACGGCCCCTTCGGCCACCGGCTGGCCGAGGAGATCCGGCGCAAGGCGGGCCTCGCCGTGCTGGGCTTCGGCGATCCGGGCGGGCTGTTCACCATCACCAACTCCAAGCGCCCGATCCGCCTGCCGGAGGACATGAAGGGGCTGAAGATCCGCACCATGGATCTGGAGACGCACCGCACCATGATCGGCAGCCTGGGCGGCACGCCGGTCAACGTCGCCTGGTCGGACCTCTACAACGCGCTGGGCACCGGCGCGGTGGACGGCCAGATGAATCCGGTGCCGATCGTCCGCTTCGCCCGCTTCGACGAGGTCCAGCGCCACCTGACGCTGAGCAACCACCTGTTCCTCCCCTATGTCTGGGTGATGAACGCCAAGTTCCTGGACGAGCTCGCCCCCAGCGACCGCGCGGCCGTGATGAACGGCGCCCGTCTGGGCGTCGTCGCCAGCCGTGGCCTCAGCCGCCTGATCGAATCCTCGGACCGCGGCCTGCCGCCGCTGGCGCAGCGCATGGAGGTCCACACGCTGACCCCGCGCGAGGCGGAGGCGTTCCGCAAGGTGACCCAGCCCGCGGTGCGGCAGGCCATTGAGCGGCGGTTCGGTGCCGAGGGGGTCGAGATGCTGGCCGCCTTCGAACGGGCGATCCGCGAGGAGCGGACGCCGTAAGCAGCGCAGCCGGCCGGTCAGCTCATCCCATCCGCCGGACCGCTCCCCCGGCCAGCGCGCGCAGCCGGCCGGCGCGGCCGTGGCCGGTTTCCTCACCCGCCCCGTCTCCGGACGCGCTTCCCGCCGCCGCGATCACCGACAGCCGCCGCGCTAGTGCCCATTCCGGCGCGCAGGCCTCCTCGCACAGCCCCCGCATCTCCGCGATGGACGGGCGCCATTTCTGCGTGCGACGCCAGGTCCGCGCCGCCGCGTCGACCGCCCAGGCCGGGAATTCCCCCAGATCCTCCGCCCAGTCGAGCGCGACCAGATGCTCCACCTCCGGCGCGGTTCCCTTGGCCGGGTAGTGGCTGAGCAGGGCGAGGACGCGGGCGAGCAGATGGTCGGGCGAGGCCGGGGCCAGGATGGTGCCGGTCAGCTCGTCGAGCGCCCGCCGCGCCATCAGCGCCTGCTGGGCGGTTACCCCGTCGGGCGGGTTCCACTCCTCCGTCACACCGTCGAATCCGCGATCGCCAAAGCGCGGGCGGCGCTCCAGCCGTCCGGAGCCGAGGACATCCCGGAGGGGGGCCGGCAAGGCTGAAACCAGCGCGACATGGCGCTCGGCCGCGGGGGCGGACGGGTCGAAGGCCGGTAGTGGACGGGTCGGCAAAGGAGTCACGACCGATGGGCTTGGCCCCCTGGGCGGGGCGGAACGCGGCTGTGCGGCCATGGTGTGTCCTTACCTCCAGACGGGTTTGCGGGCTTGCGGGCCGTGGTCTTGGGCCGCGTTGAGCTTCGCCGCGGCGGCCATCCAGGCGCCGAGTTTCTGTTCGGGAACGGGGACGTTGGATGCCGGCCTTGCGGGGGTGCCGGGCGCCGTCGGCCGGAGCATCGGCGCCTTGCCGGCGGCGGCGTCCTGCGTCAGCCAGGCTTTCCAGGCGGCCCCGGTGTCGCGGTAGCGATAGCCGTGGGCTTGGCAGCGCAGGCGGAATCCTTCGGCGTGGCGGTCGAGATCCACCCCGGCGAAGCGGCGTTCGGCCCAGGCGCGGTCTCCGGCATCGGGCGTCCAGCCGTCCGGCACGGCTTGCGCAGGCCTGCGCGAGGTGTGCGAGTCCGGAGTCTGTTCAGATTCCGGCTGTTTCTGTCGCACTGGCGCACATGGGGAGTCGGCAGGAGCGACATCCTTGGCCGGCGTCTGCACAGGGGGCATCGCGGCTTGGTCACACGCTGCACCGGCCGCCGGAATCGGTCCGTCGACGGCGGCCAGCCGCAGCCGGTACAGGCAGGACAGCCGCCCGCCCGAGGCGGAGCGGCGGGACTCCCTCGCGATCACCCCGGATTCGGCAAGATGGCCGAGGATGCGGTTCACCGTGCTGCGGCTGCGCTTCAACGCGGTGGCGAGAGTCGCCTGGGACGGCCAGCACTCGCCGCGGGCGTTGGCGTAGGTCGCCAGCGCCGCCAGCACGGCCAGACCGTCGGCGTCGATGGCGGGATGGCCGAGCCACCAAGCCGGAATCCGGCCCCACCGCCCGTTGTCCGCGGGCGGGCCGGAGTCCGGCGTGTCGTCCAATGGTGTGTCGTCGCGGGGTGTCATGATGCGGTCTCCGCAAGGCAATCGGGACCGGCTCCGCACGGATTGCGGGCCGGTGGCTTTGCGGATCAGGATTCCCAGTGGCACGCGGCTCTTCAAACCGCGGGCTGTCGCTCCATAGCCGGGCATGGAGCGGTAACCCGCGCCGTTGAAGCCCTGGCCCGCGCTCCTGGAGCCATTGCCCGCTGCTATGGAGCGACAGCCCGCGCTTCATCGCCGAATCGGAATCCTGGAGCGGCAACCCGCGCCCCTGGAGCGATAGCCCGCGCCCTTGGAGCGGGGCGCATGGAGCCACAGGCCGCGGCTGGAACGTCGGAGCATGGAGCAACAGCCCGCGGTTCGGCGGATGATCCTCCGCCCTCCATGGAGCGATAGCCCGCGGGTATGGAGCGATGGCCCGCACCCTGCCCTAATCACCCGCACCCGGTGGTAGGCTGGTGGCGAGCACGGGATGGAGCTTTTGCTCGCGCTTCGCCGGTCCGACCCATGGAGTTCCGACTCGCGGGGAGACTCGCGGTCATGGAGCGATAGCCCGCGCCTTGGTCCGCACCTGCCCCTCGTCGGTGTGGAGCGATTCGCACCGGGGGATTGAGTCGCCGACAGAGTCGAAAGATGTCAACGCCATGCCGGAAAAGCGCGGGCTGTTGCTCCATACCCGCGGGCTATCGCTCCATGGGCGCGGGCAAAGGCTCCATACCGAAGGAGGTTGCCCGTCACGAAGCGGTTGTCAGCGCGCCCCCGCCGCCGCATGGTCATAGCCGGGCAAGGAGGGATTGGATGAGCAAGATCGCGACACCCGGCGCGCTGCAACTGGTTCTGTTCGAGCTGGAGGACCGCTCCCAGTCGCACCTGATCGCGCTGTACGATCTGGCGCCGCGCTATGTCTTCGCCTCGCGCGACGGCGGACGGTCCGCGGAGACCGCCCCCGCGAAGGGCAATTTCGTCGCGTCGATCAAGCGCGAGTTCACCTATCATGGCAGCACCTTCCACCTGACCATTCAGCCCGCCCGTCTGACCAAGATGGTCAACCGCGACATGGTCAGCCGTGACGACGGGACCGCCCAGGGCGACGGCCAGACTGAGATCGAATACGAGGTCTTCCCCGCCGAGCGCGAGCAGGTGGTGGAGCATGTGGTGCGCCGCCTCGCCATGGACCGCTCGCGCCTGTCGCTGGGCGGCGAGAACCGCGACAAGGTCCAGATGCGCTTCACCCTCTACGAGATCCAGCGCGAGCTGAAGGCGGTCGGCCACACCCTGTCGATCCGCGACATCCGCGAATCGCTGACCATCCTGGCGCGCTCGCGCATCATCATCGGCAAGCCGGCGGAGGGAGTGAAGAAGGGCCGCGGGGCCAACCTGCTGGAATCCACGGCCTTCCCGGTGCTGGCCATCCGCTCCCGACCCGACCTGATCGGCGACGAGGGGGGCGACGAGGAAACCCACCTGCAGTTCAACCCGCTGGTCTCCTCGGCCATCCGGAACCTGGAGTTCAAGCCGGTCAGCTACCAATGGCTGATGCGGCTGAAGAGCCCGGTCTCGCGCTGGCTCTACAACCGTCTGAGCGCCGAGTACGACTATTCGGGGGCGGAGGCGCCGGGCGATCTGGGCGCCAGGGCAATGACTCTGTCGGCGGACGAGATCATCAAGAACAGCGGCATGAATGTGTGGAGCCGCCGCCGCGACACGCTGCGCGCGGTGACCTCGGCGGTGGACGCCTTGGTCGAGGAAGGCATCCTGACCAGCGCGGAGAAGCTCTACGACAAGGTGGGCGCCCGCATCGAGGGGATCACCTACGTGATGTTGCCCAGCGCCAAGTTCCTCGCCCAGGTGCGCAAAGCGCAGGCGGTGGAGAGCGCCAACGTGGCGGCCATGCGGGCGATCACCGGCGACGACCGCCGGCCCACCGATTTCGTGCCGGTCACTCCCGCCGCGACGGTGGAGACCCGCGCCCGCCGCGCCAAGCGGCTGACCGAGGAGCCGCCGCGTCTGCCAATGGCCGAGGCCGGCTGACGAGAGCCCCCGCGGCCGGGTTCAATCCCGGTCGGCGGCGGTGTTCAGCGAGTCGCGCAAGCTCAGGAGCGCGTCGCGCAGACCGGCGAGGTCGGGCAGCGGACAGTTCGCCGCCGCCGCGATGTGCTCCGGCAGCGCCGTCGCCCGGTCCCGCAGCGCGGTGCCTTGCGGAGTCAGGTGGATGCGTACCAGACGCTCGTCCGCCGGGTCGCGCCCGCGGGTGACCAGCCCCTGCCCTTCCAGCCGTTTCAGCAGCGGGGTCAGCGTGCCGCTGTCGAGCAGCAGCCGCTCCCCCAGCGCCTTCATGGTCTGGCCGTCCTGTTCCCAGAGGAGGAGCATGACCAGATACTGCGGGTAGGTCAGCTCCAGCGCCTCCAACAGCGGGCGGTACACCCGCGTCATCGCCAGATTCGCCGAATAGAGGGCGAAGCAGGCTTGGTTGGCCAGAAGCAGCGGGTTGTCGTTCTCGGTGCTCATCGTTCGGGAGTTCCCAGCCAGGGACGCGTCACGGGCCTGTTGCGCGCGACCCCATAGCGCATGGGGATATGGCACGCAACACGCCCGCGAGCATGAAACCCTGTTATGCGCCCGGTGATGCGCCCTTTACGCGATGGCCGTGTTCACCGTGATGTTGCCCTTGGTCGCGTGGCTGTAAGGGCAGACCTTGTGGGCGCGGGC
The DNA here is from genome assembly GCF_022023855.1 of Azospirillum brasilense. NCBI lineage: Bacteria > Pseudomonadati > Pseudomonadota > Alphaproteobacteria > Rhodospirillales > Azospirillaceae > Azospirillum > Azospirillum brasilense. The sequence goes on from NZ_CP059452.1 coordinate 662,910, forward strand.
CACCAGATCCTCGGCCGCCGCCTTGTCCAGGCCGGGCAGCGACACGGTGAGGTCCACCGCGATGCCGAAGCCCTCGCCGTCGTCGCGCGGGCCGATGCCGACCTGGGCGGTCACCGTCACGTCCGCCGGAACGGTGATCTTGTCGCGGTTGCCGACGAACTTCATGGCGCCGAGGAAGCAGGCCGAATAGCCGGCGGCGAACAGCTGCTCGGGGTTGGTGGCGCCGCCCTTGCCGCCCAGTTCCTTCGGAGCGGCCAGCGCCACCGACAGCAGGCCGTCGTCGGTCTCCGCCTTGCCGTCACGCCCGCCGGTGGCCGTCGCCTTGGTCGTGTAGAGAATCTTCATTGCGTGCACTCCTTCGAACAGATGGATCGCTTCGATCGGGGAAGCGGGTTGCCGCTTGTTGTCGAGAAGGACTATCACGCAAAATTGAATTGCGCGCAATATGATTGACTATGCGCAATTGAATTGTGCGCAATGCATCGTCGGAATGGCGTCGCGGCACGCGCTTCGCAAGGCGGAGCGGATCAGGAAGCGCGCCGATAGGTCCAGATGAAGCTGCCGTTGTGGCCGCACCAGTAGCCGCTGGCGGCGCGGTTGGGCTCCAGGTCGGGGATGATGACCTCGCCGTCCTCCTCGGCGACCAAGATCAGGCCGCCGCCCTCCGCGTCCGGTGTGCCGACCGTCAGCCGTCCCTGGTCGTCCAGCCGCCCGATGCCGGAAAAGTCGCACACCCAGCGTCCCGCCGTGGGGTCGGCGCCGCTGACGCTGACGGCGATGGTCCCGTTGCGCAGGGCGATGGCGGCGATACCTATGAACCCCTCATGGTCGAAGTGGCCAACATAGCGACCGACGGGCGACGGCGGTGTGGCCGGATCGGTGCGGAAGGACAGGACCACCACCCGCCCGTCATAAGCGCGGCGCAGGCAGGCCATGTCGGCGCCGCAGGAGTCGCGCTCGCGCAGCCACGCCCGCTGGTCGGCCCTCACGGCGGCGCCGGCGGTGCCCTCCTCCGGGCTGGCGCCCGACAGCCGTTCCAGGGCGGCGCGGTAGGTCGCGGCCAGCCGCTCGTCCAGAGCGGAGAGCGCCGGATCGGCGCAGATGGCCTTTTCCGTCGGGGTGGCGGCCTTGGAGCAGGGAAAGCCCGCCGCTGCGGCGGTGGCGGTCGGCAGCGCCAGGAGAGCAAGGGCGAGCAGCGCTGGGCGAAGCATGCGGGTTCCCCTTCGACGGAATCCCCTTCCTTCGAGGGGCGGGTCTCGACTCTGCCGCAGCGGTGGAGCGCGGTCAACCCGTCCTCGGCGATCATCCAGTCCGGTGCGTTCCTGTCAGGTCGCGAAGGCAGGAAATCCGCGCTTCGCAGCGCTGTTGAAGTCTCTACTGTCGCAGCGCTGCGATGAAGTCTTTTAACAGCGCTGCGAAGACTTGTGTTGTTGAGTGATGATGCTCCCTTTTATTCTTGGTTGTGCGCTGCATCATAGTAATGGAAGCCATGCGTTATCGGCGCGTCGTCTTTCAGGGTGGTGGTGTCAATATATCCAGGCAGGCAGCACCGCCCCTCCGCCGGCATCGCGCAGGCCCCTTCCACGGCCAGCCGCCGACCCCGGCGCCCGAGCGGCACCGCCAGAGACATTCCCATCGAACCGCGGCCCTCGATGCCGCCATGAGGACAGCCATGAACGCCGACAACTTTGCGAACCCCCTGTCGTCTACGGAACTGCGCAACATCCGCCGCCAAGCGGAAGCCCTGCGGGCCGCCTACCTGCGCAGCCTGTTCCGCCGTCTGGCTGCGGCCTTCAGCCGTCCGGGCGCTGCGACCAACGGCGGTCTGACCGCCGCCCGCTGAGGCGCACCCGACACCACAGGTCCCCTGCACGCGGCCGGACGGTCCGGCCGCGACTTTTTCGCCCTGATGCATCCAATTTTAGCAAGATTCGTTAAGATCTTGCCGTGTATCATTTTCTAATGATACCCGAAATGGTGATTCGAGACGGGCGCAAAAATGCAGGTTGTAATCGTCGATGACGATCCTTCCACGCTGTTCATCACCAGCGCGGTCATCCGGCGGATCGACGACGCGGAGCCCGTCGGCATGGGCAGTCCGCTGGAGGCTCTGGATTGGCTGGCCGCTAACACGCCCGACCTGATCCTGATCGACCATGTCATGCCGGACCTCGACGGCATGGACGTGCTGGAGCGCATCCGCGCCCAGCGGCATCTCGCCGACGTTCCGGTGGTGATGATCACCGCCGACACGTCGGTGAAGCTGCGGGTGGCCGCCCTTGAAAGCGGCTGCACCGATTTCCTGACCAAACCCATCATCGTGCCGGAGCTGCTCGCCCGTGCGCAGAACCTTCTGCGCCTGCGGCTGGGCCAGCGGATGATGCGCGATCAGGCCGCCGTCCTGCGCAGCCGGGTGGAGGAAGCGACTGCCCAGCTCCGCCAGCAGGCGCAGGAACTGGTGGCCCGCCTCGCCCGTGCCGCCGAGTACCGCGATCCGGAAACCGGCCTGCACATCGAACGGATGGCCAACTACTCGCGCGTCATCGCCGAAAGGCTCGGGCTCGACCCGAATGACTGCGCCCGGCTGGCCGAGGCCGCGCCGATGCACGACATCGGCAAGATCGGCATTCCCGACGCCATCCTGCTGAAGCCCGGCCGGCTGACCGGCAGCGAAATGCGGGTGATGCGCGAGCATCCGGCGATCGGCCACGCCGTTCTCCAGGGCAGCGAGCATCCGCTCATCTGCGAGGCCGCGGAGATCGCGCTCGGCCATCACGAGAAGTACGACGGCACCGGCTACCCCAAGGGCCTGCGGGGGGAGGAGATTCCGCTGGCCTGTCGCATCGTCGCCATCGCCGACGTGTTCGACGCGCTGACCACCGCCCGCCCTTACAAGACGCCCTGGCCGCTCGACACCGCGAAGGCCTACATCGTCGAGCACAGCGGCACCCATTTCGACCCGGCCTGCGTCGACGCCTTCCTGCGCGCCTGGACGTCCATCCTCGCCATCCACGACGCCCATCCCGACCCGGATTTCACCGGGACGGACGGCGCCGCGTTCCGCTAGACGGGAGGGCGCGATGCCGGACACAGCCGTTTCCCTTCCCCTGCCCGAGCACGGCCACCGCGCCTACGCGTTCCGGTCCAAGGCGCTGGTCTCCGGGGTGTGGATGGCCACGCTCCTGCTGACCGCGGCGGCCTGGACCGCGGCTTTCTACCTGACGGAGCGCGACCAGCGCGACGCGCTCCAGCGGGCCGAGCGCGACACCGGCAACCTGGCGCACATCATCGCGGAACAGACCACACGGGCCATCGCCGGGACCGACCGCATCCTGTCCTTCATCGGCTATGATCTGTACCGACTGGGCAGCCAGAGCCCGCTGCTGCGCGACGTGATGCGGAATGCGACGCTGGATTCGGACCTGCTGCTCCAGCTCGCCTACGCGGATGGCAAAGGCGACCTGATCCAGACCAGCGTGGACAACGCCCCGGCCCGGGTGAATCTGGCCGACCGCGAGCATTTCCGCGTGCACAAGGAGGGCACGGTCGACGGGCTGTTCATCAGCCGGCCGGTCTTCGGGCGGGCGTCGGGCAAATGGTCGATCCAGCTCAGCCGCAAGGTCGACGCCCCGGACGGTGGGTTCGGCGGGATGATCGTCGCCTCGCTCGATCCCTTCTATTTCGGGCGCACCTTCGACAATCTGGATGTCGGCCATGACGGAGTCATCTCCATCATCGGCCGCGACGGCATCCTGCGCGCGCGCAGCGTCATGGACGACCGCATCATCGGATTGGCTCTCGGCATGTCGCCGATCCTCCGGCAGGCGCAGGAAAAGACGCAAGGCTTCCTGCGTTCGGTCAGTCCCGTCGACGGGGTGGCCCGCCTGACCAGCTTCCGCAGCCTTCCGCACTACCCGCTGATCGTCAGCGCGGGCTTCGGCGAGGCGGAGTTCATGGCCGAAACCTGGGCGCGGCAGCGCGCCTACTCCGTCGGGGCCAGCCTGACCACCGCCCTGCTGTTCGTCCTGGCCGCGTTGGTGACGTGGCAGAGCCGCGCCCAGGAGCGATCCCATGCCACGCTGGACGAGGCGGCGCGGCATCTGCGCGCCAGCAAGACGAAGCTGCGCGACATCGCGGAGACGGCGTCCGACTGGTTCTGGGAGATGGACGCCGATCTGTGCTTTGCCGGCGTGTCCGGCGCCTACGCCGGCTCGATCCGCGATCCGGAGCTGTACCGCGGTCGGCGCTGCGAGGACATCGCCCAGCGCGAAGCCGGCGACGGCGTCCATTGGGAGGAACACCGCCGCACCCTGGAGGACCGGCAGCCCTTCCGCGATTTCGAATTCGCGGTCCGCGGACCGGACGGCGACACCCGCATCTGGTCGCTCAGCGGCAAGCCCGTCTTCGACGACCAGGGCGCCTTCGCCGGTTACCGCGGCTCCGGCTCCGACGTGACGGAACGGCGGCGGGCGGAACGGTCGCTGAGCGACAGCGAGCGGCGCTACCGCGCCATGTTCGCCGCGGTCGGCCAGCCCATCGTCGTCACCGACCAGAACGCCGTGATCACCGGCTTCAACCCGGCGGCGGAATCCCTCTTCGGCTTCCGGGAGGCGGAGATGATCGGGCGGAACGTCAGCGCCCTGATGCCGGACGGGCACGCCGGCAACCATGACCGCCTGTTCCGGGATTACCAGTCCAGCGGCCGCGGCAGCCCGAGCGGCATGATCCGCGAGGTGCCGGTCCGGCGCGCCGACGGCACGCTGTTGCCAACCGAGATCGCCCTGTCGAGCTGGCGCGGCGGCGGGCGGGAGCATTTCATCGGCGTCTTCCACGACCTGTCCAAGGCCAAGCAGATCGAGGCCGACCTGCGCCGCGCCCGCGACAGCGCCGAACACGCCAACCGGATGAAGAGCGAGTTCCTGGCGACCATCAGCCACGAGATCCGCACGCCGATGAACGGCGTCCTGGGCACGCTGACCCTGCTGGACGACGACGGGCTGAAACCGGAGGAGCGGCGTCTGGCCGGCGTCGCCCGCCGTTCGGCGGAAAGCCTGCTGCGGCTGCTCGACGACATCCTGGACTTCTCAAAGCTGGAGGCCGGGCGGATCGCCATCGAGGAGGAGACCTGCGCGCCCGCCGACCTCGCGGAGGCGGTGATGGCGGTGTTCAATCCGTCGGCGACGGACAAGGGGCTGACCCTGTCCTGCCATATGCTGCCTGGCGTGCCGGAGGCGGTGGTCACCGATCCGGCCCGCCTGCGGCAGATCCTGTTCAATCTGGTCGGCAACGCAGTGAAGTTCACCGGTACCGGCCATGTGGCCGTGCGCGCCCGCCGCGGCGCCGACCTGCCGGACGGGCGCTTCCTCCTGGAGTTCGAGGTGGAGGACAGCGGCATCGGCATCGCCGCCGAGTCCATCCCGTCGCTGTTCGACCGCTTCACCCAGGCCGACAGCTCCATCACCCGCCGCTACGGTGGCACCGGTCTGGGGCTGGCGATCTGCAAGGAACTGTGCGGGCTGCTCGGCGGGACGATTTCCGTCTCCAGCGTGCCGGGCAAGGGAAGCCTGTTCCAATTCTCGGTCGCCTGCGCGCTGGGCGATCCGGCGGCGCTGCGCCACGCCGCGGAGGCGCCGCCGGCCGCCCCCCTGCCCCCTTTGCGGGTCCTGGCGGTGGACGACAACGCGGTGAACCGCGACATCGTGCGCGGGTTGCTGGTGCGCGGCGGGCACAGCGTTGTCACCGCCATGGATGGGGACGAGGCGGTCCGCAGCGTGGAGCGGGCGGAGGAGCCCTTCGACGTGGTTCTGATGGACATCCAGATGCCGGGAATGGACGGGCTGACCGCCACCCGCCTGATCCGCGCCTTGCCGGCGCCGCGCAACGGGGTGCCGGTGATCGCGCTGACCGCCCACGCCTCGGGCAGTTCGCTTCCGGAATGCATGGCGTCGGGCATGAACGGGTTCGTGCCGAAGCCCTTGCGTTCGGCGGCGCTCGACGCGGCGATCCGCGCGGTCATCGACAGTTCGGCTGACAAGGCGGTTGACGAGCCGGTTGACGAGGCGGTCCGGGAAAGCGCTCCGGTGGCGGAGTTGCTGGACCGAGAACAGGTGGACAGCGTTGCCGAGGCACTCGGTCCGGAGTTCTGGCCCGAGGCCTTGGAGGGCTTTTCCCGCACCGCGCGGGAGCAGGTGGCGCAGATCAGCGCCGCCCTGGCCGCCGGTGACGAGCACCGCCGCGCCGCCCACACGCTCAAGGGGCTGTCCTGGAACATGGGGGCGAAGCGGCTGGGCGACCTTGCGCTGGCGCTGGAAAAAGCCCCGCCCGACGAGGCCCTGGCCCTGGCCGGAAGCCTGGAAGGCGTGCTAAAGGACAGCGTCGAGGCATTGTCCGGACCCTTGTGAGGGTAAGGGCAGTGCCTCGGGCCTGTCCCGGCCTCGTCAGGAGGCAGGCATCTCGCCGGTCACCCAATAGTCCACACGCTGCTTGTTGTTGGCGATGTAGTTGTCGATCGCCTTCTCATAGGAGGTGGCGTCGGCCTCCAGCATGATTTTCTCCAGATCCTCCAGCGGCAGATACATCCGGGTCAGGAACTCGGCGACCTTGGGGTGCTCCTGGTAGAAGTTCTTGCGGGCCATGACGTGGACGCGCTCCAGCCCGCCCAGCGAGCCCTTCGGGTCCTCCAGGTAGCGCAGCTTCCACTTGGCGAACATCCAGTGCGGGCTCCAGGCAGTGACGGCGATCCAGTCCTCGCGCCGATCGGCGCGGCCGAGCGCGGCGGTCATCGCGGCGCCGCTGGCTGAGACCAGCTCGTAGCCGTCGAGGCCGTAGTCCTTCAGCGCCTTCTCCGACGCCTGCATCAGGCCCGAGCCGGGATCGATGCCCTGGATCTTGCCCTTCAGCTTCTCGCGGATTTCCGGCTTGGCGAGGTCGGCGATGGTCTTCACCTGATCTTCCGGCACATAGTCCGGCACGGCCCAGCCCAGGCGGGCGCGGGTGTAGAGCATGCCCAGCGGCACGATGTCCTTGCCCACCTTGTCCAGATAGGAGGCGTGGGTGGTCGGCAGCCAGGACATCATCATGAAGTCGAGGTCGCCCTTGGCGAGCCCCTGATACTGCAGGCCGATGTCGGCAAGCACCAGCTCGACCGGCTGATCCAGTCGTTCCTGGATGAGGCGCTGGGCGAGCTTGGTCACCGCCTCGGCGTCGGACCAGGCGGTCCAGCCGATGCGGACCGGCTTCCTGTCCTCGGCAGCGAGGCTCGCGGAGGACAGGGCGGTGCTGCCGATCACGGCGGCGACGCCGAGGGCCATCATCTTCAGAAACGTGCGTCTCATGCAAAAAATCCTTTGTTTTGTATGGTTTTGGGGATGGCGGTTCATCCCGCTTCCGTGACTCCGTGCGTGGGAGACAGGTGCGTGTCGTCCCTCGGCTGCGCCGCGCGGCGGCGGCTCAGCAGGGAGCGCAAGGCGGATCGGGGAGAGCGTCCCCCCGCATCCGGGGTTCCGAAACTCTGGGTGATGCGGTCGAGCAGGATCGCCAGGATCACCACGGCCAGCCCGCCTTCAACGCCGAGGCCGATGTCCAGCCGCTGGATGCCGCGCAGCACCTCGTTGCCGACGCCGCCCGCCCCGATCATCGAGGCGATGACGACCATCGACAGCGACAGCATGATCGTCTGGTTGATGCCCGCCATGATCGACGGCAGCGCGGTCGGCATCTGCACCTTGAAGAGGAGCTGACGCGGCGTGCAGCCGAAGGCGAGGCCGGCTTCGACCAGCTCGTGCGGGACCTGCCGAATGCCCAGGCTGGTCAGGCGGACGACCGGCGGCATGGCGAAGATGATCGTCGCGATGATCCCCGGCACCCGGCCCAGACCGAACAGCATGGCCGCCGGGATCAGATAGACGAAGGCCGGCATGGTCTGCATCAGGTCGAGCGCCGGACGCACCACCGTTTCCACCCGGTCGTTGCGCGCGGCGACGATGCCCAGCGGAACGCCGATGGTCAGGGCGATGGCGGTCGCCGTCAGCACCAGGGCCAGCGTGTCCACCGTCTGGTGCCACATGCCCAGCCCGGCGACGACCAGCAGCGAGGCTGCGGCGAACAGCGCGAAGCGCCAGCCATTCCGCCATAGACCGATCAGCACCACGATGGCGGCCAGCCCCACGCCGGGCAGCGAGGTCAGGGCGGCCTGGACGCCGTCGGCGACCGCGCCGACCACGAGGTCGATGCCGTCGAACAGCCATTGCGCGTGGTCCAGCAGGAACATCACGGCGGCGTCGGCCCAATCGCCGATGGGAAGCTTGAACTCCATGGTCAGCGCGTCCGTCCAAGGGTTTCCAGATAGGCGGTCTTGGAGATCGCCCCGACATAGGCGCCCTGCCCGTCCACCACCGGCAGCGGGCACGGGGCCGACGCGATGCGCGGCAGCACCTCGTCCATCGGCAGGTCGACGGGAAGCGGCTCGATGCCCGGAAGCAGCGCCTCGTCCAGCGTGGCGGAGCCGTTGTGCCGCTCGATGGCGGAAACCAGAGTCTCCACCGATACCACGCCCTGGAAGCGGCGGCGCCCGTCCTGGACATAGCCGAACTCGCGGTCGCGCTCGCGCAGCTGGCGGACGGCGGCGCGCGGGCCTTCGCCGGTGTGGCGGATCAGCGTCACCTGATCGCGCCGGGCGATGTCGCCCGCCGTCAGGATCTTGGTGACGTCGATGTTGCGGAAGAAGGAGCGGACGTAGTCGTTGGCCGGCTGCTTCAGGATCTCGTCCGGGCGCCCGACCTGGATGATCTGGCCGCCTTCCATGATGGCCAGCCGGTCGCCGATGCGGATCGCCTCGTCCAGGTCGTGGCTGATGAAGACGATGGTGCGCTGCCGTTCGGCCTGAAGCCGCAGCAGCTCGTCCTGCATCTCCGTCCGGATCAGCGGATCGAGGGCCGAGAAGGCTTCGTCCATCAGCAGGACGGACGGCTCGTTGGCGAGCGCGCGGGCCAGCCCGACGCGCTGCTGCATGCCGCCCGACAGCTCCCGCGGGAAGCTCTCCGCGTAGGCGCCGAGGCCGACCGCGTCCAGCGCCTGCTGCGCCTTGTCGCGCCGCGCCTTCAGGCTTTCCCCGGCGATCTCCAGCCCGAATGCGGCGTTCTCCCACACCCGCAGGTGCGGCAGCAGGGCGAAGGACTGGAACACCATGCCGAGGTCGCGCCGCCGCAGCTCGGTCAGCTCGGCGCGCGACAGCTTGGTGATGTCCCGCCCGTCGATCCGGATTTCGCCCGCGGTCGGGTCGATCAGCCGGTTGAGCATGCGGACCAGCGTCGATTTGCCGGAGCCCGACAGGCCCATGATGACGAAGATTTCGCCGGCCTCGACCTCGAATGTGGCGTCGAGGACGCCGACGGTCTGGCCGGTGCGTTTGAAGATCTCTTCCTTGGAAAGACCCGCCTTCAGCAGGTCGAGCGCCTGACGTGGGTGGCGCCCGAAAATCCGGGTGACGCCGTTTACGGCAATTTTCGCGGTCATCCGCTGATGCCTCCGCTCTTGGCAAAATGCGTGTGGTTCCGGAGCCCGAACGGGACCGGTCCGTCTTGCAGCCTTCATTGGAAGCAGGGGGAAGCAGGGGCGTGCCGGGGTGGAGAGGCACGCAAGGCAAGGACTTTCGTCCGCACGCCAGCAATTTCGACAGCCGCGTCGCGACCGCCTCCCGCCAACCACAGGGAAAGTAAATCTACATGAGAAAACGCAAAAACAGCGAAGACTCATGAAATTGAAGGCCATATGAACAAGAAAACAGATTTATCTATGCATGCATACCGATGTCACCTCTGAAACAGACTGGAGTTGTAGGGAAATGCGCACGCGGAATGGCGCTCCTGAAGCGCGTTCAAGAGGACAATTCCTGGCCGCCACTGACAAGAGGCTAACAAACTTTAGGAGAGATTTGAAGCCTTTTTATGTCTCGGTTGGATATGGTACCGGATCAATGTCGTTCAAGCGTGAATTTAAAGGCTTATTATCCTAATTCTGCGTTGCGGTTCCTTCCTTTTTCGCCGCTCTGGGATGCGCCCTGCGGCGACCGGCATGTTGTGGCGGCGGACCGGTTGCGGCACCATGTTCGGCATGTCTTCCGTTTCCGGTCAGCAAGGGGCCTTGATGAGCAACCCGTTCTTCGAAACCTGGACCACGCCCTTCGGCCTGCCGCCCTTCGACCGTATCCAGGCCGAGCATTTTCCGCCCGCCTTCGACCATGGCATGGCGGAGAACATCGCGGAGATCGCGGCGATCACCGGAAACCCCGACGCCCCGACCTTCGCCAACACCATCGAAGCGATGGAGCGCAGCGGGCGCTTCCTGAACCGGGTCGGCGGCGTGTTCTGGAACCTGAACTCCAGCAACACCACCGACGCGCTGGAGACCATCGCCCGCGACTACGCACCGAAATTCGCCCAGCATTCCATGCGCATCGCGCTGGACCCGGCGCTGTTCGCCCGCGTCGCCGACCTGTACGAGCGCCGCGCGACGCTGGACCTCGCCCCCGACCAGTTGCGCCTGCTGGAGCGCCAGCATCTGGGATTCGTGCGCAGCGGCGCGCTGCTGCCGCCGGACGCCAAGGCGCGGATGACCGCGATCACCGAGCGGCTGGCGACCCTGCACACGCTGTTCGGCCAGAACGTGCTGCACGACGAGAAGGACTGGCAGCTCGTCCTGGAGGAGAGCGACCTCGCCGGCCTGCCGGACTTCGCGCGCAACGCCGCCGCCCAGGCCGCCAAGGAGCGCGGGCAGGAGGGCAAATACGTCATCACGCTGGCCCGTTCCTCGGTGGAGCCGTTCCTGACCTTCTCGGCCCGCCGCGACCTGCGTCAGGTCGCCTACGAGGCCTGGATACGCCGCGGCGAGCATGAGGGCGAGCACGACAACCGCCCGCTGATCCGGGAGATCGTCGCGCTGCGCACCGAGCAGGCGAAGTTGATGGGCTACGCCAGCTACGCCGACTTCAAGCTGGACGACAGCATGGCGAAGGACACCTCCGCCGTCGAACGGCTGCTGCTGCAGGTCTGGGGGCCGGCCAAGGAGAAGGCCGCCGCCGAGCGCGCGGAGCTTCAGGACTGTGCCCGGGCGGAGGGCATGAACGAGCCGATCGCCCCCTGGGACTGGCGCTATTACGCGGAGAAGGTGCGGCAGGCCAAGTACGAGATCGACGAAGCGGAGGTGAAGCCGTATTTCGTGCTGGAGAACATGGTGCGCGCGGCCTTCGACACCGCCGGGCGCCTGTTCGGGCTGACCTTCACCGAGCGGCCCGACCTGCCGGTCTACCACCCGGACGTCCGCGTCTACGAGGTGACGGAGAAGGACGGGCGGCATGTCGGCATTTTCCTGCACGACAATTTCGCCCGCTCGTCGAAGCGTTCCGGCGCCTGGATGAGCAGCTACCGGGACCAGGAGAATTTCGACGGGGCGGTGTCGCCGATCATCGTCAACAAACAACAACTTCTCCAAGGGCGAGCCGACGCTGCTCAGCTTCGACGACGCCGAGACGCTGTTCCACGAGTTCGGCCATTTCCTGCACGGCTGCCTCAGCAACGTGCGCTACCCAAGCCAGTCCGGCACCTCGGTCCGCCGCGACTTCGTGGAGCTGCCCTCGCAGATCTACGAGCACTGGCTGGCGATTCCGGAAACGCTGTCCACCTACGCCCGGCACCACCAGACCGGCGAGCCGATCCCGCAGGATCTGCTGCGTCGCCTGCTCGCCGCCCGCAACTTCAACCAGGGTTTCGGCACGGTGGAGTACACCGCGGCGGCGCTGCTCGATCTGGAGTTCCACACCCGGAGCGACGCCGCCGACACGGATGTGGCTGCCTTCGAGCGGTCGGTGCTGGACAAGATCGGCATGCCGGCGGAAATCGCCGTGCGCCATCGCCCGACGCATTTCCAGCACCTGTTCGCCGGCAGCGGCTACGCCGCGGGCTATTACGCCTATCTGTGGGCCGAGGTGCTGGACGCCGACGGGTTCGAGGCGTTCCTGGAAACCGGCAACCCCTTCGACCCGGACCTTGCGGCGAAGCTGAAGACGATCTATTCGTCGGGCGACACCCGCGACCCGATGGAGCTGTACACCGCCTTCCGCGGACGCGAGCCGCGCATCGAGGCGCTTCTCAAGCACCGGGGCCTGACCCAGTCGCTCGGGGACGCCTGACGCACCGCCCATCGGCGCCGCAGACACTTTGACGAGGACAAGGGACAGGGGATGGGCCGGACGCCCTCCCCCGTCCCGAGAGGATTCTTATGGCTGTTTCTCTTCTCGACCCCGCCCGCTACCGCCGCATGCCCTGGAAGAACGGCGGCGGGACGACCACCGAAATCGCCCTCCAGGAGCTGCCCGGCGCCCCCGGCCGCTTCCTCTGGCGGGTCAGCATCGCCGACGTGGCGGAGGCCGGTCCCTTCTCCGCCTTCACCGGCTGCGAGCGGCTGATCGCCGTCATCGAGGGGGCCGGCATGCGGCTGACCGTGGACGGCGTCCCGGCGACCGTCACCAACCGCGCCGCTCCCTTCCGCTTCTCCGGCGACGCAGCGGTGGATTGCGCCCTGCTTGACGGGCCGATCCGCGACTTCAACCTGATCTTCGACCGCGAGCGGGCCGACGCCCGGCTCGACATCCTGCCGGCCGACAAAGCCGCGGACATCCCGGCCGGCGGCGTGGCGCTGGTCCACGCGCTGGCCGGCGAGGTGATCCTGCGCACCGGCGATAGCGTGGCGCGCGTGTCGCCGGGCTGGACCGCCCGTCTGGACGACACCGCCGCCACGCTGGAGACCGGGCCGGGGGCCTGCGCCGTCCTCGCCCGCGTCGCGGCGCGCGGGTAAAGGACCCCGCGTGAGGAGTTAGGTTGAGGGCTTACGGCGCCTTCCGGCAGGTCATCTCCGGAGCGCCGTAGCCCCAGGTCACCCGCGCTTCGCCCTGATGCTCCCAAAAGCTCTCGTTGCGGCCCTGATAGCGGGCGCCGGACGCCGCCGGCTGGCCGACCATCAGCGACACCTCGTCGCCGCGTTCGGCGATCATCATCGGCGGCTCGGACTCGAAGAAGGTGGCGGTCAGCTCGTTGCCCGCTTGGCCGTCGCAGGCGAAGCGGACCGGGCCGATGGAGGGCACCAGCCGGTACCGGGCCTGAAGCTCGGCGATGCGCAGGCGGTATTGCTCCCCGACGCAGGCGCGGCGGTCGTCGGCCTTCCAGCAGTCGTTCCGGCCCTTGATCCAGCCGTGCTGCTCCGCCTTCAGCACCGGGGGGTGTTCGTTCGCCGCCTTGCCCGAGGCTTCGCCATAGACCTCGGCCAGCTTGCGGTCGAGCGCCGACAGGTCGGCGTCGGTGCAGACCATCTGCTCGATGCTGCCCGCCTCCACCTTGGCGCAGGAGAAGGAGGGGCCGGCGGTTTCTGCGGCGAGGGCGGTGCTGCCCCATGCGACCGTCGCCATGAGGGCGATGCGCAGGGCGTTGCGGTGTGCACGCATGGGGCTTCTCCCCTGCAATCTTCCGACCCGGTCAGAATGCCGCGTTCTACGTCCCGGGAAAAGACATCCCCTCTCCCCGGAGGGGCGAGGGTCATTTGGGCGACCGCTTCGCCGTGCCCACCGCTCAGCCGCGCGGCAGGTAGCCGAGCTGGTGCGAGATCGCGTCCGCCGTCTCCACCACCTTGGTCCGCAGATGGTCGAGCGTGGCGGGCTGGTCCATCACGGCGCTGGGGCCGGAGAGGTTGATGGCTGCGATGACCTCGCCCCGGTGGTCGCGGATGGCCGCCGCGATGGCGACGATCCCCGACACGAAGGAGGAGCGGTTCATCGTCCAGCCGCGCTTGCGGTCCTCCGCCACCTCCTGGATGAGCGAGGTCAGCGTGACCGCCGTGGTGTCGCTGTAGCGGTCCAGACGCACGCCGGTGTAGAGCTGCGCGATGGCCTCGTCGGTGAGGCCGCTCAGCAGCATCCGCCCCATCGCGGTGGCGTGGGCCGGCAGGCGGTAGCCGACCGCGATGTTGCTGGACAGCGTCATGTGCGAGTGCGCGCGGTAGACGTAGACGATCTCCGTCCCGTCGCGCACAGCCATGTGGGCCGAGATCTGCGTGCTGTCGCGCAGCCCGTCGATGTAGGGGATCGCCACCTCGATCCCGTCCAGCCCCGACAGGTAATGATAGCCGAGCTGCATCGACCGCGGCGCCAAGCGGTAGGACTTGCCGTCCCCCACCCGCCCGATGTAGCCGAGATGCTCCAGCGTGAAGACCAGCCGGTAGGCCGAGGCCCGCCCGATCCCCAGCGCCTTGGCGATGTCGGTCAGGGACAGCGTCCGGCGCTGCGGCGTGAACAGCTCCAGGATGGCCAGCCCGCGCTGCAGCGCCGGGGCGATGTAGGTGTTCGGATCGGTCTCGCTCATGTGTCCCGGCGCAACCCCTCGATGGCGCGCCGGTAGGCGGCCCGGATGGCGTCCTCCCGGACGTGGCGGCCGTCGCGCACCACGGTCCGCCCCGCCGCGACCACGTCGCGCACGGCGTGCCCGTCGCTGGCGAAGACATAGGCGTCCAGAAGGCTGTCGTCGGTCCGAGAAAGCAGTTTCGGGTTGTCGGCGTCAAGCACGACGAGGTCGGCGGGCTGGCCCACCTGAATGCCGCCGCCAGCCACCGGCTGGCCCAGCGCCTGCGCGCCGCCGGCCACCGCCGCCCGGTAGAGGCCGCCGCCGATGGACGGGCAATCCCCGATGCGCAGCACGTTGCGCCGCCGCTGCACCAACCGCTGGCCGTATTCCAGGAGGCGCAGCTCCTCCGCCGCGGACACGCTGATGTGGCTGTCTGACCCGACGCCGAACCGCCCGCCCTGCGCCAGGAAGGGGATCGCCGGGAACAGCCCGTCGCCCAGATTGGCCTCGGTCGTCAGGCAAAGACCGGCCACCGCGCCGCTCGCCGCCATGCCGTCCACCTCTGCCGGGGTCACGTGCGTGGCGTGGACGAGGCACCAGCGCGGCCCGACCGGAGCGTTCTCCAGAAGCCACTCCACCGGGCGCTTGCCGCTCCAGGCTACGCAGTCGTCCACCTCCGCCGTCTGCTCGGCGATGTGGATGTGGATGGGCGCGCCGGTGTCGAGCGCGTCGAGGCCGGCCAGCGCGTCGCGCATCTCCTCCGGCGTCACCGCGCGCAGCGAATGCAGGGCGAGACCGGTGCGGCGGCCCGCCCGCTCCGTGCCCATCGCCTTCTGCATGGCGGCGACGATGGACAGCAGCCCGTCCACGTCGTTGATGAAGCGCTTCTGCCCGTCGGACGGCGGCTTGCCGCCGAAGCCGCTGTGGGCGTAGAGCACCGGCAGGTGGGTCAGGCCGATCCCGGCCGTGTCGGCAGCGGCCAGGATGCGGCGCGACATCTCCGCCCGGTCGGCGTAGGGGCGCCCGTCGGCACCGTGGTGCAGGTAGTGGAACTCCGCCACCGCCGTGTAGCCCTGCTTCGCCATCTCCATGTAGAGCAGCGACGCGACGGCCTCCGCCGCCTCCGGCGTCATGCGGCGGACGAAGCCGTACATGGCGTCGCGCCACGTCCAGAAGCTGTCCTCCAACGCGCCGGCGTATTCGGTCAGCCCGGCCATGGCGCGCTGGAAGGCGTGGCTGTGCAGGTTGGGCATGCCGGGGATCACCGGTCCGGCGGCCCGAGGCAGGCCCTCCGCGGAGGCGTCCCGCTCCACGGCCGTCAGCGTGCCGCGCGCGTCGAAGCGCAGCGCCACGTTCGAGGCCCAGCCCTCGGGCAGCAGCGCCCGTTCGCAGAACAGTTCGTTCATGCCGTCCCCCGTCACGCTGTCCATCACCGCCTCCATCACGCCCGCTCCTCAGCCCAATCGGCCATCGCTCCGATGAAGCGCCGGAGATGCGGACGAATCCGCGCGGCGCGCGCCTCGTCGAAGGCGAAGGGCGCATCCTCCTCCATGTAGGTCACCTGCGCCATCTCGAGCTGCACGGCGTGCCAGCCCTCGGCCGGGCGCCCGAAATGGCGGGTGATGTGGCCGCCCTTGAAGCGCCCGTTGAGGACATGGGTGAAGCCGTCGGCCCCGGCATCCGCGCCGACCGCGACCAGCCGGTCGCTCAGCACGGGATCGGCGCTGCGCCCGTCGTTGGTGCCGATGTTCAGGTCGGGCAGCCGCCCCTCGAACAGTCGCGGCACGACGGAGCGGATGGAATGGGCGTCGAACAGCACCGCCCGCCCGAACCGGTCGCGCAGCCGGGTCATCTCCGCGGTGATGGCGTCGTGGTAGGGCGCCCAGTAGCGGGTGACCCGTTCGGCCACCTCCGCCGCGTCCGGTTCGGCGCCCGGCTGGTACAGCGGCGCCCCGTCGAACAGGGTGGTCGGGCACAGGCCCGTGGTGGCGCCGCTGTAGAGCGGCGTGTCGTTGCTGGGGCGGTTCAGGTCGACGACGTAGCGCGAGAAGCGCGCCTGGATCACCCCGACTCCGAGATCCTCCAGGAAGTCGTAGAGCCGCGGCAGGTGCCAGTCCGTGTCGGGCAGGCCCTGCGCCTCCGGCACCAGCCGGCCTATGAATCCGTCCGGCAGCGCCGTGCCGACATGGGGCAGGCTGACCAGCACCGGACGGCGCGCGGCGCGAAACCCGAAAACGTCCATATCCTCTCTCCCGTGCGACAAGTGTTTTGTCAGCAAAACTTTCTGCTTCCCTGTTCGGTCGCCCCCGGCTTCCGCGACGTTCGCGTTACGTGGCCGCAATACCAGCGTTGCCATAGGGCGTCCATCATGCTCCAGTATGACAAACGGCGTTGACGCGACTGTTTTCCCTGGGCAACATATGTTTTATAGGCAAAACATGGCGCTGCCAAGCCGCTCGCTGCGCAAGGGGGTTCCCCGGCGTCCGAAACTGGCAACGCAGGCGCAACGAACAGGGAAATTCCGACCCATGAAGTCCTTTGGTAAGTTTCTCGCCGCCGCCTCCTTCGCCGCCGCCGCGGTCGTCACGGTGGTCGGCGCCGGGTCCGTCCCGGCCCGCGCCGAGGACGCGGTGATCGCCTCGATCAAGCAGAACGGCACCTTCCGCGTCGGCGTGGACGCCACCTTCGCGCCCTTCGAATTCTCGCAGGACGGCAAGAAGACCGGCTTCGACATCGAGCTGGTCGAGGCCATCGCTAAGGAGCTGGGCGCCACCAAGGGCGTCGAGTGGGTGGACATCGACTTCAAGGGCCTGATCCCCGGCCTGATGGCCAACCGCTTCGACATGATCGCCTCGGCCATGTACATCACCGAGGAGCGTCGCAAGGTGGTCGCCTTCTCCGACACCTACTATCCGGGCGGCCTCGTCATCATGGTCAAGGCGAACAACACCGCCGTGAAGGGCCCGGCCGACCTCGAAGGCAAGACCGCCGCCGTGCAGATCGGTACCAAGTCGGTCGTCCATCTGAAGGAGCATTTCCCGAAGACGAAGATCGTCGAGGTCGAGACCAACGCCGAGATGTTCGGGCAGGTCGAGACCGGCCGCACCGACGTTGCGGTGACCGGCAAGCCCGCCGCCAAGCTCTACGCCCAGACGCATCCGACCGTGAAGGTGCTGGACGACCAGCTCACCACCGAGGATTACGGCTTCGCCATGCGCAAGGACAACACCGAGCTGGTGACCAAGGTGAACGCCGCCATCACCAAGCTGAAGGCCGACGGCACCTATCAGAAGCTGGTCGACAAGTGGTTCGAAGCCAAGAAGTGATCGATATCTTCGTGAACGGAGGACCCCTCCCGTGACGCTCGACTTCGCCCCCGTCTGGGGAGGGTTGCCGGAGCTGCTGAAGGGCACCGTGGTCACCATCGAGGTGACCGCGGCGGCCTTCCTGCTCAGCGCCGTGCTTGGCCTGCTCGTCGGCATCATCCGCCTCAACCCGGCGCGGCGCGTGCTGTACGGCATCGCGTCGGCCTATGTCGCCTTCATCCGCGGCACGCCGCTGCTGGTGCAGCTCTTCCTGCTGTTCTTCGGCCTGCCGCAGTTCGGAATCCTGCTGCCGGCGTGGCTGTGCGGCGTGATCGGGCTCGGCATCTACAGCGGCTCCTACGTGTCGGAGGTGGTGCGCGGCGCCATCCAGTCGATCGACCGCGGCCAGATGGAAGCCGCCCGCTCGCTCGGCATGTCCTACCGCGAGGCGATGTGGGAGGTGGTTCTGCCCCAGGCCTTCCGCCGCATGCTGCCGCCGCTGGGCAACGAGACCATCGCGCTGATCAAGAATTCTGCGCTGGTGTCGCTGCTGACCATCGACGACGTGATGCGCGAGGGGCAGCGCATCATCTCCACCAGCTTCCGCGCGCTGGAGGTCTACATCGCCGTGGCGTTGATCTATTTCGTGCTGACCAACGCGGCCACCTGGATCCTGCGCCAGATCGAAAAGCGCATGACCGTGGAAAGAGGGTAAGCCGGTGATCGAGATCCGCAACGTCTACAAGAGCTTCGGCAGCACCGAGGTGCTGAAGGACGTCAGCCTGACCGTGCCGCCGTCGCGCACCACCGTGGTCATCGGCCCGTCCGGTTCGGGAAAGAGCACGCTGCTGCGCTGCTGCAACTGCCTGGAAACCGCCGACCGCGGCGAGATCCGCATCAACCACCGGACCATCATCGCCGACGGCAAGCCGCTGCCCGACAAGGAGCTGAACGCGCTGCGCGCCGAGACCGGCATGGTCTTCCAGTCCTTCAACCTGTTTCCGCACATGACCACGGTGGAGAACGTCATGCGCGCTCCCGTCGTGGTGCGCGGCATGGCCAAGGCCGAGGCGCGGGAGCTTGCCATGGGGCTGCTGCGCAAGGTGGGGCTGGACGACAAGGCCGATGTGTATCCGTCCACCCTGTCGGGCGGGCAGAAGCAGCGCGCCGCCATCGCCCGCGCGCTCGCCATGAAGCCGAAGGTGATGCTGTTCGACGAGCCGACCTCCGCGCTCGACCCCGAGCTGGTCGGCGAGGTGCTCCAGGTTATGAAGACGCTGGCCGAGGAAGGCATGACCATGATGGTGGTGACCCACGAGATGGGCTTCGCCCGCGAGGTCGCCGACACCGTGGTCGTCATGGCCGACGGGCGCATCGTCGAGTCCGGCTCGCCGGAGCAGATCTTCACCAACCCGGTGCAGGAGCGCACCCGCGGCTTCCTGCGTGCGCTGGTGGACGGCCATCTCGCCGGCGCCCGCCCGCAGCCGGCGGCGGACGACCCGCTGGACGCCCTGCCCGGCAACCACTGACCTTCCCGCGATCTTGCCCCACACCACCCATCGGCCTCCGGCCTCGCCTCTGACGGTGCTGGCCGCGCTGATCCTCGGCGTCTGCGTCATCCAGGTCGCCAACGGCATCCTGCAGATCCTGCTGCCGCTTCGCCTCGCCGAGGCGGCGGCCCCGCCGCTGGTCGTCGGGGCGGTGGCGTCGGCTTATTCGGTCGGCTTCGTGCTGGGCTGCTGGGCGGCGCCCTGGATGATCCGCCGGGTGGGCGGGGTGTGGTCCTTCGCCGCCTTCGGGCTGCTCGCCGCCGCCGCCACGCTGCTGCTGAACCTGCTGCCCGACGCGCGGGCCTGGGTGGGGCTGCGGCTGCTGATGGGGGTGTCCTATGTCGGGATGCTCACCGTCGCGGAAAGCGGGCTGGCCAGCCTGACGCCGCCGGGATCGCGGGGCAGCGTCTTCTCCCTCTACATGATCGCCTGCAAGGTGGCGGTGATCGGCGGCCAGATGCTGCTCGCCAGCCCGGACCTGTCGGCCCTGTGGCTGACCGTCCTGGCGGCGGGCTGCTACGGCCTGTCGCTGGTGCCGGTGGCGGTGATCCGCCCGCCGGCCAGCGCCGCGCCGAAGGGGCCGTCGCCGTCGCCCTGGCAGTATGTGCGGCGGGCGCCGGTGGCCTTTGCCGGCTGTCTGATGGTCGGGCTGTGCAACACCGCGGTCACCGGCATCGGCCCGGCCTGGCTCGCCGGGCTGGCCTTGCCCGCCGCCGGGGTCGCGCTGATCATGTCGGGCATCCAGGTGGGCAGCGTGGTTCTGCAATGGCCGATCGGCCGATTCTCCGACCGGCACGACCGGCGGCTGGTGATCTTCGCGGTGTCCGCCGTGGCGACGGTCGCCGCTTTCCTGATCGCCGCCTTCGCCAACCCGCCCGGCGGGGCGGCGCCGCAGACCGTCCTGCTCGGCCTGTTCACCCTGTGGGGCAGCGCCGCCCTGTCGCTCTACGCGATCTGCGTCGCCCACGCCAACGACCATGTGACGGTGGAGGAGACGGTGCCGCTGGCGAGCGCGCTGCTGCTCGCCTGGGCGTTGGGGGCGGCCCTCGGGCCGCTGCTGGCGACGGCGGCCATGGAGTGGTTCGGGCATGACGCGCTGTTCGTCTATGTCGGGGTGGTGTCGGGCGGGCTGACCCTGTTCGCCGGCCTGCGCCGGGTTATCAGCGGTCCCTTCCGGGCCGAGCCGTAAGGCTTGGCCGCGGGCAGCCGGGCGGGCTAGTGTGTCCCGCCCAGCAGCCCCCTCCCCCGCGCTCCATGCCAAGCACCACCGACACCCCGACCGATGAGCAGTTCCGGGCGATCCAGGCCATCGACGCCTGGTACGCCGACCCCGCGGCCCCGCAGATGTTCTGGTTGGCCGGCGAGGCCGGAACCGGCAAGACCAAGACCACCGTCTTCGCGCTGGACCATCTCCAGGACCGCCGCAATCTGGAGAATTTCGTGGTCGGCGCGCCCACCGGCAAGGCCGCCCAGGTGCTGCGCCGCAAAGGCATCGACCGGGCGGCGACGCTGCATTCGCTGATCTACGCGCCGCGGCAGGACGACGACACCGGCGAGCTGTTCTTCGCCCGCAAGTCGGAGGGCAAGTTCGCCGAGGCCGACCTGATCGTCTGCGACGAGGGCTCGATGGTCGGGGACGACGTGGCGGGCGATCTTCTGCGCTCCGGCAAGAAGATCCTGATGATCGCCGACGACTATCAGCTCCCCCCGGTGACCGGCCAGGGCACGCTGACCAAGGGCGAGCCGGATTTTCGGCTGGTCGAGCCGCACCGCACGGCGCGGGAGAGCCCGGTGATCCGGCTCGCCCATCTGCTGCGCCGGCAGGAGCTGCCGCGCCGTTTCGGCACCGCCGGAAACGCCCATGTCCTGCCGCTGAACCGGGTGACCGAGCCGTTGGCCCTGCGGGTGGACACCCAGACCATCTGCGGCACCCACCGTGTGCGCACCGACTTCACCCGGCGCATCCGCACCCGCCATGGCTTCGACACGGTGATGCCCCAGGCCGGCGAGCGGGTGATCTGCCGCCGCAATGACCGCGAGGAGGGTCTGTTCAACGGCATGATCGGCACGCTGACCCGCCCGGCGGCGGAAGGGCGGGGGCGCCAGGACGGGCTGTGGTCGCTCGGCGTCCATATGGAGGACGAGGTGAAGCCCCGCAGCAAGCTGATGGTTCACCCCTGGATGTTCCAGGCCCACTACAGCGGCGAGACCAAGGCGCCGCGGGTGGAGCGCGACGTGCAGCAGTTCGATTGGGCCTGGATGATCACCTGCCATTCCGCCCAGGGGTCGGAGTTCCCCTCCGTCACCGTGCTCGACGATTCCGCCGCCTTCCGTGAGCACAAATGGCGCTGGCTCTACACCGCCGTCACCCGCTCGCAGGACGAGCTGTTCCTGCTGCTGCGCAACGCCGATCTGGGCGGGAACTGGCGGATGCCCGACCTCGACGCGTGACGGGATGAAGTAACCCTCTCCCCAGAGGGGAGAGGGAACTCGAATGGCGATCGTCCTGCCAACCATGGCTCATGCCGCGGCGACTCGCTCCAGTTTGGCGGGAAGGCCCTGGCGCACCGCCGTTCCGGCGATGGGATCGACCCAGACCGAGGCGCCCGGACGGGTCGGGTCGTGCAGGCCGAGGTCGTTGATGTTCACCCCCGCACCGATCTCCGGCACCACCGGCTGGCTGAGGCCGCCGATGACGTGCGGCCGCGCGCCGAACTCCTTGTGGCCGAAGCCGTGCTCGACGGCGAGCACGCCGGGCATCACGCCGTGCCGGACGATGGCGGTCGCCAACTCCGACCCGCCTGGCGTGGCGATGCGGATGCGGTCTCCGGTGGCGATGCCCAGCCGCCGCGCGTCCTCCGCGTTGATGCCCACCGGATTCTCCGGGTGCAGGTGGCGCAGGCGGCTCGCCGCGATGGTGTAGGCGCTGACCAGCACCGATTTCGAGCTGATGAGCTGGAAGGGCCAGTCCTCCACCCTGTGGACCTGCCGCATCGGCGTGCCGTCGGCGAAGGCCGGGGGCGTCCAGGCGGCGGTGCCGGTCCAGCGCTTGCCGGTGACGCTGCTCTTGGCAGCGCCGACCGCCTCGTTGTAGACCAGCAGCCCGTCCTTGAAGCGGTGGGTGGCCTTGTCGCCCTCGAAGCCCTCCGCCTGGTTCTGGTAGCGCCCGCCGCGCGCCAGGATGAAGGCGACCTTGCGCCACTCCTCCTCCTTCAGCACCGCCTGGAGAGCTGGCAGGACGCGGGCGACGCCGGACAAGGCGATGTCTTCGTCCGTGGCGTCGGGCACCGGCTGCTTGCCCAGCCACGCGATGTTGGCGCCGCCGCGCAGGTACCAGTCCTCGGGCCGCTCCAGCGGATGGGTGTTCCCGTCCATGTCGGCGATGGCGTCCGGGCCGAAGCCGGGCAGGCCCAGCCGCTTCGCGAGCGCGATCAGGAAGGTCTCCATCTGGACGTGGCGGCCGTCCGGCAGCGGCTCCGTGCGCGGCGTCACCACCGGCCAGCGCGCCGTCAAGGTCTTGGTCGGCACGCCCGCCCAGGGGGCCGCCCAGCCCCAGGTCTCGTACAGCACGGTGTCGGGGATGATGTAATCGGCGAAGGCCGTGGATTCGTTGATGAAGGGGTCGATGGCGACGATCAGCGGCAGCGCCTTCGGGTCGCGCAGCGTCGCCTCCACCTGGGCGCGCACACCGGGGATGCCGTAGACCGGGTTGCTGTTCCACAGGAACAGGGCCTTCAGCGGGTACGGGTAACCGTCCACCACGCCGCTGGTCAGATACTCGGTGGTGAGCTGCGGGGCGTTCGGGTACCAGGGCGCCTTGGCCGGATAGGGCTTGCCGGCCTCCTTCTTCGCCTTGAACTCGCTGGATTTCTCGTAGGGAATGGGGCGGCTGATGGCCGTGCCGGAGGGCTTCACCTGTCCGGGGAAGCTTGCCAGCTTGTAGCGCGGGCCGTCCTGCTCGTCCGGGAAGCGCCCGCCGCCGAAGATGGTGCCGCCCTTCCAGTTCAGGTTGCCGATCAGCGTGTTCAGCGTCACCACGCCGAAGGCGTTGTAGAAGCCGTTGCCGGCCATCATGCCGCCGTGGGTGTTGGCGGCAGCCTTCTTGCCGTGGCTGGTGAACTCCCGCGCCAGCCCGGCGATGACGTCGGCGGGGATGCCGCAGGCGTCGGCGTAGCCGGCGAGGTCGAGCTTCATCGCCTGCTCGCGCAGCAGGGTCAGGCTGGTCTTCACCGCGACGTCGCCCGCCGGGGTTGCCACCGTCCCGCCGTGGAACAGAACGGCCGGTCCCGTCAGGGCGTCGTGGGCCACCGGAGTCCCGCTGGGGTCGAGCACGACGAAGGCGTCCTTGGCGCCGTAGCGCTCTTTCTCGTCCAGCGTCACCCAGCCGAGGTCGGAGGCGCGCAGCATCCGGCCGTCGCGCGGGTGGCCCGTCTGCTGGATCACCAAATGGGTGGCGTTGCACCAGCCGGCCTCGCCCGCCGCCTCCGCCGCTTTGCCATTGGGCTGGGACAGGTAGGTGGCGTCGATGCGCCCGTTCTCAAACATCCAGCGCATCATGCCCAGGACCAGGGCGCCGTCGGTGCCGGGCCGGATGGGAATCCAGTCGGACCGCTCCGCCGCCGCGCGGTTGTCGGCGTTGGTCAGCACCGGATCGACGACGACGTAGTTCAGAACGCCGTCCGTCCGCCCCTTGGCGAGCAGCATGGCCTGCCGCTTGAACGGGTTGCCGGCGTTCGACGGGGCGGTGCCGATGAACAGCACGAACTCGGCGTTCTGCAGGTCCGGCTTGGCGTGCGGCATCTTCTTGGCGTCGCCGAACACCGCCCCGGAGCCGGAGCGGTAGGCGCCGCCGCAGTAGGAGCCGTGCCCGACGAAGTTGATCGTCCCCAGAGCCTGGTTGAAGAAGCGCCGCACGAAGGGCTCCCGCCCGTCGTTGACGGACGACAGCAGGGCCACCTGATTGACCTTCGGCCCCAATTCGGGGGCGGCCGGGTCGATGGGCGTCTTCAGGTCGCGCAGCGCCCGCAGGCCGGGCACCGGACCTTCGCCGAACAGGTCGCCGCCCTCCGCGATCTCCTGGACCAGCCGGTCGAAGGCGATGGGTTCCCACTGGCCGGAGCCGCGCGGGCCGACCCGCTTCATCGGCGTGGCGACGCGGAAGGGCGAGGTCAGCATCTCCAGCGCCGCGTTGCCACGGCCGCAGGCGGTCGAGCGGCCCTTCAGCCCCTTCTCGTCCAGCCGCGACAGGGACTTGAAACTCTCCTTGATCGGCGTGCCGTAGGGCAGGAAGGGATCGGTGGACAGCGGGCTGTAGGGGTTGCCGGCGACGCGCAGCACCTTGTTCTTCTCCACATCGACCCGGACGCGGACGCCGCACAGGGTGGTGCAGCCGAGGCAGGCGACGTTGGCGACGATTTGGCCCGGCGTCGGGGTGAGGTCGCCGGTCGCAGGATCGACGCGGAATTCCGGGGCCGGGGCGTTGCCGGAGATGGCGTGGTCGGGCTTGTCCCCGGCCCAGGCGCCCTTCACGAGCTTGCGCCCGGTGTCGGAGAAGCCACCCGCAAAGGCGGCGAGCGCGCCGGCCGCGGCGCTGGTCTTCAGGAGAAGGCGACGGGAAATCGACATGATGGGTGCTCCGTTCACTCGGCGGCGGCCACGGTTCCGGCGGGCGCCTGAGGCGCGCGGACCGGACCGGGCGCCGGGCGGCGCGGGGAAGGCAGGACGGCGGTGAGAGCGATCAGCAGGAACAGCCAGAGTCCCGCCGTTCCGACGATCCCCAGCAGCCCCTCCGGACCGGCGGGCAGCGCGTAGTCGTAGAAGCCGGCGCCGGTCTTCGGCACGGTCTGGCCGCCGATGAACACGGTCCAGCGGAACATCCAGGCGCCGTGCAGGGCGATCAGCCCGGTCAGCAGCCCCGTTCCGGCGGGCTTGGCGACGGCGATGGCGAAGGGCAGCGCGGTAGCGGCGACGGCCCAGACGGCGGTGACACGCCACGCCTCCGACCCGGCGACGCTGCCCAGCGCCTCCGCGTGGGTGGCGTCCAGCCCGAACAGGCCGAGCGCCAGCCACAGCCCTCCGACCAGCATGACCCCGCCCAGGAAGCCGGCGAGCAGCCGGTTCGCCCGCACCTCCACCGCGCGGTCGTTGCCGGCGGCGAAGCGGTTCAGCACCAGCACCAAACCGGCGGCGCCGGCCAGCGCGGTCATCAGGAACTGCACGGGCAGGAAGGGCGTGTGCCACAGCGGGCGCGCCTTGACCACCGCGACCTCAGCCCCGGTGTAGAGGGCGACGAGGAGCGCGCCGGCCAGGGCGAACAGGCCGGCGGCGCGGATCAGCGCGTCGCTGCGCCCGCCGCCCAGCGACGCCAGCCGGTAGAGCGCCGCAAGGCGGCTGTCCACCCGGCCATGCGCCTGCAACTCCTCGCGGAAGCACGCCCAGCCGTAGACCAGCAGGCCCGTGACGTAGAACGGGATGAAGACGGAGCCCCACCACATCCACGACGTCGGACGCAGCACGACGTAGAAGTGCCAGAAGCGGCCGGGCTGGTGGAGGTCCGACAGCAGCGCCACCGGTGCGGCCAGCCCGCAGGTCAGCGCCACCAGCAGGGCGGTGCGCCCGAGCTTGCGCCAGCCCTCCCGGGCGAAGGCGTAGCCGGGCAGGCTGAGCAGCAGGCCGCCGACCGACAGGCCGATCAGGAAGAAATACTGCACGGCCCAGGGAAGCCACGCGACCTCGCGGGTCACGTTGATGACCTCGACGATGTGGTTGTCCATCACGCGTGCTCCTTTTGGGCGTGGGTCTCGCTGCTGGGCCGCCAGAGCGTCGGCGTGCCGTCAACCTTCCCTTGGAAGCGGGGATCGAGGCCGAGGTAGAAGACGCGCGGCTGGGTCCCCTGCTCCGGCTTCAGCACCTTGGGGTTCTCCTCGCGGAGCAGGGTGGCGACGGCGCTGTCCGGATCGTTCAGGTCACCGAAGATGCGGGCGCCGCCGACGCAGGTCTCCACGCAGGCGGGCAGCAGCCCGGCCTCCACGCGGTGGACGCAGAAGGTGCATTTGTCGGCGGTCTGGGTCTCGTGGTTGATGAAACGCGCGTCGTAGGGGCAGGCCTGGACGCAGTAGGCGCAGCCGACGCAGACGGTGTTGTCCACCACGACGATGCCGTCCCGGCGCTGAAAGGTCGCGCCAGTCGGACAGACGGGGATGCAGGGTGGGTCCTCGCAGTGGTTGCACAGGCGCGGCAGCATGTAGCTGCCGGCCTTGCCCTGCTCGGTCACCTCGTAGGTGGAGACGATGGTGCGGAAGCTGTTTTCCGGGACGTCGTTCTCCATGATGCAGGCGACCGTGCAGGCTTGGCAGCCCACGCATTTGCGTGTGTCCACCACCATCGCCCAGCGATGCGCCGGATCGCCGTCCCGGCGGAGCGACGCAGCGCCGGGCGCTGCGGCGGCAGGCATCGCTCCCACCGTCGCGGCGCCGATGGTCGCGGCGCCGGCGCCGAGGCAGAAGTTGCGCCTTGATCGGTCCATGGCTGGCCTCTTCGCACCTGATTCCTTCGGCCGCGACGAACCGCGGCCCTACGGTGCGAAGGGTACCGGCGCCCTGCCCCCACTCCCATTGGGGGCATCCCTACACTTCTTAGGGTAAACCCCAGTGACGACATGCCGCAGGGGGCGGTCGTTCAAGGCAATCGCACTTGACCTTCATAGCCCTCTCCCCCGGTTTCGGCGGACCAGAGGTCCGCCTGTCGCGTCAGCGCAAACTTCGTTTGCGCGTGAGCGGAGGGGAGAGGGGATTTCAAATGCGATCAGCCCTTGAGGGCGTCGGCGACCGCGCGGGCCACGCCGGCGTGGATGGCGTCCCGTTCCTTGAAGGCGTCGGCCGTCTCTGTCAGGTAGCTGGTGATGAGCAGGGGCGCCCTACCCTCCGGCCAGACGATGCCGATGTCGTTGGCCGTCCCGCGCACGCCGGTGCCGGTCTTGTCGCCGACGCGCCAGCCCTTCGGCAGCCCGGCGCGCAGGCGCTTGTCACCGGTCCGGTTGGCGACCATCCAGGCGATGAGCTGCTCGCGCGACGCCGGGGTCAACGCGTCGCCCAGCATCAGCCGCTCCATGCTGTGGACCATCGCCGCGGGCGTGGTGGTGTCGCGCGGGTCGCCGGGAATGGCGCTGTTCAGCGACGGCTCGTTGCGGTCCAGCCGTGTCTTTTGGTCATCCAGCGTGCGCAGGAAGGCGGTCAGCCCAGCGGGGTCGCCCACCGCCGGCAGCAGCAGGTTCGCCGCCACATTGTCGCTGAGCGTCATCGTCGCCTCACACAGTTCGGCCACCGTCGGGGGCGGGCCGTCGAGGCGGGTTTCGGCGAAGGGGGCGTAGGGGACGAGGTCCGCCTTGGTCACCGGGATGCGTCGGTCCAGCCGTTCGCGCCCCTCGTCCACCCGCTTCAGGACAGCGCCAGCCAAAAGAAATTTGAAGGTGCTGCACATCGGGAAGCGCTCGTCCGCGCGATGCCCGAAGCGCTGGCCGGTGCCGGTGTCGAGCACCGCCACGCCCAGCCGCCCGCCGCTGCGCTTTTCCAGCGCGGCGATCGCGTCCGCCAGCCTTTTGTCCCCGAATTTCCTGGGTTTCTCCGCCCTCGCGCCGGTCGCCGCCAGCAGCGTCACGCCGCCCGCCGCGGCCAGGAAAGCCCGCCGTCCGATCATCGTGTCCTCGTGTCATGCCGTGTCGATGGACGGACGATAAAAATCTCCCGGCGCTCGGACAAACGATGATAGTTTTCACAAGCCACAAGAAAAACTTATAGCTGTCCATGGCCCGTCCACAGCTTCCGCTCAACGCGCTCCGCGCCTTCGAGGCGTCGGCCCGCCATCTCAGCTTCACCCGCGCCGGGCTGGAACTGTGCGTCAGTCAGGCGGCGGTCAGCCAGCAGATCCGCACGCTGGAATCGCGGCTCGGCGTCACCCTGTTCCGCCGCCTGCCGCGCGGCCTCGCCCTGACCGACGAGGGGGCGGCGCTGGTGCCGGTGCTGATGGACGCCTTCGAACGGATCGGCGCGACTCTCGACCGCTTCGCCGACGGGCGCTACCACGAGGTGCTGACGGTCGGGGTGGTGGGAACCTTCGCCACGGGCTGGCTGCTGCCGCGCCTGCCGGCCTTCACCGCCGCGAACCCGGCGGTCGATCTGCGCATCCTGACCAACAACAACCGGGTCGATCTGGCCGGTGAGGGGCTGGACTTCGCCATCCGTTTCGGCGACGGCTCCTGGCACGGGGTGGAGGCGGTGCCGCTGCTCGACGCCCCGCTGACCCCGCTCTGCGCTCCGGCGCTGGCGCAGCGGCTGTCCAGCCCGGCGAACCTCGCGCGCGAGGTGCTGCTGCGCTCCTACCGGGTCGAGGAGTGGCAGCGCTGGTTCGCGTTGGCCGGGGTGCCCTGCCCGGCCATCCGCGGCCCGGTCTTCGACTCCTCCCCCACCATCGCCGCCGCCGCCGCGATGGGCGCCGGGGTGGCGCTGCTGCCCGCGCGGCTGTTCGGGCACGACCTCGTCACCGACCGGCTGGTCCGCCCCTTCGCCATCGAAGTGCCGGCGGGCCGCTACTGGCTGACCCGCCTGCACTCCCGTCCCGAGACGGCGGCGATGCAGAGCTTCCGCCACTGGATCGCCGCCGCCGTTCGCATGGACGATTAGGCCGGCGTCTCAGGCGGGAGTCGGGGCCTGCTCCGGCAGGACGCCGGCCTGTTTCAGCTCCCGCCAGAAGTCAGCCGGGATCGGCTGCTTCATCAACGCGACATTCTCATGGACGCGCGGCGGGTTCTTGGTGCCCGGAATGACCGAGGCGACGACCGGGTGCGCCGCGCAGAATTGCAGGGCCGCCGCCCGCAGGTCCACACCGTGCCGTTTGGCGATCTCGGCCAGACGGTCGCGTGCCGCCACCTTGTCCGGCGGGGCTTCCTGGTACTCGAAGTTCTTGCCCCCGGCGATCAGGCCGGAGTTGTAGGGGCCGCCGACCACGACGTGGACGCCGCGTTCCTGGCAGCGCGGGAACAGGGTGTCCAGCGCCGGCTGGTTCAGCAGGCTGTAGCGCCCGGCCAGCAGGAAGACGTCCGGGTCGGCCCGCTCCAGCGCCATCACGCAGGGCTCCACCCGGTTGACGCCCAGACCCCAGCCGCGGATCACGCCCTCCTCGCGAAGCCGGGTCAGGGCCACGGCGGCGCCCTTCATGGCGGTGTCGAACACCTCCAGCCAGCGGTCGCCGTGGGCGTCCTCCGCGCAGTCATGAATGTAGGCGATGTCGATGCGCGCCATGCCCAGCCGTTGCAGGCTGTCCTCGATGGAGCGGCGCACCCCGTCGGCGGTGTAGTCGTAGTCCACCCGGAAGGGCAGCCCCTTCACGAAGGGGCCGTGCTGGCCGCCCTTGCTGGAATCGGCGCGCAGCAGGCGCCCGACCTTGGTGGACAGGACGAAGTCGTCGCGCGGACGGTTGCGCAGGACATGGCCGAACCGGTGCTCCGATATGCCGGGGCCATACTCCGGCGCCGTGTCGAAATAGCGGATGCCGGCGTCCCAGGCGGCGGCCAGCGTGGCCTCCGCCACGTCGTCCGGCACCTCCTCGAACATGTTGCCGAGCGGAGCGCCACCAAACCCGATGGGTCCGGGCGGAGCGAAATGCTTGCTGTCCGGCATGACCGACCTCTCGTTGTTCCGTGCGTGTGCGGGATCCCAGTCTGCGCTCCGGCGGCGCTTCCCTCAACATGGGGCCTCAACATCGGCCCTCAACATCGGGATGGTTCCGGCGTTCCCATTCGCAACTTGCCGACGTGGGCGTAGCAATTTGCGACACGGATGGGAGCGCGTTGGCAAATTGCAACGGTTGGGAAGGAACAACCGCGCAGCCCACTCGGGATTTTTGCTGGGTGGAACAGCAATTGCGCGGAGATTGGGAGTTGGTACGGAATTTGAGAATGATTTGATCCGGTGCGGGCGACCGACGCCGAACAAAAAATACCCCAGGCAGGACATCCCATCATGACCACCTCCCTTCGTGCCTTCGCGAATTTGCGCACCGCAACCAAGGTCTACACCGGCTTCGGGGTCACGCTGGCCCTTCTGGTCACGTTGGGAGCGGTTTCCTGGAGCGGCCTTCGGTCCAACGATACAGCGCTGCGCAGCTACGCGGCGCAGTCCAACATCACGGTGACGTTGGGAGAGGCCGATACCGCGCTGTCCGACGCGCTGGGAGCGGCAGCGGAGTTTCTCGTTTCCGGCACGGACGGCGCGGCCAACCGATTCCGCGCGACAGCCGGCGAGTTCCGCCGGCAGTTGGACAAGGCGGCCCCCGGCATCGGCGATTCGGCCGATCGTCAGGCGGTGGAGGAGATCCGCGGGCTGGAGCGGGACTTCCTGACCGGCTTCGACCGTCTGGTCGCCCTGCGCACGGAACGGGACGGCATCGTTGCGGAGGTGGTCAACAAGCTGGGCGCCGACATTCGCCGGACGTTGAGCGATCTGGTGACGGCGGAACGGCAGACCGGCAATCTGGACCGCACCGTTCAGGCCGCGGGCGTCAGCGAGCAGTATCTGCTGGTGCGCGTTCTGGTCGCACGCTTCGTGACCGAGACGAAGCCCGAGGATCTGGTCCGCATCCGCCAGGATCTGGCGTCAGTGGCTGCCGACGTCGAGGGCGAAGCCAAGGGCTGGGCCGACTCCCCGGGCGCCGCCAAGCGCACCGAGGTGCTCGCCAAGCTGCCGCGCTACACCGCCGGCATCGAGCGCATCGCCGCCATCGCCGAGGAGATGACACGCGTCAACGCCGACACGCTGACCCGCGCCGGCGCCCAGATCAATGGGAAGATCGGGTCGATCCGCCAGCACTCCACCGAGGTCCTGAAGGGGCTGGAGGTCAGCGCCGCCGCCGCGGTGACCGCCGCCGAGCGGCAGGGCGCCGCGGTGACCGCCGCCGCCGTGGCGCTGGGCCTGCTGCTGGCCTGGATGATCTCGCGGGCGATCACCCGTCCGCTTGGCGCCATAACCGGGGCGATGGGCCGGCTGGCCGAAGGCGACCGGACGGTGCAGGTGGACGAGGGGTGGCGAAAGGACGAGATCGGGGCGCTGGCCCGCGCCCTCCAAGTCTTCAAGTCGAACGCCGAGGAGATGGAGCGCATGCGCAAGGCGCAGGAGGAGGCCGAACGCCAAGCCACCGAGCAGCGCCGCGCCACCATGATCCGCATGGCCGACACCTTCGAAGCGACCGTCCAGGGCATCGTCGAGGCGGTGGCGAGCGCCGCCGGCGGCATGCACAACGCCGCCAGCACCCTGTCCGGCACCGCGTCGGACGCCAGCGAGCGCTCGCTGCTGGTCGCCTCCGCCTCCGAGGAGGCGTCGGCCAACGTGCAGACCGTCGCCAGCGCGACGGAGGAGCTGTCGGCCTCCATCGCCGAAATCGGCCAGCAGGTGGAGATCTCCACCCGCATCGCCGGTCAGGCGGTGACCGACGCGGAAGGCGCCGATCGCACCATGTGCGCCCTGGTCACCGCCGCCGAGCAGATCGGGCAGGTGGTGGAGATCATCAGCGGCATCGCTGCCCAGACGAACCTGCTGGCGCTGAACGCGACCATCGAGGCGGCGCGGGCCGGCGAGGCGGGCAAGGGCTTCGCCGTGGTGGCGGGCGAGGTGAAGGCGCTGGCCAACCAGACCGCCAAGGCGACCGACGAGATCCAGTCGAAGGTGCAGGAGATCCAGCAGACCACCGGCGGCGCGCAGAAGGCCATCGGCAGCATCGGCCAGACCATCGCCCGGATGAGCGAGATCGCCACAACCATCGCCGCCGCCATCGAGGAGCAGGCCGCCGCGACCCGCGAGATCGCCAGCAGCGTCTCCCAGGCCGCCCAGGGGACGGAGGAGGTGTCGCGCAACATCGCCGGCGTCAGCACGGCGGTGTCGGAGACCGGCAGCGCCGCCAGTCATGTCCACGGCACGTCGGAGGAACTGGCCGCCGAGGCCGTGCGCCTGCGCAGCGAGGTGCGCAGCTTCATCGCCACCGTCCGGGCCGCCTGATCCGGCGGGATGAGGGGATCGCCGCTTGTTCCGGTTCCCCTCCACCGGAAGGGTGGTAGGCTGAACCGAGGCGCCTGAGCAAAAGGCGTCTCGGTTGGGCGGCCGGGATGGTCGGTCATGGTGAGTAGGATTTCCCTGAGAGCCGCCTCCGGCTTTGTCCGGCGTTTCGCCGGGCTGGCTGGGGGCTACTGGGCGGGGCGGGACCGCTGGTCGGTATGGCTGCTGACGGCGGCTCTTCTGGCCCTGACGGTGGCGCAGGTGTCGGTCCCGGTCATGTTGAACCTGTGGAGCCAGCGCCTGTTCGACGCGCTGGAGCAGCGGGCGATGGACCGTTTGCCGGTCATGGCTGCGGCGGCCGGCGGCATTCTGCTGTTCAACATCGCCGTCACCGTGTCACATCTGTGGGTGAAGCGGCGCATCCAGTTCGGTTGGCGGGCGTGGCTGACCCGGCGCTTGGTCAGCGGTTGGCTGTCCGACGGGCGCGAACTGGCCCTCCCCTCCCGTCCAGGCGACCATGACAATCCGGACGGACGCATCGCCGAGGACGTCCGAATCGTCACCGAACTCGCCATCGACCTGGGCCATTCGTTGACCTACTGCCTGCTGCTTCTGATCAGCTTCTCCAGTATTTTGTGGCAACTTTCCGGTGTCGTGCATGTCACGCTCGGCGGCGTGAGCGTTCCGGTGCCCGGCCATCTGCTCCTCCTCGCCTTGGCCTTCTCCGCCGCCGGGACAGCCGCGGCCATCGCCGTCGCCCGGCCGCTCGTCCGCGCGGCGGAGCGCCGGCAAGGGCTGGAGGCCGATTTCCGCTTCGGGCTGGCGCGGGTTCGCGAGAACGCCCCGGTCATCGCCCGGCAGCATGGCGAGGCCGTCGAGCGCAGCCGGATGGCCCTGCTGTTCGGCGGGGTGCGCCGTGGCTGGGAGCGGCAGACCGCCGCGCTGGTCCGCGTGATGGCCTTCGGCGCGTCCTATTCGGTGCTGTCCACGGTCTTTCCCATCCTGGTGGTGGCGCCCCGCTACGTCGCGGGGGCCATCACGCTGGGGATGATGATGCAGACCGCGCAAGCCTTCCAGCAGGCCGTCGCGGCGCTGTCCTGGCCCATCGACAATCTGGCGACCGTCGCCCAGTGGAAGGCGTCGGTGGAGCGCGTGCTGGGATTGAAGGAGGCGCTGGACGGGATCGCCCCCTTGCCCCCGGTCAAGGCGCGTGTCCCGGATTCGCTGTCCGATGGCGGCAACACCGCGCGGAAACGGTAAAGCGGCCCGGCACTTTCCGTTTGACCTCAACTTAGCTTGAGGTTCTATCCTGCCGCCGCACGCCGAAACCTTGGGAGGGACCGGGCCGAATGCACCGCGAGATACGGCTCCTGCTGCGCCGCTGGAAAATCACTCTGCTGAAGAAACGCGAAAACCGCCGCCGCCTTGCCCTGTTCAGGCCCATCCTGCCCGGCGCGAACCTGAAGGACCGGCTGATCGCCTGCTGCGGCGCCATGCTCGGCCTCGCCGCGACGGGCCTGCTCTGCCACAACCTGCTGACCCACATCACCAGCGCGCCGGCCCTGGTGGCGCCCATGGGGGCGTCGGCGGTTCTGCTGTTCGCGGTGCCGGCCAGTCCGCTGGCTCAGCCCTGGTCGATCATCGGCGGCAACACCCTGTCGGCGCTGGTCGGGGTGATGGTTGCGGCGCTGATCCCCGACCCGATGCTGGCCGGCGGCGTGGCGGTGGCGCTGGCCATCGCGACCATGTCGATGACGCGCTGTCTGCACCCGCCGGGCGGCGCCGCCGCGCTGACCGCGGTGATCGGTGGACCGGCGGTCGCGGCGTCGGGGATGCAGTTCGTGTTCTATCCGGTGGCCGTCAACTCCATCCTTCTGGTGCTGGCAGGCTGGACGTTCCACCGCTTCTCCGGCCATTCCTACCCGCACCGGGCGCCGCCCAAGCCGGCCAACAGCCATGGCACCGCCGATCCGCCCGCCCGGACGCGCGGCGGCCTGACCGCCGACGACCTGGACGAGGCGATCCGCGAGTTGGGGGAGGCGCTGGACGTCAACCGCGACGACCTGAGCGCCCTTCTGGAGAAGGCCGAACTTCACGCCATGGAGCGGATGCACGGCGGGATCACCTGCGGCGATATCATGGCCCGCGATGTGGTGACGGTGAGTGCGGAGGCTCATCCGGAGGTGGCCCGTGCCCGCCTGATCGAGCACAGCTTCCGCACCCTGCCGGTGGTGGACCGGCGCAACGTGGTGGTTGGTCTGGTCGGGCACCAGCATCTGGTCGGGAACGCCGCGACGGTGGCCTCGGTGATGGCCCCGCCGGTGACCGCCGGCCCGGAAACCCCAGCCTTCCGCCTGCTCGGCCCACTGTCGGACGAGAGCACGCACGAGGTCGCCATCGTGGATGGGAGCGGCGGACTGCTGGGGGTGGTGACCCAGACGGACCTGCTGCTGGTGATGGCCCGCACGAACCTGCTGCAATCGTTGGACAGCGCCCGGAGCCCGGCTGCGCTGGTGGTGTCGGAAAGCCACTGAACCGCAACGGCAGCCCCGGCTCCGCGAGAAAATTTTCTCGCGGAGCCGTCTTTTTTACTCCCCTCCCCTGCCCTCCCCGGCGCCGAGGATCGCGTCGATGTCGTCGCGGATCGCGCGGAGCGTCTCCCGGTCGATGTCCGCCAGCGCCAAACCCTGTTCACGGACGCTGGCGACGGTCTGGCGCGCCCCGAACACCACCTTCGCCAGTGGCTTCGGCAGAGCGCTGCCGGTGGGAAGCGCGTTGCTGCGGGGCTTTGCCGCCACGGGCGCCGGAGTCTCCTCGTCGGCGGAGCGCCGGGTCATCTCCGTGACCAGCGCGTCCCAGCCGCGCAGCTGTTCGCCCTCCCCTTTCAGCCGGGCGATCTCCACCAGCCGGTAACGCGCCGGGCGATGCAGCGGATACTCATCGCGGATGCGCTGCGGCAGGCGGCTGATGAGGAGCGCGCGGGAAATGTCCACCCGGTCCTTGCCGACGATCCGCCCGACATCCTCCTGCCGGTAGCCATGGCGCTCCATCAGCCGGGCGTAGGCGTCGCCCTCCTCGAAGGGCGACAGGTCGGCGCGGACGACGTTCTCGATCAGCGCCAGCTCGTCCGACGCGCCGGTGACGGTGACGGCGTAGATGGTCGGGTGGCCGAGCGCCCGCACGGCGCGGAAGCGCCGCTCCCCGAAGACGAGCTGGAAGCGGCCGTCGCCCAACTGCTGCACGCCGACCGGCTGCGCCAGCCCATGCTGCGCGATGGAGGATTTCAGCGCCTCCATGTCCGCTTCGTCGAAATGGCGGCGGGGCTGGTCGGGGTTGGTGACGATGCGGCCGACGTCGATCTCCACGACGACCGGGCCGCGGCGGTTGAAGCCCTGCCCGTCCTCGCGGGCTTGGCGCTCGGCCGCGGCGGTGGCCAGCACACCGGTGTTCGTCCGGGCCAGTTTACGCGACATGGGCCATCACCTCCGGCATGCGGGCACGTTCCTGGATCAGCGCGTCGGCGACGGCCTGATAAACCTCGTAGCCCGGCGCGTCCGGCACCGCCTCCAGCGCGGCGCGCCCGGCGGCCACCGCCTGGGCGTAGACGGTCGCCCGCGGGATCGGGCCGAAGACGCGCAGCTTCGCGCCGAACAGGTTGCGGATGTCGTCCAGCGACGCCTGATCCTGGGTCAGCCGCGCGTTGAACATCGTCGGCAGGATGCCGAGCACGCTGACCCCCGGGTTTGCCCGGCGGCGGATCATGTCCAGGTTCTCCAGCAGGAACTCCACGCCGGCGACGCTCAGCATCTCCGTCTGGCAGGGAATGGCGACGGTGTTGGCGGCGGTCAGCGCGTTGCGCGCCAGCATGCCGAAATGCGGCGGGGTGTCCACGAAGATGAAATCATAGCTCTGCCGCGCCCCGCCATCCAGGCATTCACGGAGCGCGCAGTCCCCCGAGGACTGGCTTTGCAGCTCCGCCTCCGCGTCGCCCAGCCGCATGCCGCTGGGGATCACGTCCAGCCCGCTGTCGGTGGTGACGATGTAGTCGCCGAGGTCGAAGTTTCTCCCCCGCGATTTCAGCGCCTCCACGGACGCTTTCAGCGCGTAGTAGAGGGTTTTTTCCTCGCGCTCGCGCTCGATGGAGTTGATGCCGAGATGGATGGTGGCGTTGGCCTGCGGGTCCGCGTCGATCAGCAGCACCTTGAAGTGCCGTGCGAGCAGGGTGGCGGTGTTGACGGTGAAGGCCGTCTTCCCCACGCCGCCCTTGCGGTTGGCCGCGGCACAGATCAGCGCCGGGCCATGCTGCGTCACCGTTCCGATCTTCTCCTGCAGCAGCAGGGAAATGACCGGAGCGGGGATCTTCTCGCTGCCGTTCTCCCAGCGCGAGATCTTCGCCTTGTCGTATTTCCGGCCGAGTTTTTCGTTCAGCCAAGCCGCGAAATCCGGCTGGTTCAGCGTCCGGCCTTCCCGGAACGCCTTGATGTCCTCGCCGCGCATGGTTCATTCCCCTGCCTTGCCCCGAGGCCACTTTTGCGCGGCGCCGGAGTGCGGTCAAGACGGAATGTTGACTCCGGGGCAGGGGAGGGGAGTCAACATTCGGCGAGAAAATTTTCTCGCGGGAAACGCTCGGCGGGTGGTGCGACCGCGGCACCACCCGCTGCTCCGGTCAGCTCGGCTTGTAGGCCGCCTTCGCCTCGGGCATCAGCTTTTGCAAGGCGGCGATGCGGTCCGCCGTGCCGGGGTGGGTGGACATGAAGGTCGGCTGCTCGGCCCCCGCCTGCTTCATGTTCTGCCACAGCTCGATGGCCGCCTGCGGGTCGTAGCCGGCGCGGGCCATCATCAGCAGGCCGGCGCGGTCGGCCGCCAGCTCCTGGTTGCGGGAATAGGGCAGCAGCAGGCCGTATTGCGCGCCGGTGCCCAGCGCCGCGGCGATCATCTCGCTGCCGCCGACCCCGCTCGCTCCGGCCACGGCCCCCAGGATGCTGGTGCCGGCGTCGGTGGCCATCTGGGTGCTCACCCGCTCGGCGGCGTGGCCCTCCAGATTGTGGGCGATCTCGTGACCGATGACGGCGGCGAGCTGCGCGTCGGTCTTGGCGTATTGGAACAGCCCCTCATAGACGCCGATCTTCTGGCCGGGAAGGGCGAAGGCGTTGGCCTCCTGGCCCTGGAACACGCGGACCTCCCAACCGGCGGGATCGAGCGAGGCGGCGCGCAGCAGGCGGGCCGAGATCTGCTCGGCGCGGCGCTGGTAACTGGCGTTGGCGGTGGCCGGGGTCGACTGGATCAGGCGTTGCCAGTCCTGTTGGCCAAGCTCGACGAGCTGTTCCTGCGAGACGAGGTTCAGCCCGAGCCCCGTCGAGTTTCCGGCGCATCCGGCCAGCGCCAGGGACCCGGCCAGCGCCGCGGCAAGGCACAGGGGTCGGACGGTCATGGTCGGCATTGCTGTTCCTCCGTTGTGGTTCTGTCCACCGCATCCTATCCGATGGCGGATGGGCTGTGCCGGGGCAATTCGGTGGTCATGTTTTCGGTGGCCGTATTCTGGAAGCCGCAACGTTTGCCGGGGCGGGATGTTGCTTCCCGTCACCGCCGGCAGGCGGTGGATCGCATCCGGAGAGCACCATGCCGATCAAAGCCTTCGCGCTCAACTGTACCCTGAAGTCGTCGGGAAAGCCCTCCTCGACCGACGCGATGATCGGCCTGCTCCAGAAGGACCTTGCCGCCCATGGGGTCGAGGTGGGCGCGCCGGTCCGCGTCGCCGATCATGACGTTAAGCCCGGGGTCACTTCGGACGAGGGGCCGGGCGATGCATGGCCGGACCTGCGCCGCCAAGTGCTGGAGGCGGATATCCTCATTCTCGGCACGCCGATCTGGATGGGCCAGCCGTCCAGCGTGTGCAAGCGGGTGCTGGAGCGCATGGACGCCTTCCTGGGCGAGACGGACGACCAGGGCCGCATGGTGTCCTACGGCAAGGTCGCGCTGGTGGCCGTCGTCGGCAACGAGGATGGTGCCCACCATGTCTCGGCGGAGCTGTTCCAGGCGCTGAACGATGTCGGCTTCACGCTTGCCGCCAACGCCGTCTGCTACTGGGTGGGGGAGGCGATGCAGAAGACCGATTTCCAGGACCTGGACAAGGTACCCGATAAGGTGGTCTCCACCTCGGCCATGGCCGCGCGCAACGCCGCCCACCTCGCGCGCTTCCTGAAGGAGAAACAGTATCCCGGCGAATGATGGCTCCCGGCGATTAGACGTCTAATAGCGTCGCATCGCCGTCTCCTCCCGGCCGTGCCATTCTGTGGATATCCTCTCAAGAGCCTTCTCAACCGCCCGCGCGATTCCATGTATAGTCGGTCTTGTAGGCCGGCGATGCGATGGCGTCGCCGCGGGTGGATGGTGGCAGGAGGAACGGGTGGCGACGCTCAAGGAATTCGAAGAAGCCTTGAAGACGGCGGGCAACACGGAGGCCCTGGAGATCCTGGGCAAGCTGCGTGAGCGCGACAAGGCCCAGCGGTCGATCCGCCCGGCGCGGCGCGTCGTCGGCAAGAAGATGACCCCGGAACTTGCCGCGCAGATTCTGGAGCTTCACCGCACCACCGACATGACGCAGCAGGAAATCGCGTTCCAGCTCAGCGTCAACCAGGGCCGCGTGAACGAGGTCATCAAGCGCGGCAAATGGCTGAACGACGACCCGAACGCGCCAGAGGCCGTCGCCCGCGACAAGGCCAAGGCCCGCGTCAAGGACGGGGTGGGCATTGAACCGCGCCCATCCCGTCCGAAGAAGAAAAAGGCGGCCAAGCCGGCCGAGGAACCGGCGGTCGAGGAACCGGTGGTCGAGCCGGTTCAGGAGGCCGTGGCGGAGGACGTGCCTCCTGCCGCAGCGCCGGTTCCGGAAGAACCGGCCCACGCGCCCGAGCCGGTCGAGGCGGCCCCGGAAGCGCCCGTGCCCGAACCGGCTCCCCTAGAGCGGGTTGAGATGGCCCTGAACCCGGACACCCAGGATGCGGTGGCCGAGGAGAAGGCAGCGGAGGACAAGCCGGCTGCGGAGAAGGCGCTCAAGGAGAAGAAGAAAAAGCGGAAAGCCGAACCGCCGGCGCAGCTTCTCTTTGACGGGCTGTAAAGCGCCTGCTCAGCCGCGGCGGGGCTGCCACCAGCGGGCCAGGAAGCCCAGCCCGGCGAAGCGCACGACGTGGTGCGTGCCGACGAAGGCGGTGTCGAGGCCGAGCACGAAGGCCACGATGGTCATCGCCTCCACCCCGCCCGGCGCGTAGGCGAGCCAGAGCTGGCCGAAGGGGAGGCCGAGCAACCACGCCCCTGCCCAGGCGAAGACCGAGGACAGGACGAGCGCTAGCGCCACGCTTTCCAGTGACGGGCGTAGCGCCGCCCGCAGGGAGGCCAGCGTGACTCCGGCGAAGCGCGACCCGATCATCGCCCCGGTCACCACGAAGCCCGCGTTGAGCAGCCAGCCCGGCAAGCGGTGGTCCACGAGGCCGCTGCCGTGCAGCACCGCACTCCCCAGCATGGCGCCGAGCAGCACGCCGCCGGGCACGCGCAGCTTCTGGAACAGCAGGCCCGCCAGGGCGCTGGCCCCGACCAGCAACGCCAGTTCGGGCAGGGCGCCCGCCGGGTCGGATAGGGCAGGGCGGGGCGGCAGACCCGGCGTGGACGACACCAGGTCCAACAGCCAGGGCATGGCGGCGACCAGGACGAACAGCCGCAGGCTCTGCGCCAGCGCCACCCGCGGCAGATCGGCCCGGCTCTCCGCCGCCAACACCAGCACCGCGCCCAGCGCGCCGGGGACGGCGGCGTAGCGCGCGGTTGCCGGGTCCCAGCGGTGCACCCGCTCCAGCCACGCCGAGCAGGCGTAGAGGCAGGCCATCACCGATCCAGCGAGGAGCGCCATGCTGAGCGGCCAGGAGGCCATCTGGTGCAGCGTGTCGGGCGTCACCCCGGCGCCCATGGAGATGCCCAGCAGAACGAAGGCGGCGGTGCCGAGCGGGGAGGGCAGGCGGAGTTTCAGTCCGCCGAGCGCCCCGCCGGCCACCGCGGTCATCGCCCCCATCAGCCACGCCGCGGGAAGCCCGGCGACGGCGAACAGCCCGCCACCCAGGGCGGCCAGAAGGAGGGTCTGGGCGGTGGAGGCGAGTTGCTTCATCATCCGTCGGGTCCGGCTTCGGCAAAGGGCCGTGCACTGTGCGTGTCCCCCGCAATGTCGTGCAACCGGTAAGGGCGGTCACCTGACAAGCGTGTGCGGCATGGGCCGGCGATTGTCGGGACCGTCCGCCTGCTGCATTGTCGGAACAACCAGCCGCCACGGCGGCCCAGACGACGCGGGAGGGGACCATGCCGATAAGAACCGGGGGACGGACGCCATGAAGTTCGCCGCCAACCTGTCCATGATGTTCACCGAGCGGCCCTTCTTGGAGCGGTTCGGCGCGGCGGCGGCGGCCGGCTTCGACGCTGTGGAGTTCCTGTTCCCCTACGATACCCCAGCGGAGCGGATCAAGGCGGCCCTGGACGCCCATGGGCTGACCCAGGCGCTGTTCAACCTGCCGCCCGGCGACTGGGCGGCGGGGGAGCGCGGCATTGCCAGCCTGCCCGGTCGCGAGGTGGAGTTCCGCGAGGGCGTGGCGACCGCCATCGCCTACGCCAAGGTGCTGGGCAACCGGCTGCTGCACTGCATGGCCGGCATCCCGCCGGAGGGACAGGGGCACGATGCAGCTCTGGCGCTCTACACGGACAACCTCCGCCATGCCGCGGCGGCCTGTGCGGAGGCCGGGTTGACGCTGCTGGTGGAGCCGATCAACAACCGCGACATGCCGGGCTATCTGATGAACAGCACCGGGCTGGCCCGTCGCGTGATCACGGCGGTGGGGGCGCCGAACCTGAAGCTCCAGCTCGACCTCTACCATTGCCAGATCAGCGAGGGCGACCTCGCCACCCGCATCCGGGCCAACGCCGACCTCACCGCCCATGTGCAGATCGCCGGCGTGCCCGACCGGCAGGAGCCCGACCGCGGCGAGGTCCACTATCCCTATCTGTTCGAGGTTCTGGCCGACACCGGCTACCGCGGCTTCATCGGCTGCGAGTACCGGCCCCGCGCCCGGACCGAGGATGGGTTGGGCTGGTTCCACACCGCAAGCAAGCAGGCTGCGCGTTGACCATGGACCTGCTCGCCCCCCTGTCCAGCATCGCCGCCGTCGTCGTGCCGGTGTTCCTGATCGCCGCCCTCGGCTTCGGCTGGAGCCGCGCCAAGCTGCCCTACGACAGCGCCTTCATCACCACCTTCGCGATCAACGTTTCCACCCCCTGCCTGGTCTTCTCCTCGCTGGCCCGCCTGACGCTGGGCGGGGACGACCTGCTGACCATGGCGGTGGCCTCGGTCGGCAGCATGGCGCTGGCCGGGCTGATGGCGACGCCGATCCTGCTCGGCAGCCGCCTGCCGCTGCGCGTCTATCTGCCGGCGCTCAGCTTCCCCAACGGCGGCAACATGGGCATCCCCATCTGCCTGTTCGCCTTCGGGGAGACCGGGATGGGGCTGGCGGTGCTGTTCTTCGCGACGCTCGCCGTCCTCCAGTTCACCATCGGCCCGGCCCTGGCGGCGGGGCGCACGGACGCCAAGCAGGTGCTGCGCACCCCGGTGATCTACGCGGTCGCGCTGGCCGTGCTGGTCCTGATGACCGGCTTCCAGCCGCCGCAATGGGTGACCAACACGACGACGCTGCTCGGCAACTGCGCGGTGCCGCTGATGCTGTTCTCGCTGGGGGTGGCTCTGGCGGGGCTGCGGATGCAGGGCATGATGCGGTCGCTGGCTATGTCGGCGCTGCGCCTGCTGCTCGGCTTCGCCGCCGGGCTGGCGGTGGTGGAGGTGCTGGGCCTGGGGGGCACGATGCGCGGCGTCGTTCTGCTGGAAAGCACCATGCCGGTGGCGGTGTTCAACTACCTCTGGGCGCTGCGCTACAACAACGCGCCGCAGGAGGTCGCCGGGATGGTGCTGGGGTCCACGGCGCTGTCGTTCCTGACGCTGCCGCTGCTGCTGGCCATGGTGATGTGAAAAGGGGAGGGGGGCAATACTTCGCCCCCCGCGCCTCACGCCGTCGCGGCGTCCGAATGGGTCGCCGCGCGCACCCTGCGGTGGAAGGACGGCGGCACCACGCAGGTCCCGAAGAACATCAGGTAATGCCGCATCTTCGGATCGCCCGCCCGGGTCGCCTCAGCCAGCAGGCGGCGGACGGCGTTCCAATCGCCCTCGCGGCGGGCCATGCCGACGACCTTGGTCATCAGGAAGGCGGCGTAGGCGTTGCCGGTCATCAGCGGACGATGCGTGCGCGCCCACTCGAAGGCTTGCCGCCAGTCGTCGACCGAATGCAGCGAGGCGCGGCCCTCGTCGATCTCCACGAAGCACAGCGGCTCATCCACGAAGACCAACTCCGCGCCGGGTTGATCCAGCGCGCGGAACAGCCAGCCCCAATCCTCGAAATGGCGGTAGTCCGGCATCGGCACGGCGAGCGCCAGAGAGCGCGGCACCATGATGGTCGGGGTGGCGAGATAGCCGGGGCGGGACAGCGGGCTGCGGCGGTCAATCAAATAGTCGCTGATCGGCTCGCCCGGCTCCGGCCGGCGCTGCGGCCAGACGTAGCGGCGCTCGCCGATGCTGACGCTGGTGCTGCAGGAGACCACCGGCAGCTTGGCGCCCGACGCCTTGGCGGCGGCGAGCTGCCGTTCCAGCTTCTCCGGCGCCCAGGAATCGTCGTCATCCAGGAAGGCGATCCACTCGCCGAGCGCCGCCTGCACGCCAGCGTTGCGCGCCCCCGCGGGGCCGAGCGACGCCGGGTTCTGCACGATGCGCAGGCGGCGGTCCTCCACCGCCTCCAGCGCCGCCACGGTGGCGGGGTCCGGCCCGTCGACGACGACGACGATCTCCAGATCCTTGATCGTCTGGGCGCGCACGCTCTCCACGGCGTTCAGCACGAGATGCGGGCGGTTGCGCGTCGGGATGACCGCGCTGACGGTGACGGGCGGGGCCTCCGCCGCAACGTCCTTCATCGCTTGTACTCCAGATATTGGAAGCCCATCAGGCCGTAGAGATAGCCGCTGCCGACGCAGATCTTCTGGAGCCGGCGGATCGGCCAGCTTGTGTCGAAGGCCATCACCATCGGCACCAGCGGCAGGGCAGCGAGGTTCAGCGCGATGTGCGCGAGCCCCAGCGTGGAGCGCTTCACCAGCGTGCGGCGCTGGCCGTTCAGCTTGGCCTCGGTCAGCGACACGCAGGTGCCCAGGCGGAAAGCGCGGCGCAGAATCCAGCGCGCCGTCATGCGGCTGGCCGGCACATGCTCCTCGATGGTCGCCTCGTCGCACCAGACGATGCGGTGGCCCTGGCGGCGGATCTGCTCGAAGAACAGCACGTCGCTGCCGCCGGACAGGCTCAACTCCGGGTCGAAGCGCACGCCGCCTTTCAGGATGGAGCGGCGGAACAGCACGTTGCCGGTGGCGCAATAGGCCGGCTCGCTGCCCGTGGGCATGCGCTGCAGGTCGTGGAAGCGCCCCTTGGTCAGCCAGTCGGGCGGGCGCTTCTCGTAGATCGGCAGGACGGGGCCGGCGACCACGGCGGC
The DNA here is from genome assembly GCF_022023855.1 of Azospirillum brasilense. Taxonomy (NCBI): domain Bacteria; kingdom Pseudomonadati; phylum Pseudomonadota; class Alphaproteobacteria; order Rhodospirillales; family Azospirillaceae; genus Azospirillum; species Azospirillum brasilense. Next base: position 706,795 of record NZ_CP059452.1, read on the forward strand.
GCCGGTGCGCTCCATGGCGGTGACCAGCCAGTCCAGCCAGCCGGGGCTCGCCACCTCGTCGTCGTCGATGAAGGCGATCAGGTCGGCGTCCGTGGTCTCGTCCAGGCAGCGGTTGCGGGCGGCGGGAATGCCCGGCACCGGCTCCGCCGCGTAGCGGATGGGGAAGCGCCAGTCTTGCGCCATCTCGCGGCACAGCGGTTCGGCGGAGCGCGCCGGATCGTTGTCCACCACCAGCACCTCGACGTCCAGCGGGGCGTCGGGGTTGAAGGTCAGCCCCTCCAGCGACAGCAACGTGCGGTGAAGATCCTTCGGCCTGCGGTAGGTGCACACGCAAACCACCAGCTTTTTCGACATGGTGCCTGTTCCTTCCTCACGCCTGTTCATGGTGTTCATGCCGGGGATCGGGTGCGTTTCAGCCGGGCCAGCGCGATCCGCACCTGACCCATCAGGTTGGCGGGATTGAGCACGGCCAGGGCCAGCAGATAGAGGCTGCCCGCCGGGGCGAGCTGGACGAGCAGCAGGTCGCTTTCCATCGCCGTGATCTTCAGCCCGGCGGCGAAGAGCAGGGCGGCGGTGGTCACCTTCAGAAGATCCTTCACCGGCACCGCCAGCACACCGGCCCGCGGCATCAGGATGACCGCGGCCACCACCCAGCCGAGCTGGGCCGCCAGCGAGCCGTAAGCCGCCCCGATCACCCCGAAGCGGGGGATCAGGAACAGGTTGGCGCCGACGTTCAGCACCGCCGTCAGCATGGTCAGCTTCAGGATGTAACCGGTTTTCTTGGTCAGGTGCAGCGACAGGTCGAAGTGGTAGATGCGCAGGATGCTGATGAAGACCGACAGGGCGACGAGCGGCATGATCGCCGCACCGGTTTCGCGGTACGCCTCGCCGAGCAGGAGCCCGACGATGCCCTGGGCGGAGATCACCTCCATCAGCACCAGGGGCAGGCAGACCAGCAGGAGGATCGTCAGGTTCTGCGCCATGATCGGGCGCGCGGCGCGCGGGCCTGCGCTGTCGAAGGCGCGCGACGCCATCGGCAGCGTGACCAGCGAGGCCGCCGACGCCACCAGCATGATCGGCTGCTTGGCGAGGTCGAAGGCCATGGCGTAGGCGCCGGCCGCCGCCTCGCCGATGAACCAGTAGATCAGGAAGCGATCGGCGAAATCGAGCGCCCAGCCGACCATCAGGCTCAGCATCAGCGGGCCGCCGAAGGTCAGCAGAAGCCCGACCCGCTCCCGCGCCGGCCAGCGCAGCGAAATGCCCTTCAGGTCGGAGCGCAGCCAGATCGCCGTGACCAGCAGGAAGCCGATGCTGGTGCCGAGCAGCAGCCCCTCCTCCTTCCAGCCGATCAGCACGAAGGCGGAGCCGAGCGCCAGCCCGAACAGCGCCTTGGCGAAGGACTTGGCCGCAAAGACCGAGCCCTTCAGCCGCGCCCGCGACATCTGGATCGACAGGTCGAACCAGGAGATCAGGATCGCGATGACCGGCAGATACAGCACATAGTCGATGCCGTTCATGCCCGGATAGAAGGCCACCACCGTACCCAGGATGGCGAGCACCCCGCAGGCCACCACCAGGAAGGCGGTGACCACGGTGGAGAGCCAAGCGTCCCGCTCGGCCGCGTCGCCGCCGCATTTGCGCAGGACGAACAGGCCCATCCAGGAGAAGCCGCAGGCGTTGATCGCCGCCGCCGCCGCCATCACCAGCGCGTAATGGCCGTAGGCCTCCGGCGTGACGATGCGCGAGAAGACCGCGACCGCCGCGAAGCCCAGGATGCCGACGGCGATCCGGGTCGCGAAGAAGGCGAAGCCGCTCGACATCATGACCGCGACTCCGCAACTGGGATGCCGTTCTGCAGTTTGGGCCGCCGTCCCGCCGCCGGACGCGGGGTCAGGACGTGGGCATGGACCGTCTTGGCCAGCCGCGTCTGGAAGGCGGTGAAGAGGAACCACAGCAGGCCGTTCTGGATCAGCAGGCTGCTCTCGGCGACGTTGCCCAGCAGGAGCATCATGGCGAAGACGATGTGCCAGCGCGCCGCTCCGCTGCGGTCGACCGGGACGATCCGGGCTATGCGCGACAGGTAGATCACATAGGCCACCAGGAAGAGGCCGAGGCCGAGCAGGCCGACGTCCAGCGTCGTCTGGATGAAGCCGTTGTGGGCGTGGATGTCGAAGCGGCCCGAGGTGCGCCAGAACAGCGCGCCCGGCGCGTCCAGCCCCGACCAGAAGGCGCTGAAGCCGTAGCCCAGCACCGGCTGCTGCTCGATCATCCGGATTGCAAAGTCCCAGATCAGCGTGCGCCCGGTCAGCGTGATGTCGCGGCCGAGCAGCGCGGTGATGCTTTCCAGGTTCAGCAGCGCGAAGATGGCGGCCAGCATGATGACCATGGTGCCGCCGTACAGCTCCAACGCCAGCGACCCGGCGTCCTGCCGGTGGGTCACCAGCATCACCAGGGTCATGCCGGCCGTGGCGACGATCAGCGCCGTGGCGGAGCCGGACATGGCGAGGCAGCCAGCCATGATGGCGAAGGTGCCCAGCCGCCAGACCAGCGCCAAGGTGTCGGTCACCGGGCGGGAGCGCAGGACGAACAGCCCGGCGGTCAGGCCGAAGGCCATGGCGTCGCCCAGGCCGTTCTTGTGGGAGAAGACGCCGCGCCACTGCGACCCCTGCTCCGCCGGCATCAGGCCGTAGCTCGGCAGGCCGACCGCCAGAAGCGCGCTCAGCACCGCCAGCACGAAGACCGCGCGGTGGATCAGCCGGGCCAGGGCGACCTCGCCGTAGGACAGGCCGACATAGAGGCCGAAGATGGTCGTGCCGACCAGGGCCACGCTGCGGCGGATGGTCAGCGACGGGTCATGCGACCATTGGCTGGACGCGATGGCCAGCACCACCATGAGGGCCATGGGAATGCTGAGATAGCGGAAGGCCCGGACGCCGTGGAGCATGACGATCCGCAGCAGGGCCGTGGCGTAGAGGCCGGCGAAGATGAGCTGCTTGATGGTGTCGCCGGAGGATTCCGGCGCGCCGCCCGCGCGCAGGATGAAGCGCTGCGAGGGCGCGGACATCATCACCGACAGCAGCGCGTCCCACAGCAGGATCAGGCCGATGGCGCACACCACCTGATCGAACAAGCTGGGCGTCAGGTCGGCCGCGCTGCGCAGGAGCGGCGGCGTCCGTGGCCGGGCGGGCGGCGCGCCCGCAGCGGGCGCCGCCGCCAGAGCGGCTCGGTTTCGCGGAAATGGCGTTGCACTCATCCTGTTCCCCCGATGAACCCCCAGGACCAACTCGTCCCTTGGGGTACGGAAACGCCCGGCCGCCGGGGCGCCGGGCGTTTCCGCCGTCACGTCATGGTCAGCGCGTGTAGTAGCGGCGCGCCTCGTTCATGCCGTAGGCCTCTTCCGACGCGTCGGTCCGGGCCAGCTTCTTCAGGTCCACCCGGCTCAGCACGACGCTGGTCACGTCGCGGCCCAGCTCGGTCAGCCGGTCGATGGCCCGCTGGACGACGGCGCGCGGCGTCTGCTCCCAGCGCACCACGAACAGGCATTCCGTCGCCGACCGGGTCAGCACGCCCGCGTCCGCCACGACCGCCATGGGCGGGGTGTCGAGGATGACGCAGTCGTATTCGAGCGAGGCGAACTTGATGATGCTCGCCAGCTTCTCCGACCCCAGAAGCTCCTGCGGGTGGTCGCAATGCGGGCGGCCGACGACGTAGTGCAGGCCGCTGCGGCCGTCCACCTGGACCACGTCCTGCCATTCCGCCTTGCCGACGATCAGGTCGCTCAGGTCGCTCGGGGCGTTGTCGCCCAGCACGTTCCCGATGCGCGGGCAGCGCAGGTCGCATTCCAGCAGCAGGACCCGCCGGCCGGACGCCGCCAGCATGCGCGCCAGGGTCAGGCAGACGGTGGTCTTGCCCTCGCCGGGAACGGCGGAGGTGACCATCACCACGCTGCCGGTGTTCAGGGCGCCGCGGGCGTAGAGCGACACGCCGATGGCGCGCACCGCCTCGCTGTACTCCGACCGCGGACGGTCGAGGACATAGTCCTCCGGCTTGGCGTTCTTGTGATGCGGCAGGGACGGCACCAGCCCGATGGCCGGCACGCCGATCGTCTCCTCCACATGCTGGGTGTTGCGGAAGGTCTTGTTCAGATGGTCGCGCAGGAAGGCCAGGAACATGCCGATCAGCAGGCCCACGGCCAGACCGCCGCCGACGAACAGCTTCTTGCCCGGCGTTGACGGCTCCAGCGGCGGTTCCGCCAAGGACACGACGCGGGCGTCGCGCTGCTGAAGGTCGTCCTGCTCGCGCGTTTCGACGAGACGCTGGAGCAGACCTTCATAGACGCGGCGGTTGGCGTCGGCCTCGCGCTGCAGCTGGGCCAGACGGACGTTGGCGCCCAGTTCGCCGGCGGTCTCGGCGGTCAGCTTCTTCAGCGCGGCCTCAAGCTCGCGCTCGCGGGCGCGGGCGATCTCGACCTCGTTGTTGATGACCGCCATGATCTTGGTGGCTTCCTCGCGCATCTTCTGGCGCAGGTTCGTCAACTGGTTGACGTAGGCCTGCACCGCCGGATGCTGGTCGCCGTAGCGGGTGCGGTACTCGGCCAGCCGGCGCGCGATGCCCGACTCCTCCTCGCCCAGCCGCTGGATCAGCGGCGAGCCGAGCACCTCGGCCGCGTTGCCCTCGGTCGGGCTGCGCGCGACGATCCGGGCGTTCTGCGCCCGCGCCTCCGCCCGGCCGCGCTCCGTCTGGGCGACGACCAGGGCGCGGTTCAGCTCGGCCAGCTGCTGCGACAGGAAGGTCTCGCCGCCGGTGCCGCCGAGCACGAGGCCCTGCTGCGCGCGGTAGTCCTGCACCGCCTTGTCCGACACCTCGACCTGGGCGCGCAGCTCGTTGATGCGGTCCTCCAGCCACTTGTTGGCTTGCTGGTTGACATCCTTCTTGGTCTGGAGCTGGTCGCGCAGATACTCGTCCACGAAGGCGTTGGCGATGCGGGCCGCTTTCTCCGCCTCCTTCGCCTTGAAGGAGACGAGGATGGTGTAGGACTGGGCGTCGCTGGTCGCCGACAGGCCGCGGCGAACGTCGGCGATGACCGCGGCGCGCTCCTTCTCCGGCGACGTCGGCTCCTTCACGCCGATGCCGGCGGAGTTCAGGTAGCCGGTGATCTGCTGGCGCAGCGGCGACAGGTCGTAGCCGACGGTGTCGTTGATCCCGGCGATGGCCCGGTCGATGGCCGAAGGCCGCTCGATGGCGCCGTTGAACTCCGGGTCATGGACCAGCCCCAGCCGGTCCACCACCTTGGCGGCGGTGGCGCTGGAGGTGATCATGTCGATTTCGGTCCGGATCGCCGCCGCCTCGCGCGGGAGGTTGGAGATCACGGCGTTGATGTCCGTGACCTCCGTCGTGCGCGGGTCGATGATGAGCACGGCCTGGCTGGTGAACCGCGGCTCATAGAGCAGGGCACCGGTGGTGGCCAGCGCGGTGCAGCACAGAACGCTGGCGATGATCGTGCTCCGGCGCCGGCGCAGCACCTGAAGGAGGTCGCGGAGCGCGACCTCCCGCGTGCTGGCTTCGGACCCCAGGGCTCCGTCTACATGAGTGTACGCGGCCATCCCATTCTCCTGAGGATCGGTCGGTTAGGGTCCAGGCCGGCGGTCAGCCCTTCACGATCTTCTCGTCGACGATGCCCGCCTTGCCGAAGGCGTTGCGGGTGTCGACGATCAGCGGCAGCCCGTCCAGGAAGGCCTTCAGATCGAAAGAGTCGTGGTCGGTGCACAGGATCGCGGCGTCGAAGGCGCCGTCCCGGATGTCCTCCAGCGCGACCGACGGCGTGCCGGCCATGCGGGCGAGACGGCGCGTCTCCGGAAGCTCCGGCACATGCGGGTCGTAGTAGAAGACCTCGCAGCCGCGGTCCTGGAGAAGATCGATGATCTTCAGCGCCGGGCTTTCGCGCATGTCCTCGATGTTCTTCTTGTAGGCGACGCCCAGCACGAGGATGCGCGACCCGCGCAGCGCGCGGCCCAGCTTGGAGTCCATGGCCTGTGACAGCCGCTCCACCACGTAATGCGGCATGCGGGTGTTGATCTCGCCGGCCAGCTCGATGAAGCGGGTGGCGACGTCGAACTCGCGGGCCTTCCAGGTCAGGTAGAAGGGGTCGATCGGGATGCAGTGACCGCCCAGGCCGGGGCCGGGGTAGAAGGGCATGTAGCCGAAGGGCTTCGTCTTGGCGCCCTCGATCACTTCCCACACGTCGATGCCCATCGCGTCGTAGACGACCTTCAGCTCGTTGACGAGCGCGATGTTGACGCAGCGGAAGATGTTCTCGGTCAGCTTCACCGCCTCGGCCGCTTCAAGCGACGAGACCGGTATCACGCGCTCCAGCGCGCGGCCGTACATCGAGCAGGCGATGCGCAGCGCGTTGGGGTCCTCACCGCCGACGATCTTCGGGATGCGGGCGGTGGTGAAGGTCTCGTTGCCGGGATCCTCGCGCTCCGGCGAGAAGGCCAGCAGGAAATCCGTGCCGCTGTTGAGGCCGGTCTTCTCCAGGATCGGGCGCACCACCTCGCGCGTCGTGCCGGGGTAGGTGGTCGATTCGAGGACGATCAGCTGGCCGGGGCGCAACACCTGGGCGATCTGCCGGGTGGTGACCTCGATGCAGCTCATGTCCGGCTCGCGGTTGCGAGTCAGCGGCGTCGGCACGCAGATGACGATGGCGTCCATGTCGGCCAGCGACTGGAAGTTCGCCGTGGCCGTGAAGCGGCCCTCCTCCAGCATCCCGCGGACCTCGTCGGTCGACACGGTGCCGATGTAGGAGGTGCCACCGTTCAGGCTGGCGACCTTTTCCGGATCGATGTCGAAGCCCGTCACCGAGAAGCCGGCCCGCGCGAACAGCCGCGCCAGAGGCAGGCCGACGTAACCCAGGCCGATGACGCCGACGCTGGCGGTGCCCGCCGCGATCTTCGACTCCAGCGTCGCCAGAGCTTCCGGAATGCCGGACGTGCCGACCGAACCCCCGCTCACCAACAGGTCGGCAAACTCATTGCTCGACATAAGACGTCTCCTTTTCCGACTCTCTTGTTCGTAGAGGTTTCACCGTTATTCGCGCTGTATTGCAGAGATCAATTTCACCGACACAAAACCGAAGCCAAGGTCCGGTTCTGACATCGGGCCTTGGCTTTTGCTGTTCATTAGACTGATCGATCGGCGTTTCCTCTCACCGAATACATTAGGCTGCTTTGTCTAAGCACCCAGCAATCGTGATAGAAAAAGTGGCAGCCGTAAACGTCGTAAAAGGCCGAACCACCGTCAGTTGATCGGGTGACCTTTCTTGTGAGACTTTAGGGATGACCTTCCCGAAAGGCGCTTCATTAACCCCTTTTGAGTAACCACCCGCAGAATAGACGAAAGGAGCCTGACCGGCGCGTCGGCGGCCGGACGGCTCCTTCGCACCGCGGTCATCCCTGGACGGCGACTCCCTCCGGTTGCAGCCCGGTGGTCTCGGGCAGCGTGTTGTGCATCAGGAAGCTGGCGTCGCCGTCGCCCATGGTCAGCAGCCAGTTGCCGCGGTCGGCGAACGCGTCGCGGTCGATGCCGGCGTCCGGCCCGGCGTGCGCCATCACCCGCACCGGGAAGCCCACGCGGTCGGGCACCTTCATCATGCCCATGGCGAGGAAGGTCCGCTCCGCCCGCCTGTTCAGCGTCCGGCAGATCAGGGCGGTCGCGCGCTCCGTCGCGGCGATGCGCAGCGTGTGGCTGAGCAGGACCCATAGCCACTTCGGCTCGCACAGGTAATCCACGATGGCGAGGCAGGGCTCCTTGCGCCAGGTCTCGCGGCGCAGGACCACGTAGCCCAGCGGCTCGCCCCCGCGCGTCAGGATGAAGCGGCGGTAGTCCGAGGCGCAGGGAATCGCGTCGTAGCGCCAACGCAGATGCGTCAGGTCGCGCAACGCGATCAGCGGATAATGCGGGGAGGCGCGCCGCCAGATGGCGTCGGCCCGCCCGTCGAACCGCCCGATCTCCTCGAACCGCGCGCCGGTCGCCCGGCTCAGCAGGTGGCCGCCGATCCGCGCGCCGTGCAGGGCCGGCCCGGCGATCGTCCCGATGGTCCGCATGCGGCCCTGAAGCGAGGACGCTTCCAGGCAGCGCCGCGTGTCCAGCGGGAAGACGTAGGCGGGCAGGGCGCCGATGTCGATCCAGCCGGCCTTGCTGTAGGCCTTGTAGGCGGAATCGGAAATGTGGATGGCCATCGCCAGAGGACGGCTGTCGAGCTGCGCTTCCGCCAGGGGCGTGAAGGCGCCGCGCATCCGCCATTCCGGCAGGACCATCAGGCTGTTGGCCCAGGAGGCCGGGATTTCCCGGTCCCGCGCCTTCAGGCGGAAGGGAATCCCGCATTGCTGGCCGACGATCTGTCCCTGCCGCTTGCACACCCAGACTTGCGGCCCGTCCGCGTCCCGGTCGGGCACCTCGTCGAAGAGCCAGCGGTTGTAGGCCTCGTCCACCTGCCAGACCCGTTCCCCGAACATCTTGCGCTGGAAGCCGCGCAGCTCCCCCGTGTCGGAAGCGTCGAAACGGAAAACGGTTTTCTTCAGCCGGTCGGTGATCGACTGACCGACGGTGCTGCTGCTGGTGCTCACATGCCCCCCCTTGTTCGAACGCGCCGTCCCTTTCCCGGCCCGCGGCTCGCCCGCGGACGTCGGGGCCGAGGTCAGCGCACGGATTCCGGCCGCATTCCGGACGCTTCCTGCACGGTTCCTCCCGTTGGCTGGTTAGTGGTGGTCCCGGTCCGGGTTCCGGTTTCTGCTCTGGCGTCGTTGCTGACCCGGTTGCCGGTGACGGTCTTGCCGATGCTGTCGGCGATGATGATGGCGGCCCGCTTGCCGTTGCGGTGGAAGACGTTGTCGCGCAGCTCCAGCGTGATCGAGCCGTTGCCCTTCTGGTGCTGCAGGACGCCGCCGTTGTTGTCGTAGAACTCGTTGTCGTAGACCCGGTAGGTCACGTCGATCCCGCGGTTCTGGCCGAGCGAGAGGCCCGCGTCGGCGTTGCGGAAGATGACGTTGCGATAGATCTCGGTGCTGGACTTCGCCAGGATGCCGGCGCCGCGCGGGTTGTCGTGAATCAGGTTGTCGTGGATCTTCAGCGCGCTGCCCGCCTGCCCCTGGTCGTGGTAGAGGCCGTGGGAGCGGCCTTCGCCGCCGTTGACGCCGTTGTTGAAGACCCGGTTGTGGGCGACCTCGCCGGTCAGGATGCGCCCGTTCCACCCGGAATAGACGCCGCCGTCCTTGCGCCAGCCGTTGTCGGCGATGGTGTTGCGCGTGATGATCTGGTCGGTGTTGTCCGCCGCGTAATGCACGATTCCATAGGCGCCGTTGCCGGTGATGGCCGATCCGTCGATCCGCAGCCCGTCGGAAGTCCCCTGAACGACGATTCCGGAGCCGCCGTTGCCCGCGACCGTCACGTTCGTCACCGACACGTTGCGCGCCCGCGGCCCGAGCAGCAGGCCGGTGTCGGCCGCGCCGGTGATGCTCAGCCCGTCGAAGGCGACGTTCGTCCGCCCGTTCAGGCTGACCGCGACCGAGGCGCCCCGCGCGTCGATCACCGGGGCGTCGCCCTTGATAGGCGCCGTAGGTGACCGGCCGGTCGGTCGTGCCGGAGGAGGATGCCAGGAGGCTGCCGCGCCAGCTCTCCCCGCGCTCGAACAGCACGCGGCTTCCCGGCGGGAAGGTTGTGGCGTTCACCTTCTCCAGCGATTTCCACGCCTCCTTCGGGCCGCGGCCCGACCGACGGTCGTCGCCGTCCGTGGCATCGACGTAAAAGACCGGTGCATCCTCAGCGGTCCGTCGCGCGCTGACGAGCAGCGACGGCTGGGGCGGGACGCTCGATGGCGGGGGGAGGTGGGGGCAGGTAATCCATGGGTCTGTCTCGCGCGGCCTTACAAAGCGACGCGGATCAGCGCATAGGCGAGGCCCCAGGCCGCCAAAGCACAGCCGGTGCACAGCAAGGCCCAGCCGGCCCGCTGGAGATCGAGCAAGGGGGGGACGACGCGGTCCGTCGCCTTCGGGGCGGCGTCCGTCGGCATGACGTCCACAACTCCACCCAGCAGGTTCGGGCTGGCCGGCGTGGCTTGCTCGATCATAGCGATCTCCTCGCGGGGGGCCTGATAGGCGGGGGAACCAGCGACCAAATCCGCAGCGTGTTCCTATTGCGGTATTTTGTGTTACGCCGCGGACAAATAAAGGGAAATGAAAAGGGATCACGCTTAAGCGATCAGCGCACGATAAGGGGGCATTCCAAAGGGAGGAATAGGACTTCTCTTTGGAATTGCTGCGCGGTCATCGCCTGTAATGCCTATGCCAACGGCAAGAACTCCCTCCCCCGCAACGGGAGAGGGAGCGTTTCATAGGCCGGACCGCTCAGCCGGCGAGGGCGCGCTTCATGTTGCCGGCACCGCCGCGCAGCAGACGCTTGACCAGCTGCTGCTTCGCGGGCGCCGGACCGTTCTCAAAGCAGATCCGCTGAATCCGCCGCTGCGGACCGCCGCGGCGCGGCCAGGAAGTGCCGAAGGTGACGTCGACCCCTTCGTCGTACAGTTCCCCGAACAGCGCCTCGGGCAGGCCCTCGTCGGAATAGGGAAAGGCGAAGGAGCCGCAACCGGGGCCGAACAGCTCCCGGATGCCGGCGACGCTGCCCGTCACCTCCTCCTTCCGCTGCTCCGCCGTCAGCAGGCGGTGGTTGGGATGGTCGAACCCATGGGCGCCGATCGACACCCCCTCCGCCATCAGGTCGGCGATCTCGTCGCGCGTCAGATAGGGCTTCTCGTCCGCCAGGAAGCCGGCCGTGTCAAACTCCAGCACGGTGGCGATCTCGTCCAGCACGGCGCGCTGGTGCCAACTCACCTTCATGACGCCCGCGGCGGGGTTGGCGGCGACGGCGCCCGCCCGCGCCAGGGTGGCGGCGCAGACGGCGCGGCGCGGATCAGCCTCCGCCAGCCGGCTCAGCCGCTCCGCCAGAAGGCTCGCCTTGTGCCGGTAGAAGAGCGTCTTGTTGTCGAGGAAGTTCAGGTTCAGGTACAGCGCCGGACGGATGCCCTTGCGGCGCAGGATCGGCATCGCGACCTCCGCGACCTCGCGCATGCCGTCGTCGAAGGTGACCAGCAGCGACGGGCGGCGGATCTCCGGTCCGCCCATGGCCGACCCGGTGACCGTGGGCAGGTCCGTCGGCTCGAAATGCTTCAGGAGGAAATCAAGATCCTTCGTGAATTCCTTCGGCGTGCGGGGCCGGTAGATGTGCTTCAGATGGTCCGGCACCGTGTCGCAGACGGCGTGGTAAACGACGGCCAGCACCGGGCTGCCGTAGGCGTGATGGCAGGCGGTTCCCAGCGGGTTGCGCAGCGCGTCCGTCCACCGGAGCCGCCGACCCAACCCGCCACCGGAAATCACGTCGGCAACGCTCATCAAATCCTCCCACGGAAGGGTCAGAGGGCAGAGGGTCAGAGAGCGTCCGCGCCATCGGGAGCGAGGCGCTTGGGCTGAATCATGGCGCTGTGGATCCGGGTCATGGCCTGCGCCTCGGTCGGCGTGCGGACCAAGCGGTACAGCATCCTCTTCAGGCCCGGCGGAGTCAGCCGGAACCCGATCTGAAGCGAGGCCGTCGCCAGGAATTCCGAATTGGTCAGGAAGCCCGACCGCCAGCACCACACCCGGAAGGCCCATTCGTTGACGGCGTAGCGCAACCCGCCGCGCCGGACGCGCTGGGCCATGCTGGTGCGGAAGAGGAGAAGCGCCTCCTGCACCGTTTCCATGCGCGCCCCGGCCTGAAGCAGGCGGACATACAGGTCGTAGTCCTCCAGATTCCCGAAGCAGGAGCGGTAGCCGCCAATGGCGGTCAGCGCCCGTCGCCGCACCATCATGGTGGGGTGCGACAGGACGCAGTGCCATTTCATGCCCTGGCTGATCTCTTCGTGCGTCTCCGGGCTGCGCTTCACGCAAGTGATGGCACCGGGGTCCTGTTCGAACTCCGCGTGCCAGGAGAACGATGCGTCCAGCGACCCCTGCTCGGCGAAGGCGCGCGCCTGCGTCTCGAAGCGGTGGGGCAGGCAGATGTCGTCGCTGTCCATGCGGGCCACCAGATAGCCCGTGCAATATTGCAGACCGTCGTTCAGCGCGCGGGCCAAGCCCCCCTGGTTGCGCCGCCGCACCACCACAAGCCGGCAGGCGTTGGACGCCTGATAGCGGGCGATGACCTTTTCCTGCTCCTCCCCGATCCGTCCATCGACCACCAGCACGCATTCACGCGGGAGAAGCGTCTGTGTATAGACGCTCTCCAGCGCGGCCTGAAGGTTATCCGCCTTCTCGCCCGCGTAGGTGGCCATAAGCACGCTGATCGATTGAGTGTCCCGACCGTCCCTCGGTCCGCTCATGTGATTCATACCTGGTCTCCACCCCTCTTGTCGTGGCGACGCGGACGGCGTCCGGCGGTCCGGCCATCGGGTGTCTCCCCGCGAAGGGGGCGCCCTATGGCCATGACCACGGACACCGCGGCCCTGGGAATGGAGGCGTGTGCGTGCCGCCCAGAGCCCCGCTCCCGTGGCACGCGCGCGGAAGCGGTTTCGGCGTTCCTTCCCCGGTGGCCGTCGGTCGGGCGCTTGTGTGGCGCCAGCCGTCCCGTCCTTGTCGTCGTTGTCAGTGCCGTTCTTGCCCTGTCTCGTCCCTTTCCTGGTCGGTTCTGTAGGGGTCTCCCTCCGGTCCGCATCCCGGACTAGGGCACCCCTGGCCGTCGTATCGGCCGGTGCCGATGCACGCATAGGCACGGAATAGGTCTGTGGACGCTATCAAAGGGCGGAAGGCGGGTAAACCTACATAAAGTGCAAGATAAATATCCCCTTCGCAGCGTCCCAAAGGGAAAGCCGTCTGCCACTTTGGTCGATTTGGGAGAAAGTGGGGGATGCCGCGCGCACTGCGGAGAAATAACGGCTGATCGTCATGAAAAGGCGGCGAACGGGGGTGGCGTTCGGTCTTCATCACTCCGCTAAGGCAGGCCTTATTGTGCGGCGCACAAGAAATAGAGGCGAAAGCAGAGCCGCCGGCGGGACTGTGCTTTCGATTATTGCCGTTTTGTGTCGCGAGCGGAAGCCGGAAACGCTCTCCTGGAAACGCTCCGTCGGACACGCCGCCCCGACATGCCAACGCCCGGCCAGAGACTGGCCGGGCGCGGACGTTGCCAAAGGGGCGGAACCGCCGATCGTCAGATGATCGGGTTGGCCTTGGAGACCGAGGAGATGGTGTTGTTGGTCACCGTCTGCTTGATGCTGTCGGCGATGTTGATCGCCGCACGACCGTTGTTGTTGTAGAAGGTGTTGTCGTACAGGCTCAGCGTGATCGACCCGCTGCCCTTCAGGTGCTCCAGGATGCCGCCGTTGTTGTTGAAGATCTCGTTGCCGTAGATCTTGTAGGTGACGTTGGTGCCCTGGTTCTGGCCGATCGAGATGCCGACGTTCGAGTTGCCGTAGATCGTGTTGTTGTAGATCTCGGTGCTCGACTTGGCGAGGATGCCGGCGCCGCGCGGGTTCGAATAGATCACGTTGTCGTGGATCTTCAGCGTGCTGTTGGCCTGGCTGTGGTCGTGGTACAGGCCGTGCGACCGGCCGTCGCCGCCGCCGCTGCCGTTGTTGAAGATCGTGTTGCCGGCGATCTCGCCGCTCAGGATGCGGCCGTTCCAGCCCGAATACACCGCATCGGTGCGCCAGCCGTTGTCGCTGATGATGTTGTTGGTGAAGTACTGGTTGGCATTGTCGGCGGAATAGTGGACGAGGCCGTAGCCGCCGTTGCCGTCGATCGTGGAGTGATCGATGCGCAGGTTGTTGGAGGTCCCGCTGATCACCACGCCCGAACCGCGGTTGTCCAGGATCTGGGAGTTGGTGACCTTCACGTTGTTGGCCCCGCCGTTGAGCAGCAGGCCGGTGTCGTTCGAACCTGTCATCGTCAGGTTGTCGAACGTGATGTTGTCCTTGTTGTTCAGGCTGACGGCGTAGCTGGCGCCGCTCTTGGCCTTGATGATCGGGTCGGCGCCGGTGCCGTAGGCGCCGTAGATGATCGGCTTGTCGGAGGTGCCGGAGGTCGAGACCAGCAGGCTGTCGGTCCACGTCTCGCCGCGTTCGAACAGGACCAGCGAGCCGGCGGCGAAGCTGGTGGCGTTCACCTTGGCCAGCGACTTCCAGGCCTGGTTCGGGTTGTTGCCGGAGTTGCTGTCGTTGCCGTGCGTCGCGTCGACGTAGAAGACCTGCGAGGGCGGGGTCGCCGGATAATCCGACGTGCCGCCCGGATTCGTCGGAGCGGGCGGGGCCGTCGGCGTGGTGGGCGTGGTCGGGGTGGTCGGAGTCGTGGGGGTGGTGGGCGTCGTCGGCGTGGTGGGCGTTGTGGTCGAGGAGGGGAAGAACTCCTTCGGAGCGGCGACGACGAGCGTGCCGTCCCACCACATGCCGGACTGGCCCTTCACCACGTCCTTGCCGTCCAGCGCGCCCTTGTCGTAGGTGACGGAGGCGTCGGTCGGGTTGACCGCGTTGCCGTTGATGGTGATCTTGTTGACGATCAGGTTGCGGTCCTGGCCGTTCACGAAGCCGTCGTTGTCGTACTGGATCTGGACCTTGTGGGCCTGACCGGCGGCGATGTCGGCGTTGAAGGTGAAGTCCTTGGCGGTGGTACCGGCGGAGCCTTCGCCGATCACCTTGCCGTCCACCATCACCTTGAAGTGCGGGGCGACGCCGCCCGCCACGTTGCCGGCGGCGTTGACGACGATCTTCGTGGCGCCCGTCACCGCTTCGGCGGTCGCGGCGGGGAAGAAGTCCTTCGGCGCGGCGACGACCAGCGTGCCGTTCCACCACATGCCGGACTGGCCCTTGACCACGTCCTTGCCGTCGAGCGCCCCCTTGTCATAGGTAACCGACGGATCGGCCGCGTCGAGCGCGTGCCCGTTGATGGTGATCTTGTTGACGATCAGGTTGCGGTCCTGGCCGTTCACGAAGCCGTCGTTGTCGTACTGGATCTGGATCTTGTGGGCCTGATCCGCCGTGACGTTGGCGTTGAAGGTGAAGTCCTTGGCGGTGGTGCCGGCGGAGCCTTCGCCGATGACCTTGCCGTCCACCATCACCTTGAAGTGCGGAGCGACGCCGCCCGCCACGTTGCCGGCGGCGTTGATGACGATCTTCGTCGCATTGTCGGCGGTCGCGGCGGCGTCGGCCAGGGCCAGCGGCTGCGCGGTCTGCAGGGCCTGCGCCTGGAGGAGGGAGGCCGGCGTCGCGAAGCCATCGGCGGTGGACACGGAGGTCTCGCTGATGGTCAGATGCGACGTGTCGGCGCCGAAATCGCCAGCGTAGTTGGTGTGGTCGGTCAGATCCTGGTGGTGAAGGTCGATACCCAGATCGTCCATGGTCTGCACTCTCTTCCTTGTGGGGATGCCACCGCGGTTGGTGGCCGGCGGGGCAGGCACGCGGTCGGTGCGTCCCCGTCCTTTCGGTTAGCGCTCTAGCCTTTTGGCTTACCCCTTAAGACTATCGACTTCGCTGTGGCCTTAAATGGGACGATTTTAGGATAATAAATCTCAAATGCGTGATAATCCGGTCACAGTGAGGCCAATCCGCCCCGGTGGCGCGATGGTTCGGCGCTTCAACCGGTGGGAAAAGCGCCAGCGCCACCCGCTGCGGCAGCGGTACTGAACGGAGCGGTGCGCAGCCAAGAATGGCGGGGATGCGGACAAAAAGGAGGGCGTTTTCGGAATCAGGCCATCCATTGACTCGGGTCAATCCGCCGAAGCCGGTCCGGGCGTAGCCTTCCCTCCATGCTTTGCAAGGAGGTATGACATGGAAACGATGGTCTTTCTGGCGCTGGCGCTTCTGCTGACCGGTTTCCTGACGGCGCTCTCGGTGCTGGGCTTGGCCACGCTGCACGCGACGGTACGGGTCGTCCTTCCGGCCCGCTCTGCGGTGGCCCCCGTCCGGGTGTCGTGACCGGGCGCCTTATATGATCAGGCGTCAGAGGGGGAGGGGGCCGTCGTTCTTGACCTCCTCCATCACCGCGTAGGTTCGGGTTTCCCGGACGCCGGGCAGCGACAGAAGCACATCCCCGAGGAACCGCCGGTAGGCCGCCATGTCGGCCACCCGCGTCTTCACCAGATAGTCGAATCCGCCGGCCACCATGTGGCATTCCAGGACCTCCGGCGCGTGTCGGATGGCCTGGGCGAAGCGGTCGAACACGTCGGGCGTCGTCTTGTCGAGCAGCACCTCGACGAACACCATCAGCCCGAAGCCCAGCCGGTGCGGATCGAGCCGCGCCGTGAATCCCGTCACATAGCCGTCCTTCAGCAACCGCCGCATCCGCTCGCCGGCGGTGGTGGCCGACAGGCCGACCCGCTCCGCCAGATCCACGGCGGAAATCCGCCCGTCCATCTGCAAAATTGCCAGGATGCGCCGGTCGGTCCGATCAAGCTCCGTCATTTTCGCGCTCCATGCCGCCTGTGGCCGTTGATATCGCGGCGTTGAGGCAAAAACAACCATGGAGGCACGGCGGACTCCGCGATAGTCTGCGGATGCCGCAGTGGAACAAGCAAAACAAAGCGGACGCCGCGGCTTTGAAAAGACGAATTGGATCGGGTGAGAGACACCGTGACCTTCGACATTGACCCCAATGCTATGGACGGTGCCGGATCGGCGCCGGGCGGCGGTACGATCCTTCTGCTGGGTGCCGGACGCATGGGCGGCGCCATGCTGCGCGGCTGGCTGGCGCAGGGCGTGCCGGCCTCCGCCATTTCGGTCGCCGACCCTAGCCCTGCGCCGGATCTGGTCGAACTGGCCGCGCGGACCGGCGTCCGCTTGAATCCGGCGGACGGCGCCGCGGTTGATACCCTCGTGGTTGCGGTCAAGCCGCAGATGGTGGAGAGCGCTGCTGCGGGCGTGCGGGCGGTGCTGGCGCCGCACACGCTGGTGCTGTCGATCATGGCGGGCAAGACGCTGGCCAACCTGCGCCGTCTGTTCCCGGCGGCAGGCAGCGTCGTGCGGGCGATGCCGAACCTTCCGGCGGCGGTCGGGCGCGGCGCCACCGTCGCGGTGGCCGAGCCGGGCTGCCCGGCCGAGCGGAAGGCGCGCGCCGCGTCCCTGCTGACCGCGGTCGGGAGCCTGGAGTGGTTGGCCGACGAGATGCTGGTCGACGCCGCCACGGCGCTGTCCGGCTCCGGCCCCGCCTATGTCTTCTACCTCGTGGAGTGTTTGACCCGCGCCGGGGTGGAGGTGGGGCTGCCCGCCGACGTGTCGGAACGGCTGGCCCGCGCCACGGTCGAGGGGGCAGGGGCACTGATGGGTGCCACCGGCCAGTCGGCGGCCGAGCTTCGCGCCGGCGTGACCTCCCCCGGCGGGACCACGGCGGCCGGCCTTTCCAAGCTGATGGCCGATGACCACCTCCAGAGTCTGTTGAACGCGACCCTGCGCGCGGCGGCCCAGCGTGCCGCCGAACTGGGCGGAACCGGCCCGAAAGCCTGAGAAACACCCCTTTCACCTCACCATCAAGGACCGGCTCGCCCCCGGCCTGCGGATTCGAGCGGACGACACTGATGAACAGCATGACCAACCCGACCGCCACCCGTGCCGACACCCGGACCGCCATCCCGCCCGCCGCGTCCGGCCGCGCGGCGCCCTTCGCGGATTTCGCCCCGCCGATCCGTCCGGCGACCGAGCTGCGCGCCGCGATCACCGCCGCCTACCGCCGGCCCGAGCCGGACTGCCTGCCTTTCCTGTTCGAGCAGGCGTCACTGCCGCCCGGTGTCATCACCGCGGCGGCGGCGACCGCCCGCAAGCTGATCACCGCCCT
Source organism: Azospirillum brasilense (assembly GCF_022023855.1). Classification (NCBI taxonomy): domain Bacteria; kingdom Pseudomonadati; phylum Pseudomonadota; class Alphaproteobacteria; order Rhodospirillales; family Azospirillaceae; genus Azospirillum; species Azospirillum brasilense. The sequence goes on from NZ_CP059452.1 coordinate 724,635, forward strand.
GCGCGCCAAGCCGCGGGGCCGCGGCGTCGAAGGGCTGATCCACGAATACAGCCTGTCCAGCCAGGAAGGCATGGCGCTGATGTGTCTGGCGGAGGCGCTGCTGCGCATCCCCGACCACGCCACGCGCGACGCGCTGATCCGCGACAAGATCGCCGGGGGTGACTGGCAGGCCCATCTCGGCAAGGGCGGCTCGATGTTCGTCAACGCCGCCACCTGGGGTCTGCTGATCACCGGCAAGCTGACCTCGGCGGGCGGCGAGCAGGCGCTGTCCTCCGCCCTGACGCGCCTGATCGCGCGCGGCGGCGAGCCGCTGATCCGCCGCGGCGTCGATTTCGCCATGCGCATGATGGGCGAACAGTTCGTCACCGGCCAGACCATCCAGGAGGCGCTGACCAACGCCCGCCCGATGGAGGCCGAGGGCTTCCGCTATTCCTATGACATGCTGGGCGAGGCGGCGCTGACGGCGGAGGACGCCGCGCGCTACTACGCCGACTACGAGAACGCCATCCATGCCATCGGCAAGGCGTCGGCCGGGCGCGGCGTCTATGAGGGGCCGGGCATCTCCATCAAGCTGTCGGCGATCCACCCGCGCTATTCGCGCGCCCAGGCCGACCGGGTGATGGACGAGCTGCTGCCACGCGTGAAGGCGCTGGCGCTGCTCGCCAAGGGCTACGACATCGGCCTGAACATCGACGCCGAGGAGGCCGACCGGCTGGAGCTGTCGCTCGACCTGATGGAATCGCTGTGCTTCGACCCGGATCTGGCGGGCTGGAACGGCATCGGCTTTGTCGTCCAGGCCTACGGCAAGCGCTGCCCCTACGTCATCGACTTCCTGGTCGATCTGGCGCGGCGCAGCGGCCACCGGCTGATGATCCGTCTGGTCAAGGGCGCCTATTGGGACAGCGAGATCAAGCGCGCCCAGCTCGACGGGCTGCCCGACTTCCCGGTCTACACGCGCAAGGTCTACACCGACGTCTCCTACGTCGCCTGCGCCCGCAAGCTGCTGGCCGCCCCCGACGCGGTGTTCCCGCAGTTCGCCACCCACAATGCCCAGACGCTCGCCACCATCTACGAGATGGCCGGCAGCGACTTCCAGGTCGGCAAGTACGAGTTCCAGTGCCTGCACGGCATGGGCGAGCCGCTCTACAAGGAGGTCGTCGGCCCGCTGAAGCGGCCCTGCCGCATCTACGCGCCGGTCGGCACGCACGAGACGCTGCTGGCCTATCTGGTCCGCCGCCTGCTGGAGAACGGGGCCAACAGCTCCTTCGTCAACCGCATCGCTGACCCGGCGGTCCCCGTCGATGAGCTGGTCGCCGACCCTGTGGCGGTCGCCAAGGCCATCGCCCCGCTGGGCGCGCCGCACGCGCTGATCGCCCTGCCGCGGAACCTCTACGCGCCGGAGCGGGCCAACTCCGCCGGCATCGACCTGTCCGACGAGACGGAGCTGGCCCGCCTGTCCGCCGCCCTGTCGGCCAGCGCCGAAATGACTTGGACCGCCGCGCCGCTGCTGGCGGACGGCGAGCGGGCGGGGCAGGCCCAGCCTGTGCGCAACCCGGCCGATCGCCGCGACGTGGTCGGCACGGTGACCGAGGCGAGCGAGGCCCTGGTGGCGGAGGCCTTCGGCCACGCCGTCGCGGCGGCGCCCGCCTGGGCCGCCACCCCGCCGGAGGAGCGCGCCGCCTGCCTGTTCCGTGCCGCCGACACGATGCAGGAGCGGATGCCGACCCTGCTCGGTCTGATCGTCCGCGAGGCCGGCAAGTCGCTGCCCAACGCCATCGCGGAAGTGCGGGAGGCCATCGACTTCCTGCGCTACTACGGGGCGCAGGCGCGCGACCGCTTCGACAACGCCACCCACCGCCCGCTGGGTCCGGTGGTCTGTATCAGCCCGTGGAATTTCCCGCTCGCCATCTTCTCCGGCCAGATCGCCGCGGCGCTGGCCGCCGGCAACCCGGTGCTGGCGAAGCCGGCCGAGGAAACCCCGCTGATCGCCGCCGAGGCCGTGCGCATCCTGCACGCCGCGGGCATCCCCGCCGGGGCGCTCCAGCTTCTCCCCGGCGCGGGCGAGGTCGGCGCCGCCCTGGTCGGGCACGAGGCGGTGCGCGGCGTGATGTTCACCGGCTCCACCGAGGTGGCGCGGCTGATCCAGCGCCAGCTCGCCGGGCGCCTGCTGCCGGACGGCGGGCCGATCCCGCTGATCGCCGAGACCGGCGGCCAGAACGCCATGATCGTGGACAGCTCCGCCCTGGCCGAGCAGGTGGTGGGCGACGTGATCGCGTCGGCCTTCGACAGCGCCGGCCAACGCTGCTCCGCCCTGCGCATCCTCTGCCTGCAGGAGGACGTGGCCGACCGCACGCTCGCCATGCTGAAGGGCGCCATGCGGGAGCTGCGCATCGGTAACCCGGACCGGCTGGCGGTCGATGTCGGCCCGGTCATCAGCGAGGAGGCCCGCGCCACCATCGCCGCCCACATCGAGGCGATGCGCGCCAAGGGCCGCAATGTGGAGTTCCTGCCGCTGCCCGCCGAGACGGCGGACGGCACCTTCATCGCCCCGACGGTGATCGAGATCGGCGGCATCCATGAGCTTGAGCGGGAGGTCTTCGGCCCGGTCCTGCACGTCGTCCGCTTCCACCGCGACGACCTCGACGCGGTGGTCGATGCGATCAACGCCACCGGCTACGGCCTGACCTTCGGCTTGCACACCCGCATCGACGCCACCATCGAGCGGGTTACCGGGCGGATCGGCGCGGGCAACGTCTACGTCAACCGCAACACCATCGGCGCGGTGGTCGGCGTGCAGCCCTTCGGCGGCCACGGCCTGTCGGGCACCGGCCCCAAGGCGGGCGGCCCGCTCTACCTCTCCCGCCTGCTCAGCCGCCGCCCCAAGGGCTGGCTGGAGTTTCGCGGGCCGGACGCCGCACGCGCGGCCGGGCTGGCCTACGGCGAGTGGCTGCGCGCCAAGGGCTTCACGGCGGAGGCGTCGCGCTGCGCCGGCTACGTGGCGCGCAGCGCCATCGGCGGCGGCGCGGAGCTGAACGGCCCGGTGGGCGAGCGCAACCTCTATGAACTGCATGGGCGGGGCCGCGTCCTGCTGCTGCCGCAGACGCGGACGGGCCTGCTGCTCCAGCTCGGCGCGGTCCTGGCGACGGGCAACAGCGCCGCGGTGGACGCCCCGCCGGACCTGGCCGAGCTGCTGCGCGGCCTGCCCCCGGCGCTGGCCGTGCGGGTGCGGACCACGGCGGATTGGCGCGACGTCGGGCTGCTCGCCGCGGTTCTGGTGGAAGGCGACCGCGAACGCGTGACCGCCGTCAACCGGCGCGTCACGGAGCTTCCCGGCCCGATCCTGCTGGTGCAGGCGGCGAGCGCCGAGGCTTTGGCGGCGGGGCGGGGCGAGGGCTACGACCTCGACCTGCTGCTCAACGAGCGCTCGGTCAGCGTCAACACCGCGGCTGCCGGCGGCAACGCCAGCCTCGTCGCGATGAGCTGACGGGGCGAAAAGAACGGGTTGCGGGTCGGGCGGCGCGCCGCCTACTCCGCAACCTCCCGTTCGATCACCAGCTCCTCGTCGTCGATGCGCAGGAAGGACCCGACCTCCAGATCGCCGCGCGCGATGGCGTCGTTGATGATGATCTGCGCCTCCGCGAGTGTGATCGTCCGGTCGTCAAAGAAAACCGGCCCGTCGGCGTGGCGGATGATCCTGAACGTTGCGGTGGTCATCCGGGTATTCTCCTTTGGCAATGCCCTTTGGTTAACCGCTGCGCGGCCCATTCGTCGCGAATCCCCCGATGCTCCCGCGGCGGAGCGGGCATGGAGCGAAACACGAAGTGCGTCAATGGTCGGAATGTTCTATTAGCGGATAGTTGACCGGACGCGAACCAACGGGTAGCCAAGAGGCCGGGGGCACCGCAGCGCAAGGAGGACCATCAGGGTGAAAGACGACGCCGAACTCATCCGCCATCCGCTTTCCGAAGCACCGGACAATGGAACGGTCAGGGAGGTGGCGCCGGGTGTGCTGTGGCTGCGCCTGCCGCTACCCTACGCGCTGGACCACGTCAACCTCTACCTCTTCGAGGAGGGGGACGGCTGGGCGCTGTTCGACACCGGGCTGGGCGACGACGTCAGCCGCGAGTGCTGGGACCGGCTGCTGGGCGGCCCGCTGGGCGGCAAGCCGATCGTCCGGCTGGTGGTCAGCCACTTCCACCCCGACCATGTCGGTCTGGCCGGCTGGCTGCACGAGCGTTTCGCCCCGCCGCTGCACATGACCCAGAGCGAGTATTACTACGCCAAGCTGCTGCAACAAGGGCGTGATCCCCAGGCGCTGGAGGCGCAGGACGCCTTCTACCAAGCCGGGGGCCTGTCGCCCGACGAGATCCAGCAGATGCTCGGCCGCGGCCTCAGCTACCTCAACCGCACGACCGGGCTGGCCCCCAGCTTCGAGCGGATGATTCCCGGCCAGACCCTGCGGCTGGGCGGGCGCGACTGGCGCATCCTGACCGGCGGCGGCCACTCGCCGGAGCAGGCGATGCTCTATTGTGCCGCCGACCGGCTGTTCCTCGCCGCCGATCAGGTCATCGCGCGAATCTCCCCCAACGTCAGCGTCTCGGCGATGCAGCCCAAGGCCGACCCGCTGGGGCTCTACCTGTCGTCGCTGGCCGCGATCCGGGAGGAGGTGGCGGCGGACGCGCTGGTCCTGTCCGGTCACCGGCTGCCCTTCTACGGGCTGGACCACCGCACCCGCGCGCTGGAGGCCCACCACGCCGACCGCTGCGCGCAGATCGCCGAGGCCTGCCGCACCAAGCCGCTGAGCTGCAAGGAACTGGTTCCGGTGCTGTTCCGCCGGGCGCTGGATTCGCACCAGTTGAGCTTCGCCTTCGGCGAGGCGCTGGCCCACCTCAACCACATGGTCGGGCGCGGCGAGCTGCGCACCGAGACACGCGCCGACGGCGTGCTGGCCTACCACAGCGCCTGATCCGGCGGGCGGTGCCTCAGCGGCAGACGCGGTACGGCCCCATGTCGAGGTGGAAGTGGTCGCCGTGGGCCTCGTTGTAGTCGGGGCCCAGCACCGCGCGGAAGACCTCGCAGGCGCCGTCGCGCACCTCGCGCAGGAATGCCCCCTTACGTCCGTCCGCCGGCGCCCAGTCGCCGGGCAGGGCGATGGTGGTCCCGTCGGCCAGCGTGAATCCGGCGATGTCGAGGGCGTTGGCGGTGGCGTGCTCGCTGCGGCGTCCCTCCGCCCGGCCGTAGACGTTGCGGCAGGCGTAGCTTCCCAGATGCCGCACCCGCGCCACGCGCTGGCCGAAATGCCGCTGCGCCGCCGGCTGGAGCGTGTGCGTCTCGAACAGCATCCAGGCGGCGGCGAGCGGGCAGGTGACCGTGAAGCCGCTGTTGAAGGCCACCGCCGAGCGGCTGACCTGCACCGCATCGGTCAGGCCGCAGCCCGGACCGGTCTGCCGGTCGGTCACCGGAGTGAAGCGCAGGCCCGTGTCGCCCAGAACGGCGTGGCACTGCCGGCGCGCACCCTCCAGCCGGGACAGCTTGAGGCGGGTCAGCAGGTTCGGCACCTCCCCGATGTCCAGCGGCGCCCAGGGGTCGTAGCGGGGCGGAACCGTTACCGCGCCCGTTCCCACCATCGCCGCCCCTCCCACGGCGGCCAGAAGCAGCAGGGCCGCCGTCCAGCGGAAGAACCGTCCCATGCGTCAGCCGTCTCTCTCCGTTGCGCTGCCGCAGTCTGAACAGCCGGGACGGTTGCGCGGCTCAGCCGGATCGTATTCCTCCTAATTGCTTATGAACCGGCGGTGGGGGCGGACTGTTGTCCAGGCGGCGGTTCATCCGTTCGTGCAATTGGACGGAGCGTGACTTCCATGCCACACTTCCATTGTTACCCTTCGTCACGCGGTGAGGGAGAGGCCGATGTCCGATGCACATGATGAAGTCCTGGCCATGCAGGGCCGGACCGAACGCGCGAATTCCACGATTCCGCTCACCGCGTCCTCCGCGCTGGCCTCCGCCGCGGCGCTGTTCCGCAAAATCGAAACGCCCGTGCCGCCGCCCGCCGAGGAGTGGATCGTCGGCGACGCCGGGGCCTTCGGCATTGGCGCCTACGGTCGCCTGCCCGCCACGGTTCCTGCGGCGTCGGTGGCGCCGGAACTGCTGGCGCGACGGGAGCTGGCGGCACGGCTCGACGGCGGGATGGCCGAGGACACCGCCGGCTGAGGCGCGGATCGTCGCTCAGCCGTCCTTGCGATAGAAGTCGACCAACGCCGTGAGAACGGCGGGATCGTCGTAGCGGCCAAGGAACAGGTCGCCGATGGCCCGGCGCAGCAGGATGCTGATCCGGGCGCGGGCGCGGCCATGGACGGCGCCCTCCAGCCGGCGGCAGCGGTTGCACAGCAGGCGGACCCGCTCGACCGCGGAGCGGGTGATGCGCAGCGCCTCGACGCTGACCAGGATGTCGGTGGTGGCAGCGTATTCGGTGGCCTCCGGCCAGGGCACGCGGCGCCCGCGACCGTCACGCCACGTCTCGTCCGCCCCGTCGTACCAGCGTCCGTCGGGCAGGCAGCGCACGACCACCCCGTCGGGTCGCCCGCAGCAGCGGCAGCGCAGATTCCCCGAGGTCTCCCCCACACGCACCGGATCGAGATAGGGCGCACGGATCTGCATCCGGCTCCCGGAGCGTGTCTGCCTGCCCCGCATCGGCTGTCCCATTCCCCGTCTTGAAACCCCCGACCGGGGGAGGTCCCCGGCGGAACGGGGACCATGACACGGAACGGCCGGTCAAGCGCGTGACTTCTGCGCGGATCAGGCCGCGAAGGGCATAAGGAGCAGCGTGACCGAGGCCAGCGTGAAGGCGGCCATGGAGCGGCGCCCCACGGCGACGGCGGCCTCGTCCTGTCCGCTCTCCTCCAGGCGCAGCGCCAGGAAGCCTTGGGCCATGCCCGACGCGAAGGTGATGAAGTGGATGATCGCGAGGCCGGGCAGCGCGTCCAGCCCCAGGAACAGGGTGACCGCGCCCAGCACCATGCCGTTGAAGGCGGCCTGCCGCAGGATCGGTTCCCAATGCTCGCGGGCGACGAAGGTTTCGATCATGTCCAGCGGATGGCCGTTCCGCTCGTCCGGATCGGTGTACAGGCTCATGGCTGGGCTCCACAGGCTTGGTGGGGCTCCGCCCGATAAGGTTTCAGGGCGGAGCGGTGTCAGGATCGGCGGATGCTGTCCGCCATCTTCTTGGCGACGGTCAGCAGATCGCCGTCGGCCTTGTTGCCGGTGATGGTGTAGGCGACCAGCCCGGCCCGCCAATAGACGAGCCGCAGGCTGTCCTGCACGACGGTATGCAGCGTGCCGTCCTGCGCCGGCTCGCCGGACGCGACGAACAGGGTCAGCAGTTCGCCATCCGGTTCCCTGTAGAGAAACTGGAGAGCGGTGCCATGGTTCCATGGCACGATGCTGGCCCGGATCAGGGTCAGTTCCGGACCGATGGCGGGAAGCGCCACCGTCATGCCGCGGCCCTCCGGCAGCGGCACCTGGGCGGTCTGAACCGGGACGGGTGTGACGTTCGTCTGGGGCGGGGCCGGCTGCAGCGTGTTGAGCGCGACGGCCTTGGAATGGGCGTCCGCCGCCTCGTCGGCGAAGGCCGGGACATCGTCGACCTCGCCGGCCAGCTGCGGTCCGGTGGCCCCGCCCGACTGCACCCACACGGTCAGGCTCCACCCCCCCATGACCAGCAGCATGGCAGCGGCCAGCGGGGCGACCCGCCGGGAGAAGCGGTCCATGTCCAGCCGCCAACGCAGGCGCCCGGCCAAGGTTTCGGTATCTTGCACCGAAACGGCGGCCATCATGTCGAGGCCGAGCTTCAGCATCTCCTGCTGGTGCCGGTACTCGTGCAGCTTGGCGGCCAGGGCCGGGTTGGCGGCAAGCTGCGCCTCGAAGGCGGCGCGGCGGGCCGGTTCCATCTCGCCGTCCATGTAGAGATGCAGGTCGGCGTTCTGGTTGAGGCTGATGGGATCGCTGCCCATGGCTCACCTCACCGCCCGCAGCGCGGTCTGGGCGCGGTCGCGCTGTCCCATCTCCCGGTGGCCCATCTCCCGGTGGCCCATCTCCACACGCAGCGCCTCCCGTCCGCGGGCCAGACGCGACATCAGCGTGCCGAGCGGGATGTCCAGCTGACGGGCGGCCTCCTGGTAGCTCATCCCCTCCACGGCGACGAGGGTGAGGACGCGGCGCTGCTCGTCGGGAAGGGTGGCGAAGGCCTCGATGGTCCGCATCAACTCGACATGGTCCGGCTGGTTGGGCGGCATCTGCCCGTGGGTCATCGCCTCGATGGTCGAGGCGCCGCGCGCCCGCACCTGCTCCCGCCGCACCCCGTTGACGTGGACGTTGTGCAGGATGCCGAACAGCCAGGAACGCAGGTCGCCGTTCGGCCGGAAAGTCCGGGAGCCGGAAATGGCGCGCACCAACGTCTCCTGCACGAGATCCTCCGCATCGTCGCGGTTGCGCGCCAGCGCGAGGGCGTAGCGGCGCAGGGAGCGCAGTTGATTCGACAGTTGATCGCGCAGGCTGAACGTCACGTCTCCACCCCGTGGACTGGATTTCCCGAATTCCTGCTCCGTTTTCGTTTCGGGAAGGCCTTTTAATCCCGGGGCGGGACGCTTTCCGCAGTCAATCGTCGTCGTGGTCGCGGGGCGGCCGGTGCAGGGAGCCATCGGCGAGGATGATCTCGCTGGCCATCAGCCCGCCCTTGCGGACACGCCCGGTGATGGTGATGGGGGCGCCCGGCTCGATTCCCGCCGGCAGGAAGCCGCGCACCGTGACATCGGTCCGTGCGCTGTCATCCTGGATGGTCATCCAATTCGCGCCCACCGCGGCGACCGTTCCGGAGACGGTGCCGCCACCGGTCCGCAGCGCGTCGGCGACCGGCTGCGGTGAGGAGGGCTGAACCGCGCGGTCCCGCTCGCCCGCGTCGGCGGAGCCGGACAGCAGAAGGGCGGCGAAGGCCGCGGCCAGAACAGGGAGGGTGGTGGAACGGTGCATGATCCTGTCTCCATCGCAAGGGGCGGGAGGTCCGCCCGAACAGGAGTGATCATGACAAGGCGCGTCTGAGCCTCGCCTGAACGGGGCGTTCAACGGCGGTTCAGGAAGGCCGGTCACAATCCGCTTGATCGGCGGGGGGCAGCCTATAAATTAGAGAAATCTCATTTAAAGGTTGGACGTGGCCCATGCCATCCATCGAGCCGCCGCTTGACCCCGCCGAGCTGGAAGAGCGGGCCGCCGAGGCGGAAGCCTTCCTGCGCTCCATCGCCAGCCGCCACCGGCTGATGATTCTGTGCAGCCTGCTGGACGGAGAGATGCCGGTGGGCGACCTCGCGCGGCGGCTCGGCCTGTCGCAGTCGAACCTGTCCCAGCACCTTGCCAAGCTGCGGGACGAGGGGCTGGTCGCCACCCGGCGGGACGGCACGTCGATCCACTACCGCATCGGGTCGGACCGGGTGCGCCCGATCCTGCTGGAGCTGTACCGCCAGTTCTGCGTCGGCGCGCGCTGCGTGGCCGACGCAGACCCGATGCCCTGAGGCCCGCCCCTCAGCGCTCGACCGGCCCGGAGGCGGCCATCCAGGCGGCCATGCCGCCGTTCAGCCGGTGGATGTCCCCGGCAAATCCGCTGGCCGCCATCTGGGCCGACGCCGGGCCGCAGCGGCGACCGCTCTGGCAATGGAAGACCAGATGCTTGCCCGTCGCGTCCGGCACGCGGGCCGGGTCGAACCGCGACAGCGGCACCAGCGTGGCGCCGGGGATGCGGACGGCGCGGTGCTCATGCGGCTCGCGGACATCGACGATCACCGCCGAGCCGTCCTTCAGCCAGCCCATGACGGTGGCTGCGTCGACGGTCTTGATCCGGTCGCTCATGGCGTTTGCGCTCCGGTTGAGGCCGAGGAAGGAGAGTAGGGTCTTGAGCATGGTAATCCCTGGATGTTGGAAGGTTCACGATGGTCGGCGGCATCCCCGCGCAGGACGATGTAGATCGCCGGGATCACCAGCACCGTCAGGAGGGTCGAGCTGAACAGCCCGAACAGCAGCGAGATCGCCAGCCCCTGGAAGATCGGGTCGGTCAGGATGAAGGCGGCGCCGATCATCGCGGCGACGGCGGTCAGCAGGATCGGCTTGAAGCGGATGGCCCCAGCCTCCAGCACCGCCTCGCGCAGCGGCGTCCCGTGCTCCCTCAGATGGCGGATGAAGTCCACCAGCAGGATGGAATTGCGCACGATGATTCCGGCCAACGCGATGAAGCCGATCATCGAGGTGGCGGTGAAGGCCGCTCCGAACAGCCAATGGCCCAGCACGATACCGATCAGCGTCAGCGGCACCGGCACCAGGATGACCAGCGGCAGCTTGAAGCTGCCGAACTGCGCGACGACCAGCAGGTAGATGCCGAGGATCGCCACCCCGAAGGCCGCCCCCATGTCGCGGAAGGTGACGTAGGTGATCTCCCACTCGCCATCCCACAGCAGCACCGGGCGGCTCTGGTCGTCGGGCTGGCCGTGCAGGCGGATCTCCGGCGCCGCGGCCAGCCCGGCGGCGGCCCAATCGACGGTTTTCAGCCGTTCCTGCACCGCCAGCATGCCGTAGACCGGCGCCTCGAAGCGCCCGGCCAGATCGGCCATGACCATCTCCGCGAAGCGCCCGTTGTGGCGGAACAGCGTGTGGGAGGCCGGTTCGCGGGTCATCGTCACCAGATCGCCCAGTTCCACCGTGCCGCGCGCCCCCGGAACCGGGGTGGCGAGCAGGCGCTCGGACAGGAACAGGCCGGAGCGCGGCATCTGCACGGCGATCTCGATGGGCGTGCGCCCCGCCCCGCGGTGCGAGTAGCCGACCGGCACCCCGCCGGTCAGCGCCCGCAGCGTGTCGTAGACGGCCTGCTCCTCCACGCCGTGGAACTCCAGGCTCTCGCGGTCCAGGGCGAAGCGCAGCCGGTCGCCGGTCGGGCGGATGCTGTTCTCCACATCGACGATGAAGTCCACGCCGCGGAAGGCGTCCTCCACCGCCAGCGCCGCCTTGCGCCGGGTCTCGGCGTCGGGGCCGTAGACCTCCATCAGCAGGGTGGACAGCACGGGCGGGCCGGGCGGCACCTCGACCACCTTCAGGACGGTCCCGGCGGGCAGGGGCAGGCCCGACAGCCGCGCCCGGATGTCGAGCGCGACCGCGTGGCTGCTGCGGCTCCGCTCGCTCTTGGGGGCGAGGTTGACCTGGAGGTCGCCCTGCTCGGGCTGGTCGCGCAGGTAGTAGTGCCGGACCAGACCGTTGAAGTTGAAGGGGGACGCGGTCCCGGCGTAGGCCTGGACGCTGGCCAGCTCCGGCAGGTCGGCGATGGCTTGGGCGGCGGCGAGCAGCGCGCGCTCCGTGTCCTCGGGCGCAGCGCCGCGCGGCAGGTCGAGCACCACCTGAAGCTCCGACTTGTTGTCGAAGGGCAGCAGCTTCACCGCCACGTCCTTGGTGTAGAACAGCCCCGTCGAGGCGAGCATCGCCACCCCGACCACCAGCAGGAAGATCCAGGCGCGGCGCTTGCTGCGCACGATCGGGCGCGCGGCGGCGCGGTAGAGGCTCCCCAGCCGCCCGCCGTCCTGCTCGCCGTGCCCACCCGCCGGAGACTCCCCCGGACGCAGCGTTACCATCAGCCAGGGCGTCAGCACCATGGCGACGAAGAAGCTGAAGACCATGGCGGCGGAAGCGTTGGCCGGGATCGGGCTCATGTAGGGCCCCATCAGGCCGGACACGAACATCATCGGCAAGAGCGCGGCGATGACCGTCAGGGTGGCGACGATGGTCGGGTTGCCGACCTCCGCCACCGCCTCGACGGCGGCCTGGACCTTGCTCCGCCCGTCGCGCATCGACCAGTGGCGGTCGATGTTCTCCACCACGACGATGGCGTCGTCGACCAGGATGCCGATGGAGAAGATCAGGGCGAACAGGCTGACCCGGTTGACGGTGTAGCCCATCAGCCAGGACGCGAACAGGGTCAGCAGGATCGTCGTCGGGATGACCACCAGGGTCACCAGCCCCTCGCGCCAGCCGATGGCGAGCACGATCAGCCCGACGATGGTGACGGTGGCGAGCGCCAGATGGAACAGCAGCTCGTTGACCTTCTCGTCGGCCGTCTCGCCGTAGTTGCGGGTGACGGTCAGCGTCAGGTCCCTGGGCAGCCCCTCCGCCTGGATGGCCTTGACGCGCTCCAGCACGCGGTCGGCGATGGTGACGGCGTTGGCCCCGGCGCGCTTGGCGATGGCGATGGTGACGGCGGGGGTGCGGACCAGCCCGCCCGTGCCGTCCGGCACCAGATGCCAGGCGCCGCTCTCGCCGGGGCGCGCCCCCGCAACCACGTCGGCCACGTCCTTGACGTAGACGGGCCGCCCGTCGCGGGTGGTGACCAGAAGCAGCCCGATGTCCGCCGTTCCCTGGAGCGTCTGGCCGGCGACCACCGGCAGGCTGCCGCCCGCGCTGCGCAGCGACCCGGCGATGAAGGAGCGGTTGGCGTTCTTCACCTTGTCCACCAGCTGGTTCAGCGTGACGCCGTAGAGCGCCAGCCGTTCCGGGTCGGGCTCCACCCGGATCTGGTCGGGCTGGCCGCCGACGATGACGCTGCGCCCCACATCCTCGATCTGGGTGAGTTGGCCCAGCAGGTCGTCGGCCACCCCGTGCAGGGCGTTGACGGTCCATCGCCCGGCGGCCTCCGCCCGGGGCGACAGGGTCAGCGTCAGGATGGCGACGTCGTTGATGCCGCGCCCGACGATCAGCGGCTCCGGGATGCCCAGCGGGATGCGGTCCATGCTGGCCCGCACCCGCTCGTGCACGCGCAGGATGGCGTCGTCGGACGGGGTGCCGACGAGGAAGCGCGCGGTGACCACCACGCGGTCGTCCATGGTCTGGCTGTAGGTGTGCTCGACCCCGTCGATGCCCTTGACGATCTCCTCCAGCGGCCGGGTGACCAGCTCCACCGCGTCGCCGGCCTTCAGCCCGTCCGCCTGGACGAGGATGTCGACCATGGGGACGCTGATCTGCGGCTCCTCCTCGCGCGGGAGGGACATCAGGGCGATGGCGCCGACCGCCAGCGAGACGAGCAGCAGCAGCGGGGTCAGGGGGGAGCGGATGAAGGTCCGCGTCAGCACCCCGGAAAGGCCGAGTCTCATGGCGCCCCCCTCACGAGCCCGCCGGGCGGACGATGACGTCGCCGGGCTTCAGGCCGGACAGGATCTCCAGCCCCCCGGGCCGGTCGCCGACCGTGGGAATCTCGCCACCCGCCTGGACCGGGACCTCGCTCCCGTCGGCCAGCCGGACGAAATCGGTGCCGAAGCGGCGCAGCAGCCAGTCCGGCGGGATCACCACCGCGTCGCGCGTGCCCGTGGCGACGTAGACCCGCACCCGCTCGCCGACGAAGAAGTCGCCGAGGCCGCTGACCGTGGCGTCGGCGATCACCTGCCCGCCGGCCATCTCCGGATAGACCTGCCGGACGGCGCCGCGCACCAGCGCCGTGGCGCCGGGCTCGGCGAGGGCCACCGGCGCCAGCCCACGCTGGCCGACCAGCACCGGGTCGCCCTCCTTCAGGAAGCGGGCGTGCCGCTCCGGCAGGCGCAGCCGCAGGATGTAGGTGTCGGTGGCGATGCTGGCGACCGGCTCGCCCGGCATCACCACGGCGCCGTCGATCACCTTGACCTGAAGGATGCGCCCGGCGGCGGGGGCCAGCACCTCTCCCTCCCGTGCCTGTTGGTCGACGACGGAGCGTTCGGCCTCCATGGCGGCGATCTGGGCGCGGGCGACGTCCAGCGCGGCCTGCGCGTCGTCCAGCCGCTGCTGCGTGCCGGTGCCGCTGGAGCGGAGCTGGCGGGCGCGGCCCAGCTCCAGCTCCGCCTGATGCTGCTGCGCCGTCAGCGCCCGGATGCGCGCGTCGAGTGCTGCGAGCTGGAGCGGCAGCTTGGGGTCGTGAACGGTGGCGATAACCTGTCCGACGGTCACCTTGTCGCCCTCCGTCGCCTTCAGGTCGGCCACGGTGCCGCCGATGCGGGTGCGGGCCAGCGTCTCGCGCACGCTCTCCACCGTGGCGAAGACGGCCTTCAAATCCTCCACCGGGCGCGGCTGCACGGTCAGGGTGCCGGGCTCGGCCGCCGTCGCGGACACAGGCAGGAGAGCCGCCAGCAGAAGGGCGGCGAACAGCGGCTTGCGGGTGGGTGGGCGCGGACGGGGAGAGCGGGGCATGGCGGGCCACTTCGAACGGGAGGAACGAGTCTCAGGGTGTCTTGACTCCTTATTTTAGACATTGCTAAATTAGTGTCAACGAATGAAATCACGCGACCGCCATCCCGAACCGGCACGGAGGAGACCGCCTCATGAGCATCGACCGCATCGTCATGGCCTTCGCCGGGACCATGATCCTGCTGAGCCTCGCCCTGTCCCAGCTTCACGGGCCGGGGTGGCTGTGGCTGACCGCCTTCGTCGGTGCCAACCTGCTCCAGGCGGCCTTCACCGGCTTCTGCCCGCTGGCGATCGTCCTGAAGCGGATCGGGCTGCGCCCCGGCATGGCCTTCGAGTAGGCGCGGACCGGGCAGGGGGAGCGTTCGATCGAAACACACAACCGGGCAGCCCAACAGACCCGGATCTTCTGGAGAGGAAACGGATATGGCCCACATCGTCGTACTCGGGGCGGGCATCGGCGGCATACCGATGGCCTACGAGCTGAAGGATCGGACGCGGCCCGGCGACCGGATCACCGTCGTGTCGAACAGCAGCCAGTTCCAGTTCGTGCCGTCCAACCCCTGGGTGGCGGTCGGCTGGCGCAAGCGCCGCGACATCACCGTCGCGCTGGCCGAGCCCTTCGCCCGCAAGGGCATCGCCTTCAACCATTCCGGCTGTCGCGCGCTGCGGCCGCAGGACAACGCGCTGGATCTCGGCGACGGGACCAGCCTCGGCTACGACCAGCTCGTCATCGCCACCGGCCCCGAACTGGCCTTCGACGAGATCGAGGGCTTCGGGCCGCAGGCCAACACCGTCTCGATCTGCCACGTCGACCACGCGGAGGCGGCGGCCGAGCGGTGGGAGGCGTTCTGCCGCAACCCCGGCCCGCTGGTCGTCGGGGCGGTTCAGGGGGCGTCCTGCTTCGGCCCGGCCTACGAGTTCGCGATGATCGCCGACGCCGACCTGCGCCGCCGCAAAATCCGCCACAGGGTGCCGATGACCTTCGTCACGTCGGAACCCTACATCGGGCATCTCGGGCTGGGCGGGGTGGGCGACACCAAGGGACTTCTGGAATCGGCGCTGCGCGAGCGCCACATCCAATGGATCGCCAACGCCCGCGTCGACCGCTTCGAGCCCGACACGGTCCACGTCACGGAGGTCGACGCGGACGGCAAGGACAAGGCGCGGCACATGGTGAGCAGCCGCCTGACCATGATGCTCCCCGCCTTCCGCGGCATCGCCCCGTTGCGCGGTGTGGAGGGGCTGGTGAACCCGCGCGGCTTCGTGCTGACCGACCGCCACCAGCGCAACCCGACCTTCCGCAACGTCTTCGGCGTCGGCGTCTGCATCGCCATCCCGCCGGTGGAGAAGACCCCCGTCCCGGTCGGCGTTCCGAAGACCGGCTACATGATCGAGACCATGGTGACCGCCGCCGCCCACAACATCCGCGCCATCCTGGACGGCAGGGAACCGACGGAGGAGGCGACCTGGAACGCGCTCTGCCTCGCCGATTTCGGGGACAGCGGCGTCGCCTTCGTCGCCATGCCGCAGATCCCGCCGCGCAACGTCAACTGGTCGTCGCACGGGCGCTGGGTCCATCTCGCCAAGGTCGGTTTCGAGCGCTACTTCCTGCGCAAGGTGCGCAAGGGCATCGGTGAGCCGGTCTATGAACGCTACGCGCTGAAACTGCTGGGCCTGACGCGCGTGCAGCCGGACGCGCCGGCCACGCTGGACGGGTAAGGAGCCATACGGATTGAAAGTGGCCGGGCACGGGTGTATGCGGCGCGTGGGAAGCTGCCTTCCCCGCGCCTTTTCCCGTTCACCGGCCCCGTCCGAAGGAAGCCATGCTCCCCACGCTCCGACCGGTCCGCCTGACGCTCGCGCTGGCCGCGATGCTCGCCGCGGTGGCCCCGGCCGGGGCGGCGGAGCCGCCGATCCGCGTCGGCGTGCTGGCCTACCGTGGCGGCGACCACGCAAACGCGGTGTGGGAGCCGACCGTTCGCTACTTGGCGGAGCGCTTTCCACAGCGCGGGGCGGAGATGGTGCCGCTCGACCTGCCGGGCATGGACGCGGCGGTGGCCGCCGGCGGCGTCGATTTCGTGCTGACCAACACCGGCAATTACGTGGAGCTGGAGGCCCGCCACGGCGTCACCCGCATCGCCACGCTCCACTCTTCCCGCTCCGGCGCGTCGGGGGCGGCGGTGGGCTCGGCTTTGATCGTCCGCGCCGGGCGCGACGACATCCGCAGCCTCGCCGACCTCAAGGGCAAGACCGTAATGGCGGTGGACCCCGATGCCTTCGGCGGCTTCCAGGTCGCCTGGGGGGCGATGCTGACGGCCGGGATCGACCCCTACGGCGACCTGAAGGAACTGCGCTTTTCCGGCTTCCCGGTGGACCGCGTCGCCTTCGCTGTCCGCGACGGCGAGGTGGACGCCGGCGTTCTGCGCGCCTGCGTGCTGGAGGAGCTGGCCCAGGAAGGCCACCTCGACCGTGCGGGTTTCCAGGTCGTCGGCGCCCGGACGGAGCCGGGATTCGGCTGCGCCCTGTCCACCGGACTCTATCCCGACTGGCCGCTCGCCCGGCTGGCCAAAACGCCGGAGGATCTGGCCAAGGCGGTGGTGGTCGCTCTGTTCCAGATGCCCGACGGCCATCCGGCGGCGCTGGCCGGCGGCTACGAGGGATGGACGGTGCCGATGGACTACCAGCCCGTCCACGGCCTGTTCCGCAGCCTGCGCATCGGCCCCTATGAGCATCTGCGCGACGTCACCCTGCTCGACCTTGCGCGGGAGCATTGGCACTGGCTGGCGCTGGCGGGGCTTGCCCTGCTGTGGTGGGCGGTCCATTCGCTGCGGGTCGAGCATCTCATCAAGGTGCGCACGGCGGAACTGCGCGCGGCCAACCGCGAGCTGCGCCGCGAGATGGCCGAACGCCGCCGCGCCGAGGACACTGCCCGCGAGCGGCAGAAGGAGATGGACCATGTCGCCCGCCTCTCCATCCTCGGCGAGATGGCCAGCAACATTGCGCACGAGCTGAACCAGCCGCTGGGCGCCATCGCCAACTACGCGCGCGGCTGCACGCGGCGGCTGGAGGCCGGGGTGGGCAGCGCCGCGGAGTTCGCCGAGGCGTCCCGCGCCATCGCCGCCCAGGCCGACCGCGCCGGGCAGATCATCGCCCGCATCCGCGACTTCGTGCGCAAGCGCGCCGTCCAGCTGGAGCCGGCCGACGTCAACGGCGCGGTGGAGGCGGCGCTGCAGCTTTGCGAGGGGCGGGCGCGCAGCGGCAACATCCCGGTCACCCGTGACCTGGCCCCCGCCCTGCCGCCGGTCCTGGCCGACCGGGTGCAGATCGAGCAGGTCGTCCTGAACCTCGTCAAGAACGCCCTGGACGCCATGGATGATGGGGTAGGGGAGGGACGGGGCGTCACCGTGCGCACCGGCCTGGACGCGCAGCGGCGGGTGGAGATCGCCGTGGCCGACCGCGGGCATGGGCTGTCGGAGGACGCGCGGGCGCGGCTGTTCGATCCCTTCTTCACCACCAAGCCCGGCGGCATGGGGCTGGGCCTGTCGATCTGCCGGACCATCGTGGAAAGCCATGGCGGCCATCTCTGGGCCACCGACCATCCGGGCGGGGGCACCGTGGTGCGCTTCGTCCTGCCCGCAGCGGAGGAGAAGGTCGATGCAGGCTGACGCGGCCCGCACCGTTTACGTGGTGGACGACGATCCGGCGATGCGCCATTCGCTGGGCTGGCTGATCGGCTCGCTGGGCGTGGCGGTGGAGCCCTTCGGCTCCGGCGAGGAGTTCTTGCGCGCCGTCCGCGCCGACCGGCCCGGCTGTCTCGTCACCGATGTGCGGATGCCGGGGATGAGCGGGCTGGAGTTGCAGGACACGCTGGCCCGCGCCGGCTCCGTCCTGGCCGTGGTGGTCATCACCGGCCACGGCGACGTGCCGATGGCCGCCCGCGCCTTCCGCGCCGGGGCGGTGGACTTCATCGAGAAGCCCTTCAACGACCAGCTCCTCCTCGACCGGGTGCATGAGGCGTTGGAGACGTCCCGTCGGGCGTGGGAGGCGCAGGCGCGCAAGGCCCATGTCCGCGCCCTGCTGGGCCGTCTGACCCCACGGGAGCGGCAGGTTGCCGATCTGGTGGTGCAGGGCAAGCCGAACAAGGTCATCGCGGCAGAGATCAACCTCAGCCTGAAGACGGTGGAGGTGCACCGCCACAACGTCATGGACAAGCTGGAGGTCGCCTCCGTCTCCGACCTGACTCGGCTGCTTCTGGAAGCGGAGTAGCGCTCAGACGGCTGCCATCGCCTGCCGCACCCAGCCGAGCAGGGCGGGCAGCGGCATCGCCCCGGCGGTGCGGGCCATCTCGCGTCCGTGATGGACCAGCACGAGGGTCGGGATGCTGCGCACACCGAAGCGGGCGGCCAGATCGGGCGCCGCCTCGGTGTCCACCTTGGCGAGGCGGACATGGGGTTCCAGCTGTCCGGCGGCCTGCTCGAAGACCGGCGCCATCATCGCAGGGCCCGCACCACTCCGCCCAGAAGTCGATGAGCAGCGGCAGGTCGCTGCGCTCCGCCTGGGCGGTGAAGCGGGCGGCGGTGAGCGCGATCGGCTTGCCCTGGAACAACGGCTGCCCGCAACGGCCGCATTTCCCGGCCCCCCGCTGGTCGAGGCGTGTGCGCGGCAGGCGGTTCAGGGTGTCGCAGCTCGGGCAGGCAACATGCAGAAGGTCGGACATGGCGCGGCTCCCCTCCAGGACGGGCATCTTCATGAGCGTGATCTAATGCAGCGCATGTCAAGCGCAAGAGGCCGGCGGCGCGGGGCGGGGTCGCGGCCAATACCCCTTATCGTCGTGAGGGCAAGCGGACGGCACGACCCTGCGATGTGCGCCTTCGGCATTGCGGTCGGCGGGGCGCTGTTCCTAGAATGCCGCCCGTGGCCGCTGCCCCGCCGGGAGCGGCCAAGTCCTTTCCGCCCACATCCTCCCGCAGAACCGCAATTCCGAATGAAGCCCTCCTTTTCGTCCGTCTCCGCCGCCGGCTGTTCCTCCGCGAACGATTCCGGTTCCGTCCTGGCGCGCGCGCGGACGCTGACGGCGGGATGGGGGGATGGGGCGCGGGCGCTGTCCACGCTGCCCGCCGTCGCTGTCCCCGCCGCCTATCGGGCGCTGCTCGACCACGACCGCGGCATGACCGCCGTCCTGTCGGAGCGGTGGGGTGAGCCGGTGGGCGTGCGGGTGCTGCGCCAGCGGGCGGAGCCGGGAGGGGCGGCGCTGCTGCGCGACATCGTGCTGACCGTCGGGCCGGACGCGCGGCCGGTGGAGCTGGCGAGCATCCGCATCGCGCTCGACGGCTTCCCCGCGGCCTTCGCGGAGCAGCTTCGCGAGGGGACGGAGCCCTTCGGGCGTCTGCTGACTCGCAACGGCGTCGCCTTCTCGGTGGAGGTGCTGGGCCTGCTGACCGCTCCCGGCGCCGAGGTCTGGGCCGTGGAAGGGCGGGTGTCCCCCGGCGCCACGCTGTATGGGCGCCTCGGGCGGCTGGTGCGGGCGGACGGCTGGACCATCGCGGAAACTGTGGAACTGCTTCCCCGTGCCTGAAGTCTGATGCAGGGCTATCGCATTTGGCCTTTATAACCCTCTCCCCAGAGGGGAGAGGGAACTTCATATCCAGTTACCCCGAAGTCTGACGCCGAACGGGGTGCCATCCGGCGGAGCATCTGCTAAACCTGCAAGACCGTCCACGCTCTCCGCATCGGTGACCATGACCGCCCCGCATCTCCCTTATCTGTCGCAGTTCTCGCTGGAAGGCCGGGTGGCGCTGGTCACCGGGTCCGGGCGTGGGTTGGGTCTGGAAATCGCCCGCGCCATGGCCGGGTCCGGCGCCCATGTGCTGCTGAACGGGCGCGACGCCGCGCGGCTGGAACCGCAGGCCGAGGCCATCGCCGCGGCGGGTGGGCGGGTCTCCGTGCTGGCCTTCGACGTGGCCGACCGGGACTCGGTGCGGGACGCCTTCGCGCGGATCGCCCGCGACCACGGGCGGCTGGACGTGCTGGTCCAGAATGTCGGGCAGCGCAACCGCAAGCCGCTGACCGACTTCGCGGACGAGGAGATCGGCGAATTGCTGAACGTCGATCTGGCTGCCGGCCTGATCCTGGCGCGGGAGGCGGCGCGGCTGATGCTGCCCCAGGGCTTCGGACGGCTGATCACGGTGACCTCCATCTCCGGGCAGATCGCCCGCGCCAACGACGCGGTCTACGCCGCCGCCAAGGCCGGGCTCGCCGGCATGGTGCGGGCGCTCGCCGCCGAGTACGGCGCAAAAGGCCTGACCAGCAACGCCATCGCTCCCGGCTTCTTCGCGACGGAGACCAACGCCGGCATCACCGGCAACCCGGCCCTGTCCGCCTACTTCGAGGGACGCACCCCGATCGGCCGCTGGGGCCGCCCGGAGGAAATCGCCGGGGCCGCGGTGTTCCTGGCCTCGCCCGCCGCGTCCTACGTCAATGGGCATGTGTTGGTGGTGGACGGCGGCGCCACCATTCTCATGTGAAGGCCGGTCTTACAGGAAGCAGCACCGCCATGCTGGCGATCCCCTTGTCATGCGCCGATCCGGCGGAGGCCTTCCGCGCCCTGTCCGGACAGCCTTGGTCGATGCTGCTCGACAGCGCCGCCGCGCACCCGGCCCATGGCCGCTACAGCTACATCGCCGCGGAGCCCGTCCGCACCCTGGAGTCGCTGGACGGGCGGGCGCATCTTGATGGCCAGCCGGTGGACGGCGACCCCTTCGCCGTGCTGGCGGAGGAACTGGCGCGCCACGCCCGACCCGAGGGGCCGCCCGAGGGACCGCCGAAACCGGCGCCCTTCTGCGGCGGGGCGGTCGGCTTCATCGGCTACGAGGCGGGTCTGCGGCTGGAGCGCATCCGCTCGCGCCATGCCAACCCCGGCGGCCAGCCGGAGATGGCCTTCGGCTTCTACGATGCGGTGGCCGCATTCGATCATGCGGAGCGCCGCGCCTGGGTGATCGCCGCCCGCCCGGAGGCCGAGGGCCGCGCCCGCGCCCTGGCCGCTCGGCTGGAGGGCGGCGGAGCATCCCCCCTCGGCCCCGTCCCGGCCGCCCCCTGGCGGAGCGAACTGGAGCGGGACGATTATCTGGCGCGGGTGGAGCGGGTGCTGGAGTACATCCGGGCCGGCGACATCTATCAGGCCAACTTCACGCAGCGCTTCCTGGCCGAGCGGCGCGACGGGCTGGACAGCTACGCGCTGTACCGGCGGCTGCGCGCGATCAGCCCGGCGCCCTTCGCCGCCTATCTCGATTGCGGCCCGCGCCTGCGCATCGCCAGCGCCTCGCCGGAGCGCTTCATCCGCCTCAGCGCCGCCGGGGAGGTTGAGACGCGCCCGATCAAGGGCACCCGTCCGCGCTACGCCGATCCTGCCGCGGATGCCGCCGCCGCCGCGGAGCTGGTGGCCAGCGTCAAGGACCGGGCGGAAAACCTGATGATCACCGACCTGCTACGCAACGACCTCGGTCGGGTGTCGCGGGTGGGCAGCGTCCGGGTGCCGACGCTCTACGGGCTGGAGAGCTTCGCCAGCGTGCATCACCTCGTCTCGGTCGTCACGGCGCGGCTGCGGCCCGGCCTGGGGGCGGTGGACCTGCTGCGGGCGGCGCTGCCCGGCGGCTCGATCACCGGGGCGCCCAAGATCCGCGCCATGCAGATCATCGACGAGTTGGAGGTGGCGCGGCGCGGTGCCTACTGCGGCTCGGTCGCCTGGCTCGGCTTCGACGGCGCGATGGACAGCAGCATCGTCATCCGCACCCTGTCGGTCACGCCGGATACGGTGTTCGCCCAAGCCGGCGGCGGCATCGTCGCCGATTCCGACCCGGCGGACGAGCATGAGGAGATGATGGTCAAGATCCGCGCCCAACTCCGCGCGCTGGGGGAGGAGCGGGCATGAACCCAGGCATGAACGCCGTCTGGCTGAACGGCCGCCTGCTGCCGGCGGAAGAGGCGCGGATCGACCCGGCGGACCGTGGCTTCACGCTGGGCGACGGGCTGTTCGAGACGATCCGGGTGGCCGGCGGCACCGCCCACCATCTCGACCGGCATCTCGCCCGGCTGGCGGACAGCGCGGCGCTGCTTGGCCTGCCGCTCCCCCAAGGCGCGGCAACGCTGACGACCGCGGCCGCAGCGCTGATCGCGGCGCAGGGCCGCGTGGAGGGCGTGCTGCGGATCACGCTGACGCGGGGCACCGGAGCGCGCGGCGTGCTGCCGCCGGCGGACGCTACGCCGACTCTTCTGATAACCCTAGCGCCCGCTCCGCCGCCCACCGGCCCAGTGGAGGCGGTTATCGCCCGCATCACCCGGCGCAATGAGCATTCGCCGCTGTCGCGGGTGAAGTCGCTGAATTACCTGGATTCCATCCTCGCCCGGCAAGAGGCGGCGACGCGCGGCGCGGGAGAGGCGCTCCTGCTCAACAGCGCGGGCCGTCTGGCCGAGTCCAGCGTGGCGAACCTGTTCATCGTCCGGGATGGGCGCCTGCTGACCCCGCCGGTCGCCGAGGGCGCCCTGCCGGGGATCCGCCGCGCGCTGATCCTGGAGCGGGGCGATGCCGGGGAGGCGCCGCTTTCCGTCGCCGACCTGCTGGGGGCTGAGGAAGCCTTCCTGACCAACAGCCTGGGTCTGCGCCCGCTGCTGCGCGTCGACGGGCAGGCCATCGGCGCCGGAAGGGTGGGGCCGGTGACCGCGGCGCTGCTGAAGGACATCGCGGCGGAGTAGAACGGCCCGGTCACGGGCGGATGTAGGACCAGCCCTCTTCCTGAAGCTGCATCAAGCGGACGACCCCGGAGGGCACCAGCTTGGCTTCCGGCACCATGGGGACCTCGCCCTGCTCGACGCGGATCATGCCGTTGCGGGTGTTCTCGCAGGCGGAGTAGGTCAGGGTCGGCAGGCTGCCCTTCAGCGACGCCAGCCGGTCCTTCACGGGCGAACGGTCGGCGCGCAGCATGTGCAGGCCGGGGCCGAAGGTGACCAGCTCGACCTCCACCGTCTCACCGATGTTCTTGTAATATTCGATGATGTTCTTGACGTTGTTCAGCGCCATGTTCATCAGCGCCGGGTCGTTGCTGCTGACCTGGATGGCGACGCGGTGAACGCCGGGCTGGTCCGCCGCGGCCTTCCGCCCCGCCATGGCCGCGGTCATCCCGGCGAATCCGGCCAGAGCCAGCGCCGCCCGGCGCGTGGAGCGCATTGCCATGTCATCCTCCCTTCCGGTGTGGGGGCATCCGCTGTCCTAGCACAATGACCCCGGACGCTGCTTGTTCCCGAAGGGAGAGGCGCCGCAACGGAAGGGGGAGGGCGTCAGCGGCGCAGGGCGTGTTTGGCGGCCTGAACCATCATCATCTCCCCCACATTTTCGGGCGTCACCAGACCGACCAGCCGGCCGCTTCCGTCATCGACGCCGACGGCGGGCAGGCTCTTCTCCTGCATCAGGCGCAGCGCCTCCTCCAGCTTGCCGTGCTGGTGGATCACCGGGATATCGGGGCGCATCACCTCCAGCACCGGCGTGTCCGGGCCGCGGTCGCGCAGGGCGCGGATCAGGTCGTCGCGGGTCAGCACGCCGCGCAGCTTGCCAGCCCCATCCACCACGGGAAACTCGTGCTGGGTCGTCCGGATCAGGCACTGCACCGCGTCCTCCAGCACGCCGGAGGGCGGCAGCGTCTCGAAGCGGGTGACCATGGCGTCCGACACGACCACGCCATGGGTGATCTCGCGCATCTGCACCGCGTGCGCCTCCGACGAGGCGCCGAGATAGACGAACAGCGCGATGAACAGCAGCATCGGGTTGCCGAACAGCCCGAGCAGCCCCAGCCCGATGGCCACCGCCTGCCCGACCGAGGCCGCCACCTGGGTGCCGCGCACATAGCCCATGCGGCTCGCCAGCACCGCCCGCAACACACGCCCGCCGTCCATGGGGAAGGCCGGGATCAGGTTGAACAGCGCCAGGAACAGGTTCACCACGGCCAATCGGGACAGCACGTCGATGCCGGCGTTCCGCACCTCCGCCGCCTCCGCCGGCACGAAGCCGCCGAGCGCGGCGTAGAGCAAGGCCGCGATCACCAGATTGACCGCCGGCCCGGCCAGAGCGACCACCAGCTCCTGCGAGGGCTTCTCCGGCAGGCGTTCCAGCCGGGCCACCCCGCCGATGGGCAGCAGGGTGATGTCCGGCGTGCGCACGCCGTAGCGCCGGGCGGCGAAGACGTGCCCGAACTCGTGCAGCAGGACGCAGAGGAACAGCAGCGAGAGGAAGACCACCCCCTCCAGCGCCGCCGGCCAGCCGCCCTGCGCGTGGTAGGCGGCGCCGATCCACAGAAGGAACAGGAAGAAGGTGATGTGGATGCGGATCACCGTGCCCTTCACGGTGCCGATGGGGATCGACCAGCTCATCCCGACCTCGCCTCGCGCTGTGACCGATGTGGGTGTGATCCTTATGTGGTGATCCAAGGGGCGTGGCGTCACGCTGCGCTTGGGGAGGGGGAACGGGTTGAACAACGCCGGTCCGTGCCGCGGATCGACGCCCGCTCAAACCAAATGGGGCAATTCCTGCTGCGGCCATCGACGAGAAGGAATTTTGTCAAATCTCCTATCGCCAAATTCTTGATAGCTGATTAAGTATATGCGACTTTTAAGAGCATTCAGTGCGATGCGCGGAGGCTTTCGGTGGATTTTTTTGACAGCTTTGCCGATTCGTATTTCAAGACGGGCGTTACCGGACAGCGGATCTATTATCCATTTGGGATATTCGGTCGCGGCCGCATTTTATCAGAAGAAGCCGAAGAGAGGAGATTGAGAACCATAATAAAATTTGCCTTTATTGCTTCCGTGGCAATGTATGCGGTTTTGTTCTCAGCAAGATTGTCCTTCTGGGTAAAGATGCCCGCATTGTGCGGGGTGGTGGTGGCGCAATATGCCTCCCACTACATGCCCGTGCGGACCCACCGCGTATCAAAGGAACGAATGTCTCTGGTGGAATCGTGGCTGATATCCGCCCGGGGCATCGGAAAGCGCACTCTGTGGGTGTTGTTCGTTCTCAGCGTTCTGATGACGTTGGTCTGCGCGTTTGTCACGTTCGTTGGTAAGGGAGGAATCTGGGACAGGCTTACAATGCTTCTTGGAGTGGCATTCTTTGGAGCGTGCAGCCTTGTCCACCTATGGATGATCCGTCAAATCGACCGAAAAGACCGCCGACCATAACACCCGTCTCCGGACAGCCGCCGCGCTCGCGTGCGAAAGGGGGCGGCTCACCGAAAGCGGGACCGGCCAAGCGGGAATGCGAACCTCCGCCTTGGAACGCCGTCACAGCCGGCCCGCGCCGTGGATGCCTCCCGCGCTACACCGCTTTCAGATGGCGGACCGGGCGGCCGGGAGACAGGGCCTCCGCCGCACGGACGATGGCCTGGGCGTCGATGCCGTGATGGCGGTAGAGGTCGGCGATGGTTCCGGTCTGGCCGAAATGCTCCACCCCCAGCGCCCGCGTGCGGTGACCAAGGACCGAGCCCAACCAGCCCAGCCCCGCCGGATGCCCGTCCTGCACCGTCACCAGCGCGCAATGGGACGGCACGCCTTCCAGCAGGCGTTCGACATGGGAGCGCGCGTGGGGCTTGCCGCGCTCGCGCGCTCGTTGCGCCGCGCTCCAGCCGGCGTGCAGACGGTCGGCGGAGGTGACGGCCAGCAGCCCGACGTCGCGGCGGTCCTCGCCGAGCATGCCCACCGCCTCGATGGCCTCCGGCGCCACCACGCCGCTGTAGGCGACGACCACCTGGGCGTTCGGGCCGGGGCGGCGCAGCCAGTAGGCGCCTTGGACGATGCCGCTCTCCAGCTCCTCGTCCATCGTCCGGACCGGCTGCTCCAGCACGCGCGAGGACAGGCGCAAATAGACCGAACCGCCGGTCTCGTCGCGCAGCCAGTTCCGCTCGTCCGGCTCGCCTTCACCCTCCCGCTGCATGTAGTCGAAGGCCCAGCGCATGGTGACGGCCAGCTCGTCGGCGAAGGCCGGCTCGAAACAAGCCAGCCCGTCCTGGGCCATGCCGACCAGCGGCGTGGCGATGGACTGGTGCGCCCCGCCCTCCGGGGCCAGCGTCACTCCGGACGGCGTGGCCACCAGCAGGAACCGCGCGTCCTGATAGCAGGCGTAGTTCATCTGGTCCGCCGCCCGCATCACGAAGGGGTCGTAGACGGTGCCGATGGGCAGCAGCCGCTCCCCGAACAGCGAATGCGACAGGCCCAGCGCCGACAGCAGGATGAACAGGTTGGACTCGGCGATGCCCAGCTCGAAATGCTGGCCGTCGGGGGAGAAGTCCCAGGTGTAGGTGGACGGGATGCGCTCCTTCTTGAACAGGTCGGCCAGCGCGCTCTTGGCGAATAGGCCGCGGCGGTTCACCCAGGCGCCGAGGTTGGTGGACACCGTCACGTCCGGCGCGGTCGTCACGATGCGCTCCGCCAACTCCGTCTTCTCGCGCCCCAGTTCGTTCAGGATCAGGCCGAAGGCCGCCTGGGTCGATAGCGCCTTCTGCGCCGGGGCCGCCAGAGCCGTGGGCACCGGGACCGCCGCCGCACCATGGCGCCGCCGCCCTTTGGCCGCGAAGGGCACCCGCTTCAGGAAGGCGTCCAACTCCGCCGCCGGCCGGCCCAGCCCCTCGAAGCGGTCCCACTCGTGGCCCGGACGGATGGCGTTGGCGGCGCGGAACGCCTCCATCTGCGCCGGGGTCATCAGACCGGAATGGTTGTCCTTGTGCCCGGCCAGCGGCAGCCCGGCGCCCTTGATGGTGTAGGCGATGAAGCAGACCGGCCGGTCGTGCGTGCGCGCCCGGGCGAAGGCGTCGAGCAGCGAGGGCAGGTCGTGGCCGCCGAGATTGCCCATCAGAAGGGCCAACTCCTCGTCGTTGCGGCGCTCGATCAGGCGGGTTACCGGCCCTTGGTCGCCCAGGTCGTCGAGCAGCCGCTTCCGCCACGCCGCCCCGCCCTGGTAGGTCAGTGCGGAATAGAGTTGGTTTGGGCACCGGTCGATCCAGTCGCGCAGGCGCTGACCGCCCTCCTCCTGGAAGGCCGCCTGCATCAGCGCGCCGTATTTCAGGATCACCACGTCCCAGCCGAAGGCGCGGAAGATGTTCTCCAGCCGCTCCCACAAACCTTCGCGGATCACCGCGTCCAGGCTCTGGCGGTTGTAGTCGACGATCCACCAGGTGTTGCGCAGACCGTGCTTCCAGCCTTCCTGAAGGGCTTCGAAGATGTTGCCCTCATCCATCTCGGCGTCGCCGACCAGCGACACCATGCGCCCCTCGGGCAGGTCCTTTGCCCAGCCCTTGGCCTTCACATAGTCCTGCACCAGCGAGGCGAAGAGCGTCTGCGCCACCCCCAGCCCGACCGAGCCGGTGGAGAAGTCCACGTCGTCCACGTCCTTGGTCCGCGACGGGTAGGACTGGGCGCCCTTGAAGCCGCGGAAATTCTCCAGATTCCCGCGCGTCTGGTTGCCCAGCAGATACTGGATGGCGTGGAAGATCGGGCTGGCGTGCGGCTTCACCGCCACCCGGTCCTCCGGGCGCAGGGCCTGGAAATAGAGCGCCGTCATGATCGTCGCCAGCGAGGCCGAGGACGCCTGATGCCCGCCGATCTTTAACCCGTCCTGGTTGGGGCGGACATGGTTGGCGTTGTGGATCGTCCAGGACGCGAGCCAGAGAACCTTGCGCTCCAGCTCGCGCAGGCAGGCGAGGTCGGCGTGGTTCGGAACGGTCGCGTCCATGTCTGTTCCCCTCTTGACGGAGCGGCGGTCGATGATCGGTAGAGCCTATCATTTGTGCCGCGGCAGGAGTTTGCAAAGTGGCGCCGGAAACGCCGCTGGTTTAGCATTGGATTGCGTAGAATGGCTGATAGCAGCATGAAATGCCAAAAATCAAACTCGATCGCATCGACCGGAAGATCCTGGCCCTGCTCCAGCAGGACGGGCGGATGCCCAACAACGAGCTGGCGGAGCGCGTCGGCCTGTCGCCGTCACCCTGCTTGCGCCGGGTCAAGGCGCTGGAGGAGGCGGGCGTCATCACCCGCCACGTCGCGCTGGTCGATCCCGCCGCGGTCGATCTGCCGGTGAACGTCTTCGTCAGCGTCAGCCTGGAACGGCAGGTGGAGGAGCGGATCGACGCCTTCGAGGCCGCGGTGATGGCCCTGCCGGAGGTTATGGAATGCTATCTGATGACCGGCGACGCGGATTACCTGTTGCGCGTGGTGGTTCCCGACCTCGCCAGCTACGAGCGTTTCCTCAAGGAGCATCTGACGCGGATTTCCGGGGTCGCCAACATCCGCTCCAGCTTCGCGCTGAAGCAGGTGCGCTACCGCACGGCCCTGCCGCTGGGCCATCTGGCGGGATGAGATGGGTTAAAAATTAGACGTCTAATGCCCGCCGTCGCCGTCTCTGACGTTCGCAATGGAAGACCTGGGCCGCTTTTTGCCATAAAGAGTATTGGAACAGGGGCGCGCGGCGAATCCTTCCGCTGCCAGACCCCGACCGACAGGCAAAGGCATCGGGAAGCAGGACGGGATG